>QZLA01000384.1 GCA_004796375.1 Desulfobacteraceae bacterium
GCCCGAGACTGTACATTGCCTGCGGTGTATCCGGGGCAGTACAGCACTTTGCCGGGATGAAAACCTCCAAGGTGATCGTGGCCATCAACGAGGACAAGGATGCCCCGATCTTTTCCAAATGCGATTACGGCATTGTGGGGGACATCTTTGAGGTGGTCCCGAAGCTAACGGAGAAACTATAGCAGATATACAAATCGCCCGGCTGAGTCCATGACTTAACCGGGCGTTGTTTTTTTGGGGGCAAGAGTGCCGCACTCACCGTGTGGCCATACGCAAATGTATCACACTTATAAAAGGAGAAGTTTATGAGCGACAGGTTTGATACCGATTACAAAGTCGGGCAGGATAATATTGAAAAATGGGGGATGGATATGCACAATCCCGTGTTTTTCGTCTCTGCGGCCTTGGTAATCGTGTTCATTGTACTGACACTGATCAATCCGGTGGGGGCAAAGAAGGTCTTTGATGCGTCCAAATCCTGGACCATTCAGAATTTTGACTGGTTTTTCATGATTTCAGGGAACATTTTTGTGCTGTTCTGCATACTGGTTGCGGTACTGCCAGTGGGAAAGATTCGCCTGGGTGGTCCGGATTCAACCCCGGATTTTACCAGATTATCCTGGTTTGCCATGCTGTTTGCGGCCGGGATGGGTATCGGCCTGATGTTCTGGAGTGTTGCCGAGCCTGTGGCCTACTATACGGATTGGTGGGGTACACCGCTGAATGTGACCCCCAAAACACCGGAAGCGGCACGGGCGGCCATGGGCGCAACCATGTTCCACTGGGGACTTCATCCCTGGGCGATTTATGCGGTTACGGCCCTGGCCCTGGCCTTTTTTACCTTCAATAAAGGGCTGCCGTTGACCATCCGATCCACTTTTTTCCCTCTGCTGAAAGATAAAGCCTGGGGATGGCCCGGCCATATCATCGATACCATTTCCGTTTTGGCAACGATTTTCGGACTGGCCACCTCTCTTGGATTTGGTGCCCAGCAGGCGGCATCCGGACTGAATTTTCTGTTTGGTATCGAGAGCACCATCGGACTCCAGGTGACCATCATTACATGCGTGACCGGGGTGGCCGTTATTTCGGTCGTTCGGGGGCTTGAGGGCGGTGTAAAGGTGCTGAGTAACTTCAACATGGCCCTGGCCGTCCTTCTGCTGATCTTCATTATTCTGGCCGGGTCATTTACCCACTTTTTTACCGGGCTGTTTAAAACCACCTGGGCCTATGTTGAATACATCCTGCCCCTGAGTAACTGGATTGACCGGGCGGATGAAAAATTCTACAAGGGATGGACCGTGTTCTACTGGGCATGGTGGATCTCCTGGGCACCTTTTGTCGGCATGTTTATCGCCCGTATCTCCAAAGGACGCACGGTACGTGAATTCATGATGGCAGTACTTCTGGTTCCCACACTGCTGACCCTGATCTGGATGCAGGCGTTTGGCGGAAATGCATTACTCCAGATCCAGGAAGGTGTCGGTGCCTTGGCCGCTAAAGGGTTAGGTCAGGTTCCGCTGGCCACGTTCCAGATGCTGGAGAACCTGCCCATGGCACAAATTACCTCCTTTTTCGGGATCGTGCTGGTTCTGGTATTCTTCATTACCTCCTCTGACTCCGGCTCATTAGTGGTTGACTCCATCACCGCCGGTGGTAAGCTAGATGCCCCTGTCACCCAGAGGATCTTCTGGGCCGTCATGGAAGGGCTGATTGCTGCCTGCCTGCTGGTCGGCGGTGGTGCGGATGCCTTGGGAGCCATCCAGGCCATTGCGATTTCGGTCGGCCTGCCGTTTACCGTGATCATGGTGGTCATGGTGATCAGTATCTACATGGGGTTGAACCATGAAAGAAAATACGGCTACCGCAATCTCAACCAGACCGGTATCTGAGAAACCGGTTTAAGGATGATGGATTGAACCCTAACCTCATCGGATTTTCAGCGGTGTTTGCCGCTGCTGCAGCCTGGGGCATGTCAGGCATATTTGTGACCTATATTGTCGATGCCTCAGGCTGCTCTTCTGTTTCCCTTGCATTCTGGAGAGACCTGACCACGTGTATTGTGCTGTTGTTGTGGTCGGCTCTTCGCCGCCGGCACCAACTGTCCATACAGAAATCGGACTGGATCTGGTTTATTCTCATGGGCGTGTGCCTGGGATTATTTCATATTTTCTACAATCAGAGCGTACTGTTGAACGGAGCCTCGGTGACCACGGTAGAGCAGGCGGCCATGCCGGCTTTTGTGACCCTTGCCGCCCTGTATCTTTGGAAAGAGCCTCTGGGGCGGGCCAAACCCTTTTCCATCATTGTAATTTTTGTGGGTACCCTCCTGGCATCCGGCGTGAATCCATCAGATATGAAAAGTGGGATGAGCGGTCTGGCGGTCGGTCTGACTGTGCCGGTATTTTATGCCGGGTGGACGATCTGCGGAAAACAGATCGTGTCCCGTTACGGACCGGTATATTCCTTGGGGGTTGCATTTGGTATCGCATCCATGGTCCTGTTGTTCCTGCAACCCTTCACAAAACAGCCGAGCGGGCTGAGCATGGTGTTTTTTCTGTCTTTTACCGGTTTGATCGGACTCTCTACAGTAGGGGCGTTTACCCTTTACATGGCGGGTCTCAAGCATATCCAAGCCGGTATTGCCAGCATCATTGTGATGTCGGAAATCCTCTTTGCAGGGTGCTATGCCTGGTTCCTGTTAGGCGAGCGGTTCAGCAGCGTTCAGCTGGCAGGCGCTATTCTGGTCATGCTGGGCGTGGGCTGGCTCTCCTGGTATCAGGGTTTGAATAAAAAGCCGGAAGTCGCGTCGAATCCTAAATTCTCTTCCTGACAGCCCTTTCCTTATTTCGGGCTGAATCCCCCGTTCTGGCCACGGTTGTGCTGCCGAGCATATTCATACATGGTGATGGAGGCCGCTATACTCACATTCAGGCTCTCGGTCCGCCCGTACTGAGGGATGGTCAGCGGCCGGATATCCGGGTACAGGCTGGGGTCAAAACTCAACCCAAACTCTTCGTGGCCAAAAATGAATGCCGATCTTTCAGGCAATTGGATGTCACAGATCATCTCTCCTTTGTCCGGTTCCAGTACAAACGGGGTATACCCCTGGTTGACAAGATAGGTATAACACTGGAAAAAATTCCTGTGAAACATGGCCGGTACCCATTTGAACGCACCCATGCCCGGTGCGGGATCAAAAAAATCGATCCCCACCAGGTGAACCTGGTGAACACTGAAGACATCCGCGCTTCTGAATATTTTTCCGATGTTGAACGTGGGTTTCAGGTGATCCAGGACAATCATGCACTGGTGAATACCCGGGGTGGATAAGAGATTTTTGTTCTTTTCCCGTCTGAAACGCTTTTCAGCCAGATCCCGTTCTGCTTTCATCATCTGTCTGACCTTGTGGCCCGGCATCCTTTACTCCCTGTGTTGCAATTGCAACGCCCATATACTAGTTTTGTGTGAGTTTGTAAAGTGTCCGAAAATACGTCTTCAACTTGAAAGGCGGGCCCAAAGCAGGTAATATGGATGTTTTAGGCTAAACTCAAAGGAGCATGTGTAATGAATGTGATCATGGATTTGTGTGTGGTACCCATCGGGGTGGGACTGTCTGTATCGAAATATGTGGCCGCCTGTCACAAAATCATAGAAGCCGCGGGCTTGAAGTCAAGTCTTCATGCCTATGGCACCAACATCGAAGGAGAATGGGATGCCGTATTTGATGTGGTGAAAAAATGTCACGAAACCATCCATGGGATGGGGGCACCCCGCATTACCACCACCATCAAAGTGGGTACCCGGAACGATAAGGCCCAAAGCATGGAAGACAAGATCTCCAGCGTGGAGAACAAACTGGCCGACACCTAGTCTGCACTGATCCAGGAGTACACCATGTTTTTTAAAAAGGAAAATCGGGTTGAAGAGCTGATCTACAAATATCTGGATAACCTGGGGATAATCCTGGAGTCCTTCCAGAATGCTGTGATGACCTGTATTACAACACCGGCATGCGAGGAATTTGATTTCCTGCAGGACCGGACCCACCGGTTTGAATCCAAGGCAGATGACATTATTGATGAGGTCAATAATTTGATGTACGGCAAGGTTCTGATTCCGGATTCCCGTGAGGATATCATGACGTTGCTCAATGCCCTGGATCATATTCCCAACAACCTAGAAAAGGTGCTGTTTGTGATCAAGTACCAGCAGGTGGAGATTCCCAAAGGGTTTGAACCCCAGATTACGGACCTGATCCGGATCAGCATGGAGTCCTGTGAGCTGGTCATCAAACAGGTGGGCCGGTTTCTGAGAAATGAAACCGGGATCCGGGAGATCCTGCATACCATTGATAAAAATGAGAGCCAGTGTGATTACATTGAGTACAGGCTAATAGAGAGAATTTTCAAATCAGACATGGACCCGTTCATGAAGCTCCAGTTCAAGGAACTGGTGACGTTCATGGGAGATATTTCCGATCATGCCGACCGGGTGTCAAAACTGGTGAATATCCTCAGCCTGAAACGGAGGGTGTGATGTATTCCCTACTTGGCGGGATTTTTCTGGGGTGGTCCCTGGGTGCCAATGATGCGTCCAATATTTTCGGGACTGCCGTCACTTCAAGAATGATCAAGTTCTGGACCGCCGCTTTTCTGGCATCCCTATTTGTGGTGGCCGGTGCCCTGATTTCAGGGCAGGCCGGGATCGAAACACTCAAAGGGCTGACCTCGTTCAGCCTGAATCAGGCCATTGTGTCATCGGTGGCTGCCGCCCTGACCGTGAGCGTGATGACGGTGCTGGGTCTTCCCGTATCCACCTCCCAGTCCGTGGTTGGCGCCATATTGGGTATCGGCATCATCAACTCCCAGATCAATACGGCCGGCCTGGGTAAGGTGTTCCTGTGCTGGGTCACGACACCACTGGGGGGTGCCGTCATCTGCTTTATCCTCTACAAGGTGTTGGCAGCGGTGTACAACGCATTGAAGATCTCGGTGTTCGGGTCAGATAAGCTGCTGAAGACCGGACTCATTGTTTCAGGGTCCTACGGTGCATACGTCCTTGGTGCCAATAATGTTGCCAATGTGACGGCGGTTTTTGTGGGGGCAGGCAAGCTCAGTGTTTTCAGTGCAGCATTGATCGGCGGTCTCAGTATCGCATTCGGTATCCTGAGCTATTCACGGCCGGTCATGGAAACCGTGGGCAAGAAGCTGGTGGCATTGGATCCATTCTCGGCGCTCATGGTATCCCTGTCCGTGGGAATGACGATCCATATCTATACCGTTATCGGTGTGCCGGTGTCCAGTTCTCAGGCAGTCATCGGCGGGGTATTGGGGATCGGTCTGGTCAAGGGTGCGAATACGGTGAGCACCCAGACCCTGCGAAATATTCTGCTGGGATGGTTCTTTACGCCGGTCGTGGCGTGTATAGTGGCCATCCTGATTACCTTCGGATCTTACCTGGAGTATGTGGGACCCTAGACCGGTTCCTTTTCCGGCGCATTGGCCCTAAGGATTTCGAGAATGCGGTCAATGGCCTCAGGGGCACCTGCCGCCTCAAGTGTGCATCCGCCGGCACCATCATGACCGCCGCCGCCGAACCTTGATAACAGCTTTCCGATATTTACCCGGCACTGTGAATTGAAAATGCTTTTTCCAATGCTGAGCAGCACATATTTCTTTTCAAGAGATTTATAACGGATTTTCATGCTGACCGCGGTCTGAGGGAACATGGAATAGGTTAAAAACCGGTTGCCCGAGGGGACTGTTGCAAGTTCCCTGAAATCGGTAATGGAAATGTGACCGTCTATCCTTGTATGGGACTCAAGCGCTGACGCAAAGGTTTTGTTCTGCTCGATGACACGACCGCACCGTTTCTGTACCTCGGGATCGGTCATAACCGTATCGATATCAGAGGTCCGGAGAAATTCAACCAGTTTATTCCAGTAAGCCTTATCCGAGTTGCCGTGATTCTGAATGGTCATGGAGAGCAGAATGTAAGGGTGCCGCTCAGGGTAGAGAACCTCTTCTTCTGTCAGGTCAGCCGAATCGATTTTATCCGTATGAAAAATCAGTTCGTCAAAATCCCGGTTCAGAAGGTTTTTCTGCTTGTAATAGTGATATGCCACGCCGGCTGCGGACGGCGCCACCTCAAAACGCCCGTCAAAATCATTTTTGGGACGGTTGGAGACATGGTGATCAAACCAGGTGGTACAGCGCGAATCATAGGGCAGATTGGCAATAATGTCGCCGGCTTCTATAGGAGCCGTTCCGGACTGGATATCATTGGGTTCGATCCACAGGATCGGCAGTTCAGGGCCCATGGCCGCCTGTATCACAACAGCACAGACAATTCCGTCAAAGTCAGGTCGGGTTACAATCCGCATGGTTCTTTCCTTTCATATTTTCTGCAAGGTAACCCCTCAGGCCAGATTGTCAATAGAGGGGTTGGCTGCAGCCGGCCGGCAATATGGGGGATCTGGTTCACTTGTCAGGGCAGCGGGTTACCCTGAGGGCGGTGACTTGAGAAAGACGGTCATGCCTGCAGCCGTTGCGGTGAGCAGGGCACACAGCCAGAAGGCCATGCTGAATGTCCCGGTGATGTCGGCGAGGTAACCGGCCACGGCAGGCCCTGAAATCTGGCCGGCCCCGAAAAAAAGTGTGATAAATCCAAATGATTTGACGGCCTGTTCAGGGCCGGCATAATCCCCGACCGCGGCTGACATGATGGTGGGAATGCTCCATACGGCCAGTCCGAAAATCGTGATGGAGATATACAGGAACAGGTTGGCCAGTTCTGCTGCCACCAGGATGTAGGATATGGTAAACAATCCATAGACCAAAATGATGCCGGTTTTTCGTCCAAGCTTGTCAGAGAGCCCGCCGAACAGCGGACCGGAAAAGATGGACAATGCGCCTACCACCGCCCAGAAGTTGCCGGCCGTATTCTCTCCAAAACCGCGTTCATTAACCATGGTGGTCACGATAAAGGTGGCATATACCACGTAGGTGGCCCCAAAAAGTGAATAGATGGTGCCCAGGTGGATCATGGTCCGTCTCAATGAGGATCCTTCATTATGGGATATTGGCTGTGATTCAGCGGTATTTGCTGGCGGGGTCCCCAAGGGTGTCAGGTTTTTTTGGGCCGGATCGTTTCGCAGAAAAATGGCGGCCAGCCCTGCGATCAAAAGGGCCATCACGCCGATGGACAACCATCCGGCCCGCCATCCGGCGGCACCCATCGAACTGTTCAGCCATGGGATAAAAAAACCGGTGAAAACAATGGCAATGCCATTTCCGGATAGCATGGTACCAGCGGCCCGGCCCCGGTTGCTTTTCAGAAACCAGTGGGATACCAGGCCCATCATGGGAACGTTGGCCAGTCCGGATCCGATGCCGGTGGCAAAGTACAGCAGGATAATCTGGTAAAACGTCATGGCCTTGCTGATCAGGGCCATGGACCCGCCAACCAGGATCAGGCCGGCCGTAATGGTCCGGCGTGCGCCAATGGACCGGGCAATCATTCCGGCAAGCAGTACGGAGATCATGTATCCGACAAAGTTTCCCGTGCCGATCAGGCCCATCTGGGAGTAGCTGAGATTCAGGGAGCTTCCCATGGAGGGCAGCAGCATCCCTAAAGAAAAACGTCCCAGCCCCAGGCAGGCAAACAGGACCGCTGTTCCGGTCAGTGCGATAACCCAGGCGTAATGCAGTGTTGCCTGTTCCGGTGACTTCAGCCGGTTATCCCTCATTTTTCCCCCTTTCGAACTTTTCAGATGCTATCCTGAAAAATCATGTGACACATTAAAAAAGACCTACTCCCCAACGCACCTATTCCAGGTCTTTGTAGGTGTCAAAGCGTTCATCCGTATAGTTAAAATAGTGCTTCTGCACACGGTCTGAAAACGCTTCAAACCGTTCGTAGTCATCCCTGGGCAGAGACTTGGAATACAGGTTGACCACCAGGTCATGGGCGATATAATCCTCAGAGATCTCAATGAAGCCCTCATCCCGGGTCCAGGTCACCTTACTGTTCTCTTTTCGTGATACAACACCTGAGATGGCGTGGGTCGAGTCGATGATGACAGACATGAACCTTTCTTTTTTTTCAGCAACATACCGCTTCATCCGCCTGTGGGACACCAGATCTTCAAAGGAATTGTCAGAGCCGAAATAGATCCCCCGAAGGATAACACCGCGGGCGATTGCCCGGGACAGTTCGCTTCTCAGGTCAATCAACTCCTCTTCCCATATGGAAACGGCAATTCGGGTTTTTGCCTTGCGGATCAGCACCCTTAAAAAATCAATAATCTCCTGCCGTCCCCTGATCACCACCAGTTTGCTGTCCTGTTTTTTGCCCTGGTAGATCTGCTTTGAAAACTTCGAAATGTTGGCAAAAACCCCTTCAAACTGTGTTCTGGTTTTCTGGATAAAAATATCGGGTTCAATTGGATAGTATAGCCTGTTTTTGTTTTCCTCCTGGGCAAACACCATCTGCTTGGATACGAGATTATCCAGTACATCGTATATCCTTGACCTGGGGATACCGGAATTTTTGGCCAGCGTATAACCGGTCAGGGGAAAATTTTCCAGCAGGTTTAAATAGGCTTTGCACTCATACTCTGAAAACCCGAGCTGTTTCATGTCGTTCATGATTAAAAACTGATAATCCATAATCATCTCTTGGATAAGGTTGAATATAGACACTATATCAGTAGCGACTATTTGTGTCAATGAAGGGAAATCGATATTGCAATGAAAATATATTATTGAATTTAAAACACTTTTTAATTAATTTTCAAGGACAATTTCGAGTAGGTTATTTCTTGACAAAAAAGGCGTCGCTACTATAATGGTTACTATATATCAACAGGTCTCAGGAGGGTGAAATGACCGGTAACGATAACAGCAGGGCGGCCCACGACATACTGGACTGGGTCCTTTCATTTCTGGAGGACAACGAGGGGTACCGGGTGTGGCCTGATATGGTGCCTGGGCAGATCTACAGGGCTCAACCGGACAGGGCGCCACTTTCCGGAAAATCCCTGGACACGGTGTTTGATGAGTTTAAAACCGGAATCCTGCCCGGGATCACACACTGGAATCATCCTGGTTTTGCTGCCTATTTCAACTCAAGTGCGACCCTGCCGTCTGTGATGGCTGAAGCGGTCAGCGCTGCGGTCAACACCAATACCATGCTGTGGAAATCCAGCCCGGCCGGGACTGAAATTGAACAGAAAACCCTGGACTGGCTCCAAAAGATGCTTGGCCTGACAGGGTTCACCGGTATTACCTATGACGGGGGATCCGCGTCCAGTTTCCATGCCCTTGCAGCCATGAGGGAAAACTTCCTGGGACCTGAGTACCGGAAAGCCGGACTGTTCGGCCTGACCGGCGATCACCCGGTGATCTATTTGACCGAACAGACCCACAATTCTATCCACAAGGCATTGATCACCCTGGGTTTTGGGACGGACAGTTTTCAATATGTCCGGGTGAACGACGATTTTTCCATGGATACCCTGAATCTTTGTGAATTGATTGCAAGTGACAAAAGATCAGGGAGACAGCCGGCGTGCGTGGTGGCTACCCTGGGTTCAACCTCATGCACGGCCCTGGATCCGGTGGATGATATCGCTAAGATTTGCAGGGAGGAGGGGGTGTGGCTCCATGTGGATGCCGCCCACGGCGGCTCTGCAGCAGTTCTGCCAGAGGTTAGGGAAAAATTTGACGGGTGGGAGAAAGCCGACTCCATTGTGGTCAACCCCCACAAGTGGCTGTTCATCCCATTGGAGTTGAGCGTGCTGTTTGTCAGGGAACCCGGTGTTTTGAAAAATGCGTTTCACTTTTCTGCGGAGTATCTGAAGACAAAACAGGACGGCAGAATTGAGAGCTATATGGACTATGGGATCCCCCTGGGACGCCGCTTCAGGTGTCTCAAACTGTGGTTTTCTCTGAATTATCACGGCATCGACTTTTACCGCAGGAAAATCGAACAGCATCTCAGCCTGGCCCGGCTGGTGTATGATGCCCTTGACCGGTCCGAGGATTTTGAGATCATGGCACCACAGCCCTTGAGCACCACCTGTTTCAGGGCATTGCCGGGCAGCGGTGAAGATGCGGACAGTTTCAATGAGCGCTTGATGGATGCAATCAATGGCACCGGCCGTTTTTTTATTTCCCATACCCGTCTCAACAATCGGTTTGTATTGCGGCATGTGGTGTCAGGGGTAAAGGTCACTGAAAAACACATACAGGGGTTTCTGTCTTTGCTGATGGAGATCAAGCAGCACATGGACAACTGAAACATGAGTGTGTAAAAAACAGAAAAAAGACTTGTATTTTAAACAAAGGCTATTTAATGATATAGAACCATGAAAAAGATGGATCTCGATATCATTGAAGAAAGCTTTTTCAGACAGGGCAATCCTTTAAGGAAACTTCTTAAAATTTCTCTTACCCTGTTCAATGCCCGCCAGACCGGAATTCTTTACGGTACAAACAGTTCTCACTCGAAGTTTTTGCCCACCAGCCTGTGGGACCGGGGTATCATGGATAAGTTTGACGGACCCGGAATAACCGGATGGGTCCTCAAGGTGTTCGGCAAATGGATCGTTACAGCGAAAAACCTGAGTCCGGTTTATTTTTATACCCTTGATGATACGGGTAAAAAGAAACTCAACGACGGTATTATCTCCTATGTTCTCAGAAATTATGCGGATTATTACAGCAAAGGGATCAGTGTACTGATCTGCCCCTACCCGGTAGACCGTATCCGGAAAACCAGGGAGCAGTATCTGTCCGTGCCTTTGTACAGTTATAACGGTGTCAGGATTCAAAAACCCGAGGATAAAATAAAGATCGATATTCGGATTGTCCGGCAGTTTGAATCCAATAACTCCATCTATATCTACCTGCCGTCATACGGTATCCTCGTGGTCAATACCGCGGATGAGCGGCTGCTTGAAATGGAGGGGAACACGTTCCTCCAGGAAGCGGAATTGAAGCAGCGTCTGGATCTTCTCATCCGGCTGGTCGAGACTGCGTCCCTGGCTTATTTGGGACAGCTCAAAGGGAAGCGCGGGGCTGAACTGCTCTGGAGAAAAGAGAGCCACCTGCGGGAAGCCGCAGCCCAGTCCATTGAAAATGAAAGAAAATTTCGGGATCTGTATGAAAATGCGCCCATTGCGTATTTTTCCATGGATGGTTCCGGCAGTATCATACAGAGCAACAGCCGTGCGGAATCCCTGTCCGGATTCAGCCGCGATGAACTTAAAGGCCGCAGCGTGGTTCATCTGTTGGCCGATAAGATGGAAATGACCCAGAAACGGCGCTTTATCGCCAAATGTATTGAACAGGATCAGCCGATCAAGGACCTCGAGCTGATGATCACCCGTAAATCCGGTGAGGATGTCTGGATCAGTCTGTCCCTGGAAGCGGTAAAAGACAAGGCCGGGGAGATAACCGAACTGCGAGCCATGGCAGTAGACATCTCCAAACGAAAAGGATTGGAGAGACAGCTGCTGCACTCACAGAAAATGGAAGCACTGGGCACATTATCCCGCGGGATCGCCCATGACTTCAATAATATCATCGCCCCGATTTACGGATATTCCCAGCTCCTTCTCATGGATATCCAGGAAGAAAATCTACTCAAGCAGAATATCGAAATTATTCACAACTGTGCCGTACACGCCAAGGACCTGGTGCAGCAGATGTTGACCTTCAGCAAGCAGAAAGCCGACGGGTTCAAGGCCGTAGCCGTGGATAAAGCCGTGAACCAGGCGGTAGAGCTGGCCCGGGCATTCTTGCCGGCAACCATCCGGATTGAAGCGGATATTGAATCGGACTGCGGGTGTGTTCTCGGGGATCCGGTACAGATCAACCAGGTGGTGATGAACCTGGTGACCAATGCCATGCATGCGATGGATGATGGCGGCGGAGTATTGAAAATCGTACTTGAGAAGAAAAATCTCACCCATATTGAAGGTGAGCATGAGAATATGGTGCCGCAGAACTATATATACCTCATGGTTGGGGATACCGGGAGCGGAATCGATGAACACCTCATGGAAAATATATTTGATCCCTACTTCTCCACAAAGAAGGAGGGAAAAGGTTCCGGCATCGGTTTGTCGGTGGTTCATGGCATTATCACCAGCCTTGACGGGTATATTCACGTCCAGAGCCAGAAGGGCAAGGGGAGTCAGTTCCACGTCTACCTGCCGCTGCATGACGGGCCTGCCACGGATCATGTCAAGATACCGAGTGCCGATAAAATTCTAAAGGGATCGGAGCGGATTCTTCTGGTTGAAGATGACAGTGCCGTAGCGGTCATGGTCAAGCAGATGCTCGAGAAACTGGGGTATCAGGTGACCATCCATACCAACAGCCAGGAAGGTTGTGCGGCATTTCTGGAGCAACCCGCAGGATTTGACGTGGTGGTCACCGATCTGACCATGCCGGGAATGACCGGAATAGAGTTGGCCCGGCATATCAATGAAAAATCAGAGCATGTTCCAGTCATCATATGCACCGGATTCGGTGAAGGGCTTGATAAGAACCCATGTGGTGAACACGGCGTCAAGGCCCTGTTAAAAAAACCGGTGTCCATTAAGGATTTTTCCGTCACCCTCCGCAAAGTACTTGAACACGCCTGATTGTGTTTTACGTTTGATTGCTTATCCTGTATGATACCCCCAACAGTCAGCTTATACAGTAGAGACGCATGGATATAGATTTTATTGAAGAAAGTTTTTTCAAGCGGGGAAACCCCTTAAGAAAGCTGTTGAAAATATCTTTGGAGCTCCTTGGTGCGGAACAGACCGGTATCCTGTATGGTTCAAATGAAACAAAGGTTCGGTTCATGCCGACCCATATGTGGGACCGGGGAATCATGGACCGTTTTGACGGACGGGGGCTGAAGGGCCTGGCCCTCAAACTGTTTGGCAAAACCGTGATAGAAGCTAAAAAGCTCAGCCCGGTGTACTTCCACAGAACCAACGAGAACGGAGAAAAAGAGGAAACAGACGGGGTGATCGCCCATGTACTGAGAACATGTGCAGATTACTACCGAAAGGGGATCTCGGTGTTCATCTGCCCGGATATTGAAAAATATATATTCGGCATTGAAGACGGGTATATCTATATCCCGTTTTATTCCTATGATGGAAATTCCATCAAATCACCGCTGGACAAAATCAAACTGGATGTGCGGATTGTCAGGCATTTCAAAGCGCGCAACTACATTTCTGTTTACCTGCCGGCCTATGGGATCCTTGTGGCCAATACCGCGGATGAGTCCCTGCTTGAGATGGATGAACACGGGTTTGTCAACGAAACCGAGTTGAAAAAACGGCTGGATATTCTGATCAAGCTGGTTGAAACATCTTCTCTGTCCTACCTGGGGCAGCTCAAGGGTAAGCGTGGGGCGGAACTGCTGTGGCGCAAAGAGAGCGAGTTGAGAAAAACCTCCAATGAACTGGTTGAAAACGAACGCCGCTTCAGGGACCTGTATGAAAATGCACCGGTGGCCTATATTTCAATTGATAAGGAGGGCATCATCTCCGGTTGTAACTCCAATGCATCCATTCTGTCCGGTTATGATAAACAGGAGCTGGTGGGTAAAAGCGTGGCGCATCTGCTTTCTGACAAAGACGCGGTGCTGGATATGGGGGCCCGCGTCAAGGAAAGCCTGGTGAATGGAACACCGATCAGCGGCATGGAGGTGAGGGTCAGAAGAAGCAGCCAGAAACATATATGGGTCAACCTGAATATTGATGTGGTCAAGGATCGGACCGGGGAGCTGACGGAACTTCGTGCGGTTGCCATCGATATCACCGACAAAAAAAATCTGGAAAACAGGCTGCTCCAGGCGCAGAAGATGGAGGCGATCGGTACGCTGGCCGGTGGTATTGCCCATGATTTTAATAACCTGCTTTCGCCGATTTCCGGGTATACTGAAATGCTGCTCATGGATGCAAAAAAGAATTCCGATGATGAAAGATATCTCAATGTGGTCCTGGATTGTACCCGTCATGCCAAGGAACTCGTGAACCAGATGCTGATGTTCAGCCGCCAGAAGGAGCCTGAGTTTAAACTGGTTCGTGTGGATATTCTGGTTCAGGATATCCTCAATCTGGCCCGCTCTTTTTTGCCCTCAACCATTGTTATAGAAACCGATATCTGCTCAGAGTGCGGCCTGGTCAAAGCAGACCCCGTACAAATTCATCAGGTGGTCATGAACCTGATTACCAACGCATTTCACGCCATGGAGGAACATAGCGGAACCCTGGGTGTTTCTGTTGATGAGATGTTTCTGGGGGAGGGTGAAACACCACGGATGCTGCAGCCGGGTTCATATGTCCATATCCGTGTAGAGGATACCGGTTCCGGTATTGCCCCCCAGCAGCTGGATAATATTTTTGAGCCCTATTATACCACCAAGACCGAGGGCAAAGGAACCGGCCTGGGACTGTCTGTTGTTCACGGGATCATTGAAACCCACGGCGGCAGTATCGAGGTAGCGTCCACTGTCGGTAAGGGGTCGCGTTTTGATATCTTCCTGCCGGTGTGCCATTCAGAGGGGCCCAAGTATGAGGAACTGCCTGAAGATGAGGGGATTGAGCAGGGGGATGAACGTGTTCTTCTGGTGGATGACGATGAAAAGGTGGCGGTGATGGAAGCCCAGATGCTTGAAAAACTGGGGTATCAAGTTCGCGTCTATACCCACGCTGACACTGCCCTGGATGCGTTTATGGACGACCCCGGCGCCGTGGATATCGTAATATCGGATCTGACCATGCCGATGATGTCCGGAGAACAGTTGGCCCTGAGAATCCAGCAGAGCAGTCACCCGGTTCCGGTGATCCTGTGTACCGGTTTTGGTGAGCATGTGGATCGATCCAAATTTGAGGCTGCCGGCATTAAAGCGGTTCTGAATAAACCGGTGGCGGTTAAAACCTTTGCAGCGACCCTTCGGTCAGTACTGGACAACAGATCATAGTTGTCACTTGGGTCAGGGTTTTCCATAAAGGGATGCAATCTCCCGGACCGCTTTAACCATTTGGTCTACCTGGGCCGCAGTATTGAACGGCCCCACTCCGACACGGACCGTGCCGTGAATCTTGTCGGTTTTCAGGCACTCATGGACAAGGGGTGCGCAATGAAGCCCGGTACGGCAGGCAATATTATATTCTCCATCCAGAAGCGTGCCGGTGCTGGCTGCCTCAAACCCATTGACATTAAAGCTGAGCACCCCGATATGATCCTCCAGCCGGTTCGCGCAATATGTGGTGACACGATCTATTTGTCCCAGAGCCTGTGCCAGCCGGGATATAAGATGTGTTTCATGTTGGTGAACCGAGTGCATACTCCGCTCCAGGAGCCATTTAAAGCCGGCATTGAGACCGGCAATGCCGAGAATATTCAGTGTGCCGTATTCCAGGCGGTAGGGATATTCCTCGAGGTGATGACGGGCAGCCGATTTTACCCCGGTACCGCCGGCCCGTGAATGTCTAATGATCACCGGATTGCGGACATACAGCCCGCCGACTCCGGTGGGACCCATCAACGATTTATGACCGGTAAAGGCCACCACATCTATATTCAGGTCCTGAACATCAATGGGGATTTTTCCTGCGGTTTGCGATGCATCAACCAGGAAGGGCACCTCATATTGCCTGCACAGCCTGCCAATTTCCTTTAGCGGCTGTATCGTGCCGATCACGTTGGACGCATGGTTGACCACAACCAGACAGGTGTCGGACCTGAATCTTGATTTGAAATCTTCGGGATTGACAAATCCATTGCCGTCAAACGGGATATAGTCCACGTCTACCCCGTTGTAGCGGGACAGGTGGTAGAGGGGTCTGAGCACCGCGTTGTGCTCCAGCGTGGTGGTAATGACGTGGCCGCCAGGTTTTACCATACCAGAAATGGCCAGGTTTAATGCATCGGTTGAGTTGGCGGAAAAAACCAGTCGTTCAGGGGAGTTCCCGTTAAAATACCGGGTCAGCAGACAGCGGGTTTCTTCCAGCAGCTGACCCGCCTCAAGTCCGATGTCATATCCGCTTCTTCCGGGACTGACACCGGCCCGGCGGTAGAAGGTGTCCATGAACTCATAGACAATTTCAGGCTTGGGAAAAGAGGTGGCGGCATTGTCAAAGTAAATCAGGTCATCCATTTTCCATCCTTCCATATGGTTCCTATCGGGAGCGGTTCAGGGACTGCTGGAACGGGAACAGGGCACAGGGAATTTTGGTGGATCAGGGTGAGGTTATTTCTTGTTATCCAGGTTTGCCACGGCTTTCTGAACCAGGTAGTGGACCAGACTCTCCAGGGCCATACCGTCTGATTCCGGGTTCAGCGTCCCGGGTGTGACACCCTCTGTTCTGCCCAGTTCCATTTGGTCTTCAAAATATCCGGCAGAAACCTGCTCCAATGTACCGGCATCAAGGATTATCAACCGCAAACCTATGATCCACGGGCCCTCGACTTCGATTGAATCTGATATTTCAGTGGGGGGTATGGTTTCGGAAGCCTGGGTGTCCCCTACGATACTGCCGAAAATACTGTTGACCGATCCGTCATCCAATCCTTCCTTGGCCCCGGCCATTTTTTCCGCCCTTAAAATGTCAAACTTTGCAAACCATTTGGTGGTTTTGAATTTTCCCTTCTTTAATTTTTTTAATGCAGATGCATCGCCCATATTTACGACAAGCGTCATGTCATTGAGCGCATCACCGAGCCCTGTGCGATCAAGCACCCTGAAATTGGCCCGCGTAAGCTCGGCTTCACCTAAGTCAGCGACTTTTTCAACGGTAATCCTTTTGGTAAATGCGGCGCTCGTGCTTTTTACAGACCCAGGAAGCACCACGACAATAGGCCCTTGTACGTGGGCATTCATATATTCAATGGGTTGGGGCATCTGCTGCTCAACCATGGGTTCAGGCGTTTGGGAGGCCTTGTCGCTACCTGCACCCGTTACCATGCACCCGGCTGTGACAAGGAGTCCGGTCAGTAACAGTGCCCAAATCACCTTTAATTCATTCAACTCAAACCTCCATGACATGGTAAGTCGTTGATTGCCATTAAAGTGCAGCTCGAATCATACAATAGGAATTCATGAAAAGGCAAATGGTTATTTAAGTCCGTTTTTCGGCGCCTGGAGGATATCCTTCATCGGGCCTTTTCTCTTTATCTTTTGGCATCAGTCTGGTAATCAATATGCAAAAATGGAACACATTGTTTTCAATACCATCACCCACCCTCGAGAGGTTCGGCTTAAAATCAAACGGTCCGATTTCATCTGCAGGCTTGCGCATGTGGAGACCATTGAAGAGGCCAAAACCTTTATCTCAGGTATATCTAAGGAGAATAAGACCGCGAATCACAACTGCTGGGCTTATATTGTGGGAGGGAAAGGGGAGATATCCCATTGCTCGGATGCCGGAGAACCTGCCGGTACGGCTGGAAAGCCCATGCTGAATATGCTTCAAAGCCACGATATGACACAGGTTGCTGCAGTGGTCACACGGTTTTTCGGAGGCGTCAAACTCGGGGTCAGGGGGTTGATCGAAGCCTATGGGGATACGGTTCGACAGACCATTGAGACGGCCCCGCTGCATCGGCTGATTGCTACCCGGCAGCTGTTCATCCAGGTCCCCTATCCCTTCAATGATACCTTGCTTCACAAGCTGTCGCAGTTCAAGGGCCGGGTTGTGGATACCCAATATGCCGAACAGATAAGCCATTCATATATTGTTGAAGATCCGGATATCTCAGGGGCGGTTGCGCTTCTTGAATCCCTCGCATCTGCGGGCAAGCTTGTCTTGAAATCCTCATAATTTCATGGCGGTTAAAAAAGGTAAAAAAGGGTCTTGACAATACTCTAATATTCAGTATAGTTAAATTTAAATTATAAATACTAATATTGAATATGCATTTGGAATTGTCATGAAATATAAACTGGGGGCCTTCTTAAGAGCAATTCGTACGGAACGCAGCCTGACCATCAAGGAGGTGGCGCAGAAAGCAGGTGTCAGCTCAAGTCTTTTATCCCAGATTGAACGGAACCGGATCTCGCCGTCACTGGATACACTGCTCCAGATCCTGGAGGTGTATGGGGTGGGACCGGACAAGTTTTTCAAAACCTACGAAACCAGTTCTACCGTGGATATCATAAAAAAGGATGACCGGGAAATGATCCACAGAAAAGGGTTTAAATATGAAAAGCTTTCCGGCCGCAGTCAGACCCGGGGCAATCACTCGTTTAACGCATTCTTCCTGGAACTGGAACCGGGAGCAAAACGGGGTGATCCGACCAAGGGGCACCTGGGCAGGGAACTGGGAATTGTGGTGAACGGGCAGGCGGACTTAATATACGGGGATGAGAATTACACGTTGACCGAAGGGGATTCGGTCTCATTTTTCAGTGAAATTCCCCATACCCTGATCAATACCGGAAAAACCCATTTTCAGGCCTATTGGGTCGTCACACCGGCCGATGGAGAGGATTTTTTCGGGGATAAATCATCATAACCTTTGTGGGAGACGATTATGGGACAAACAATAGCAGAAAAGATATTCAGTACCCATCTTGTGGATGAACCGTTCGGGGATGTGAGCGTACTGAAACTGGACCGGGTGTTCTGTCATGAGATCACAACACCGATCGCCATTAATGATCTTCAGAAAAGAGGAAAAGACCGGGTATTTGATCCGGATAAAATCAAGGCGGTCATCGATCATGTCTCTCCGGCAAAAGATTCAAAGACAGCTGTCCAGGGCAAGATTCTCAGGGACTGGGCCCGCAAGCATCAGATCAGGGATTTTTTTGATATCGGTGCCAATGGGGTGTGCCACGCCCTGTTTCCGGAAAAGGGCTATGTCAGGCCCGGTTTTACCGTGATTATGGGAGACTCCCATACCTGTACCCATGGTGCGTTCGGCGCTTTTGCCGCCGGTGTGGGAACCACGGATCTCGAAGTGGGTATCCTCAAAGGGGTATGCACGTTTAAAAAACCTAAAACCATCCGGATTGAATTGACTGGAAACCTGCCTGACGGCGTATACGCCAAGGATGTCATCCTGTATGTCATCGGCCAGATCTCTGTGAACGGCGCCACCAATATGGTGATGGAATTTTGCGGATCCTGTGTGGACCAGATGTCCATGGAGGAGCGCATGACATTGTGCAACATGGCCGTAGAGGCTGGCGCCACCAGCGGGATATGCTATCCTGACATGACCACCGTTGAATATCTGTGGCCCTTTATCCGGGATGATTTCCAGTCAAAGGAGGCGGCCCTTGAATCGTATTCGAAATATATCTCAGATGATGATGCCGAGTATGAGGCGGTAAAGACGTTTGATATTTCCAACCTTGAACCCCTCGTAACCTACGGGTACAAGCCGGATAATGTGAAAACCGTGACCGAGATGGCCGGCACATCCGTGGACCAGGTGTATATCGGTTCCTGTACCAACGGCAGGATAGAAGATCTTCGTGTGGCAGCCAAAATTCTTGAAGGTCATGTGATTTCCCCAACCGTGAGGGCTATCGTGTCACCGGCCACTCCGAAGATATTCAACCAGGCCATGGAAGAGGGATTGATGAAAATATTCATGGATGCGGGGTTCTGCGTGACCAATCCCACGTGCGGGGCCTGCCTCGGGATGAGTAACGGCATCCTGGCGCCGGGTGAAGTGGCAGCCACTACGACCAACCGGAACTTTAACGGCCGGATGGGTAAAGGGGGGATGGTCCATTTGATGAGCCCGGCCACGGCCGCTGCAAGCGCCATTCAAGGCGTCATTACCAATTCACCCATGTTTATCGGATAGGAGGCACACAGATGAAGGATTTCAAGGGGCCGGTACTGTTTCTGGATCGATCGGATATCAATACGGATGAAATCATTCCGGCAAAATATTTAACGGAAAATGAAAAAGAGGCGCTCAAGCCTCACCTGCTTGAAGACCTTATCCTTGAAGGATTTGATGCGTCAAAGGATATCACGGGGAACCGGGTGGTGGTGACCCGGCAGAATTTCGGCTGTGGATCCTCACGGGAACATGCGCCCTGGGCCTTTGAGGTAAATGGTTACCATGTGGTGATCGCCGAAGGCTTTGCCCGGATCTTCAGGCAGAATATGTATAATTGCGGGATGCTGGCCATTGATCTGGCCGCTTCCGATATCAGCCGCCTCTTTGATGAATTTGCAGGGTCAGGTGCGTGGATCGAGGTGGATGTGTCCGCAGGGGCCATCGAGGTGTACGCGTTGGGTGAAAACAGGGACAGGCAGGGCGAGGTTATGGCATCCATTCCTTTTGAAATGTCCGGGTTCGACCGGGCGCTGATCGAAAGCGGCGGCTGGGTGGAATATGCAGACAGCCACTATTGATCAGCTTTTGCCACCGCTCCACATCAGCCGGGTTTTAAGCACTTTAAAGTAACTCTGGGCTTCAAAAGAGATCATTTTAACCGGGTTGGGGCTTTTTTCGACAAAGATCCGGTCCTCCGGATCAATGGAGACACCCTCCTGGCCGTCCAGGGTCAGCACCATATCCGTGGGGCTGCCTTCAAGCCGGATCTCTATCTTGGCGGAGTCCGGAATAATCAGCGGGCGGTTGGTCAGCGTAAACGGGCAGATAGGGGTCAGAATGATTCCCGGAACTGCCGGGTGGATCACAGGCCCTCCTGCGGCCAGGGAATAGGCTGTCGAGCCGGTGGGCGTGCCGACAATCAGCCCGTCCGCCCTGAAAGTGGTCAGGTAGGCGGCATCGATATACACGGCACAGGATGTCAGGCGGGAGAGGACCGATTTGTTGATGACGGCATCATTCAAGACATCTACTTCCTTTATGATGGTACTGTTTCTCAGGATCTTTACGCTCAGTCTTGCACGCTCCTCCACGGCGAAACGATTTTCAAGCACCGCATTCACCGCATCAAACAGGTACTCTTCAGTTGTTTCGGCCAGGAACCCGACCTCACCGAACTTGACACCCATGAGCGGGAGATCAATACTCTCGACAAACCGGGCCGCGCTCAGGAATGTGCCGTCACCGCCGAGCACGACAATACAGAACAGATTTGAAAGCCTCTGTCTGGCTTCTGCCTCCTGCTGGGGATTGTGAACATCAAGTACGACAAACGTATCCGGGAAAGCGGCTGACAGTTCCTGTGCTTTGAGCTGGGCCTTTTCATCCTGCTTGACAACAATACCGATTTTCTTTTTCATTATGACACACTCATCCGGTGTTTTATTCGTTGATGACATACCTGTGGCGGCTAATGCGCTTCGGACCAGTTCTGTCCCTGGTCAATATTCACCACCAGGGGGACTTTCAGTTCAAAGACCGATTCCATGACCTGTCTGGCCAGGGGAATGATCTGTTCGATCTCCTCATCAGGGGCTTCGAAAATGATTTCGTCATGGACCGAGAGCAGCATCTTTGTATTGAGTTCGCGATCCAACAGTGCCTGCTCCATTTTAATCATGGCCAGTTTGATCAGGTCGGCAGCACTGCCCTGGATCGGGGTGTTGATGGCTGCCCGCTGGGCAAAATTACGGATATTTGCATTCTTTGACTGGATATCATCCAGGCGGCGTTTCCGGCCGAAAATCGTAGAGACTTCTAGGGTCTGCTTGGCTTGATCAATGGTGCTGTCGATAAACTTCTTGATACCGGCATAGCGGTTGAAGTAGTTATCAATATAATTCTGCGCCATTTTCCGGCTGATGTTCAGGTCCTTGGCCAGCTTGAAACTGCTCATGCCGTAAACGATTCCGAAATTGATCGCTTTTGCCTGGCTGCGCAGTTCATCGGTAATGAACTCCGGCAGGACCTGGAATACCTCAAGGGCAGTACGGGTATGGATATCCTCTCCGTTGTTGAAGGCTTCGATCAGGATCTGGTCTTCCGCACAATGGGCCAGGATCCTGAGTTCAATCTGGGAGTAGTCCGCCGATATCAGGGTATGTCCCTGCTCCGGGATAAACGCTTCCCTGATCTTTTTGCCTTCGGGTTTGCGAATGGGGATATTCTGGAGATTGGGATTGGAGCTGCTCAGTCTTCCGGTAACGGTGACGGTCTGGTTGAAGGAGGTGTGGATGCGCCGGGTGTGAGGGTCTACCAGGCTGACCAGGGCATCGGCATAGGTGGACTTGAGTTTGCCCAGGGTCCGGTAACGCAGCACCCGTTCCGGCAGCTCGTGGTGATTGGCAAGTTCGGTCAATACCTCCACATCCGTGGAGTAAGCGGTTTTCTTCTTGGTTTTCTTGACGGTCTTCAGGTTCAGCTTTTCAAAGAGAACGGCACCCAGCTGCTGGGATGAATTGATATTGAAGGTTTCACCGGCCAGGGTGTAAATCTGGTTCTCCAGATTTTCCAGTTCACTTTGAAAACTTTGGGACAAGTGATCCAGGTGGCCCCGGTCCACCTTGATCCCGGCGATCTCCATCCGCGCCAGTACAGGGATCAAAGGTGTTTCAATGGTTTTCATCAGCTCGGAAAGCCCCTGCTCGTCGACCTGTTTTTTAAATTCCTCATAGGCCATGAATGTCAGGTCTGCATCTTCGCAGGCATAGGTCATGGCTTGGTCAATAGGGACATCCTGGAAACCGATGGCGTTTTTTCCCTTTCCCGTAATCTCCTCGTAGGAGATGGTTTTGTGACCGAACAGGTTCATGGCGATACGGTCCAGGGAATGACCCCTCAGGGTTGGGTTCAGCAGGTATGATGCAATCATGGTGTCAAATATGATCCCCTTCATGCAGATGCCGAAACGGCTCAGGACGATATAGTCATACTTAATATTCTGGCCCACTTTGCCAATATCCGGGTTCTCCAGCAACGGTTTGAAAAGTTCAAGAATGCGCGCTTTTGATGGCTGAGCAATACCGGATGGAAAGGTGTGGCCAACGGGCACATAGATCCCTTTGTGGGCTTCCGTTGAAAAGGAGAGGCCCACCAGCTGGGCTTCCATGGGATTTTTAGAAGTCGTTTCCGTGTCAATTGCAAAACGGCCGGCCCGGGTCAGCTGATCAATCAGGTCTGTCAATTCGGCCTCTGTGGTGGCCAGGGTGTATTCCTTTTGTGTTGTGTCCGCGCCCTGTGAGAATTCACGGGCAAGGGTCTTGAACTCAAGCTGCTGGAAAAGTTCGAACGCTTTGTCATCATCAAATCCGGCCAGCCTGAACTCATCAATGGTATGAACGACCTCAATCCCGGTCCGTATTGTGGCCAGATCAAGGCTCAGGTAAAGCTGGTCTTTGAACCGGGTCAGGTTTTCAAACAATTTTTTCTTTTTTTTCAAGGCATCCATCTGTTCATAGATACCATCAATGGAGCCGAAATCCTGAATCAGTTTGGCTGCAGTTTTGGGGCCGACACCCGGCAGTCCCGGAATATTATCCGAAGTATCTCCGGCAAGGCCCAGCAGCTGCTTGAATTTTTCCGGAGGAAACCCGTATTCCTGGAGCACGGCTTCTTTATCAATGATTTTATCCTTCATGGGGTCCCAGAGAATACACCGGTCGGTGACCAGTTGTATAAAATCCTTGTCTCCGGTCACCATAACCACATCAAAACCGGATTCCTGGGCGAGTTTTGCATAGGTCCCCACAAGATCATCCGCTTCATACCCCTGTTGCTCGATCATGGGGATATTCAGTGCCTCTACCACCTGTTTGATATCCGGGATCTGGGCCACCAGGTCATCAGGCATGGGCGGTCGGTTGGCTTTGTACTCATCATATATCTCGTGTCTGAACGTCGGGCCTTTGACGTCAAAGAAGATAGCGGCATAGTCTGGTGCATGGTCATTCAGCAGTTTGAGCAGTATCCGTGTAAAACCGAATGTGGCATTGGTCGGGTGTCCCTTGGAGGTGCGCAGGTTGCGTATGGCATGAAAGGCGCGGTACAGGAATGCGCTGCCGTCGATCAGGTAAATTTTTTGGGTTTTCATTGTTGCCCGCTCTGGTCTATGATAGATAATATCCGTTGATTTATTATAAAATTATAGGCATATATACTATCTTTTTGTACAAAGGAGAAGTATATTTATATGACATCAATCAGGCAGACCTCAGACCGGTCCACGGACAAGAAAAGTAAAAAAGAAAAAAGGCGAAACCGTCGCCAGAAGACTTGCAGTTGCTGCAGGCAGACCTTTACCTTCTGCTGGAACTGCCGGTGCGGATTTTCCATTTGTCAGGAATGCATGTATGAAAACCAGTGGGGTATGACCTGCAATGGGATTACCTGGGAGTGCCCGGACTGCGGTGAGCAGAACGGCTATGGGAATCAATAACTCAAAGTAAAAGGGCAGCCATGGAAAGCACAGTTAAAATCGGGACCATGATTTCCGGTGGGGGAAGCAACCTGCAGGCCATCATTGACGCATCTCTTGCCGGTGAACTGGACGTCTCCATCAGTTTTACCGGGTCGGACACCCCGGGTGTCAAAGGGTTGGAGCGGGCCAGATCCGCATCCATTGATACGTTTGTGGTGGATTATGCCGATATTATCCGGCGGTTTAAAGCAAACCCGGACAGCGTTGAACTGCCAGAGGATTTTGATCTTGACCAGATCAAGTCAAAGCAGCAGTTGTTTGATGACGCTGCGCCGGATGATGTGGTGGCCCCCTTTTTAAAATCCAGGGCCATTGCCGAACGCATGCTGCTGGATGAGATGGCAAAATTTGACATGGATCTGCTGATCCTGGCCGGTTTTATGCGGGTGTTGACTCCCTATTTTATCGACCGGATCAATACACAGCCCGGACAGTACCGGATCATGAATATCCATCCGGCCCTTCTGCCTGCTTTCCCGGGTACGGACGGATATGGGGACACGTTCCGGTATGGGTGCAGGGTCGGCGGATGCACAGTCCATTTTATCGATTATGGCGAGGATACCGGTCCGATCATCGGTCAGCGTGCGTTCCCCATTGAGGAGGGCGACACCCTGGAGGATGTCAAAAGAAAGGGCCTGGAACAGGAGTGGCAGTTGTACCCTGAATGCATTCAAAAGATCGCATCCCGATTCATCACGGCACGGCAGGGGTAACCCGTTGATATGACAGGGAAGCATCCCGAGGATAATGATCATCGCCTGATATTGGACCGGTATCAGGAAGAATTGCTGGCATACCTGTCAGGGGTCGACTGGATGAAAAAGGGAGGCAATACCGCAGGGATTGACCCGGATCATCCGTTCCGGGACCTGATGGAAGCGATCTCCATGATCAAGACCAACCTGGACCGGCTGCTGGAACAGCGGGAGGCTGATCAAAACCGGCTCCGTTTTCAGGAGGAACAGTATCTGTCAACCCTGGAAGAAAGGGTTGCCCAAAGAACCCGGGACCTGGAGATTGAAGTCAGCAAGAAAAATCACGCTGAGAAGATCAACCGGGTTCTGTTCAACATTTCAAATGCCGTGAATACCACCCAGGGACTGGATGAACTGTTCCCATCCATCCATCACATCCTCAATGACCTGGTGGAGCTGCCCAATTTTCTAATCGGGATCTATGATAAGGATGAAGACCGGATTCATTTCCCCTACTTCAGGGACCAGTATGACAGTGGTATCAAGGAGATCCCCAACCTGTCCGGGACCGGGTCCCTCACCGGCGAGGTGATTTTCGGCAACCAACCGCTTTTTCTGACCCATGAGATGCTGATCCGGCGGTATCATGCCAATGGCATGGTCGGGACGCTGCCCAAGGTGTGGATGGGGGTCCCGCTGGTGATTCAGGATGAGACCATCGGGGTGATGGCCACCCAGAGCTATACCGATCCAGAGTATTTTTCCCTCAAGGATCTGGATATCCTGATATCGGTTTCCCATCAAGTGGCACTGGCCATTAACCGGAAGGTTGCGGAGCAGGACCTGATCAACGAGACCCGGCGGGCCAACCTGCTGGCTCAAAAAGCAGAGACTGCAAACCTGGCCAAGTCGGAATTTATCGCAAACATGAGTCATGAGATCCGCACGCCTTTGAACGGTGTGATCGGTATGGCCGAGCTTCTCATGGAGACCAAGCCCAGCGGTCAGCAGGTTCATCTGATAGACACCATCAGTTCTGAAGCCGATTCATTGCTCAACATCATCAATGACATTCTGGACTTTTCAAAGATTGAAGCCGGCAAACTCAGGCTGGAAAACATCTGTTTTGATCTGAGGGAAACCTTTGAGGATATCACCTCTGTGATGGCCATACGCGCCGAGAAAAAGGGCCTTGCTCTCCTGTCCGATCTGGATCCCCGTATCCCATGTCAGATTCAGGGGGATCCGGGACGACTGCGCCAGGTTTTCATGAATCTGATCGGTAATGCATTAAAATTTACACATACCGGTCGGATTGTTGTCAATGGGCGGCTGGTTGAAGGGACTGGATCCCAAAGCAACCGGTTTCAGGTAAGATTCTCGGTGGCGGATACCGGGATCGGCATTGCCCTGGAAAAACAGACCGCTATTTTTGACAGTTTTTCCCAGGCAGACGGATCAACCACCCGGGAGTACGGGGGAACCGGCTTGGGAACCACCATATCCAAACAGATTGTGGAATTGATGGATGGTCAGATCGGTGTGGAGAGTACGCCAGGACAGGGGAGCACCTTCTGGTTCACGGCATGGTTTGACCGGCAGCCTGAAGCATCCACGCCTTTTTCTGAACAGAAACCAGAGGGTAAGGCACACCATGCCATGAATCGTGAAAAGGACCGCATTCACTCGCGCAGCCTTTCTAACACTCGACAAAAACACATCCGGATTCTTTTGGCAGAGGATTATCCCACGAACCAGCAGATCGCCCTTCGTTATCTGAACCGGTCAGGGTTCCTGGTCTCCCTGGCTGAGGATGGCCAGGACGCGGTGGATCTCTACAAACAAAACCATTTTGATCTGGTTTTAATGGATATCCAGATGCCCGCCATGGACGGTTATGAAGCTGCAATGGCCATCAGGCAGTTTGAGCGGACCCTGTCTGACAGGGGGCGGGGCGGGAAAAACACACCGATTATCGCCATGACCGCCCATGCCATGGAAGGATATCGGGAAAGATGCCTGAATGCCGGCATGGACGACTACCTGACCAAGCCTTTGAAAAAGCAGGATCTGCTTGTGATGATGGATAAGTGGATCAAGGTCGGCAGTGAATCTGGGGCGCGATCATCTTTCCCTGATCCAACCGTTCAACCGTATCCCATGGATATGGAAAAAGCCCTGGAAGAGTTTGAAAATGATCAGGCCTTCCTGAATGATGTGGTCGATGCATTCCTCAGGGATACAAAACAGCGGATCATTCAGATGGAGGCAGTTACGGCGAAAAGAGATCCGGACCATGTCAGCCGCCTGGCCCACACCATCAAGGGGGGGGCAGCCAATCTGATTGCAGAGCCGCTATCATTTGCCGCTTCCGAACTTGAGGCGGCAGCCCTTGACGGGCACACCCACCGGATTCCCGGCCTGATTAAGGAGATGAGATCAGAGTTTGACCGCCTGGCATCCTGGTGGGATCAGGTGTAAAACGCATTGGCCATTTTCACGGCATCCATGTAAAACTCAGGCAGGTTTTTCATGAGTCTGGATCCTGACATGGCTTTGAATACTTTATGATCCCACTGGCCCTTTTCAAACAGCGAAATGATCCCTAAGATCTTTTTGAATTCCGGGTCCTTTCCTGAGAGTGCCCGGGTGATTTTGGATGAAAACGCTACGGTGTTGACGATTTGATCCATGGGTTTATCCATGATCGCATCCATCAGTGAAAACAGGCCCAGGGTGAACAGTTCTTCAGAGGAGAAACGGGTGTTCAGAACAGATCCGGACAACTCACAAATCCTGGCCCGTATCATGGACAGCCGGATCAATTCATGGGGCTTTTCTTCATCCAGCTCTGAAATGGTTACGATTTTAATAAACTTCTTGAGCTCTTCTGTACCCAGAAAGGTCATGGCGTCCTTGATCGTACTCATTTTGTTTGCCCGGGCAAAATAGGCTGAATTGATGAACTTGAGAAGTTTATATGAGATGGATACATCATTTTTAATCAGGGTTTCAAGGGCAGAAAGATCCGGGTCTTCCTGGCTCACCAGGGTAATGATTTTCAGCTTGGTGACCTGGTTGGTGGTGATATCTTTGTTGGAAAGGACTTCGGGTTTGGAGAAAAAATAACCCTGAAACAGGGTGAACCCCATCGCTTTAGCCTGTTCAAACTCCTCGTAGGTTTCCACCTTTTCCGCCAGAAGTGTTAAACCATATGCTTTCTGGATTTCAGGGACCAGATCCTGCAGTGTGTCCAGGGGTGTGGCCATGATATCAAACTTGATCAGGGCGGCCTGCTGAATCATGGGCAGTTGCTTCTGGTCAAACACAAAATCGTCAAGGGCAATGGTATAGCCTTTCGCCTTCATCTCTTTTACCGCCTCGACCACTGCCGGTGTCGGTTCAACATCTTCAAGCACTTCAATAATGAAGTCTTCCCTGGGAAACAGGAGCGGGGTCTTTTGAAGGATCAGGTCTGTTGTGAAATTGATGAGTCCGGGCTTGCTGCCGGTAATTTCATCAATGCCGAACGAGAAAAAGGTGTTGGCCAAAAGGCTGGCAGTGGCACTGGTTCCGTCGATATCGGGAAATGCATTCTGAAGCCCGTTTCTGAACAGCAGCTCATACCCGTAGATCTCTTTGTTAAGGTTAAATACCGGTTGTCGGGCAACATAGATTTCCATACGGTTTTCCCATATTCAAGAATTGGTTTAGTTATGAAGGCGGCTGCTCGGCGGATCAGATCTGATGTACCTCAAAACCCTGACCATTCAATACATCATATTATAAGAATCGGACCGGTAATTGCAATACGGGTAATTACTATAAAGACTTTTTGAATCAAATATTAAAGGGTGGTTACGCCCCTTCGAGGTTGGGATCACGGGAACTGCACTTTAAATATGGCCGGCCAGTTCTTCCCTGTGATATAAAAGCTTCCTGTTTCAGGATCATGGGCAATGCCGTTGAGCACATCCTTTGGTGTTAGATCGGGAAGGGAGTTGATGATATCCCTACAGTCGATGATTCTGAGCACCTGGCCTGAAGAATAGTCGATTTCAAGGATATGACTGGTTTTCCACTGGTTGGCATAGATCAAACCATTGGCATACTCCAATTCATTGAGCGCGGTCATGGGGCGTCCGTTATGGAAAACAGGGATGGTGCGAACAGGTTTGAAGTCCTTGGTAATGACAAAAAGGTTGTGGCTGCCGTTGCTCATCAACAGGTGCATCCCCACGGTGGTCAAGCCCCAGCCTTCTCCGCTGTAGGGGATCAGGTTTTTCAATTCCAAGCTCGGCAGGCTGTACTGTCGGGCAATGCCGCTCACCCATGTCAGCTGATACAGACTGTCGTCCAGCAGGGCGAGGCCTTCACCGAACAGCGAATCAGGAAGTCTTTTTTCCAATAGTATCTGACCGGTCTCAGCAGACAGGCGCCGGATGCGGGAGTGTCCGTAACGGCCGGTACTTTCATAAAATACACCCTCGTGTATGAGCAGTCCCTGGGTGAATGCCGAGCGGTCATGGGGGATTCTCCTGATAACCTTTGGAATAACACTTTGGTCCGCACCATACAAAGGAGCACTAACGCAAGCGCATATCAGTAGAGCCAATAGCGGTGTTTTCATGTTACTTTTTCCGTATGAGATCCCCGTGTATCATGTTCAGTTAAGCAAAAGCAGAAGTATCGGAGGCACCAGTGCTCTCCCAGAAGTGTTATATACCATAAAGGTGGATTCAATCAAGGAGTTGGACCCGTTATACTTGCCTCCGGTAATATAGCCCTGCACCCGGATGAAGTGGTTTGACCTGACCGGCAGGGAAATATCATTGATAAGCCATAGCCCGTCAAGGTACATGCCATTGCCGAGAAAACTCCATGCTGCACCGTCGGCAGAAGTGTCAAAGGAGATGCGGTCGATCCTGGGCAAGTCGCCCCGGGTCGACCATGCAATCGTGGTTCCCTCATTGTACAGGGTGAGGCTTTGGAACGGACCATCGGTGTTGGTCACCCGGGCCATATTGTTGCGGGTTTCACCGCAAATCGTATGAAAGTCCCCTCCGATAAGTAACTTGCCGTCCGGCTGCTGGACCATGCAGCAAATGATACTGTTGAGATCCGGGTTGAATCCGTCCTGGCTGGTTACACCCCAGGCTTTCCCTGAAAATGGGCGTGTGGGCGACCAGGTAATTACCAGTGAAATAAAACATATCATGAAAAACGAAATGGTGTTGGAAATCGGTTTCATCCTGCATCCTTTCACAGATTCATGCCAGTGATAAGTAATCATGAAAAGGATTTGCCATCGTCCGATAGCGGCGTGTCATCCATTATCGGCGATACAGACCGGGGTCAGGCGAGATGTTGAATACAGCCCTTGTAGTACGCAGGTCGGGTTCGCGCAGGTATTCACTGGTATGGTATACCCGTTGTGGTACTAAGGCCGGGGCAGCTTGTCAAGCTTTGAGTCGCTGCCCCCAAGGCCATATTGTTGGGTGTGTTATCCGTTGATGATCTTTAACATCAGCGGCAGGGCGGTCATGGTACCGATGGTGGATCCCAGGTTGGTAAAAATCACCACCAAAAGGATCCGGGTCACATTGTTTCTCCAGAAGCCTCTTACGGTAAGGATATCTTCCGGAATGGCTTCAAGATCTTTTACCTTGGGTTTGCGTGAAAACGCTTCAACCAGTCCAGATACCCAACCGGCAGCAATCATGGGATTTAGAGAGGTCAGGGGGGCGGCCAGGATGGCGGACACAATGGTCAGGGGGTGGGCAAAGGCCACGATCGCGCCGATGCCGGCAAATATGCCGTTGGCTGCAATCCAGATCCAGATCATGTCGGTTCCACCGTGCTTGCCTTCCATGAGGAATCCGGCCACAAAGAGAATCAGGATCAGGGCAGGCAGCACCCATTTCAGGATTTTTCCGGTATTGGAGGGCGGGGGCATCCGGTTCAATTCATCAATAGCGGGCAGGTCGCGGCATTGGAACTGGGCCTTAATTCCCGGCATGTGCGCTGCTCCGACGACAGCAACAATATGATCGCCTGGGGCAGACCTGATTTTCTGGGCCATGAACTGGTCCCGTTCGTTGATCAGGGTTTCACCGATAATGGGATGGGAATGCTTCACCTCTGACAGGATGCTTTCCAGCATATCCTCCTGCTTCATTTTTTCGATATCTTCCTCTTCAATATCATCTGAAGCCCCCAGGGAGAACACCATGGAGAAGATGAGTTTGAGCTTGGCAAAAAAGCCCATACCCCGCCATACCCTGGACAACGTGGTCTGGATTTCCCGGTCCGCAGGAATAACAGCCGCGTTGATTTTTTCAGCGGCGAAAATGGCATTGATCATCTCCTGGCCCGGCTTGATGCCGAATTTGTCGGCCATCCGTTTCTGGAAAGACGCCAGAAGAAGATTCATGAACAGCATCAGGGACTTTTTCTCCTTGATCACCTTGACAATGTTCATATTCCGCCACTTGTCACTGTCTTTGACAGCGGCAAACCGGGTGTGGCAAAGTTCGACACAAACCGTATCCGGCTGTTCCTCAAGAATCACCTGTTCGACAAGTTCAGCACTCTGGCGGGAAACGTGGGCCGTGCCGATAAGGGTGATGCGCTTATCCTCCCAGGACAGTTCCTGGACCATGCGGTTGGTTTTATAGTGAGGGGTTGATTCGGGGCCCGGGCCTTGTGTCGATACCGGTTCTGGGGATGTGTTCATGTGTTGCCTTTAGTTAATGGTCTCAAATGAGTACTGAATATAATCATTTTGCCTTTGCCTGCAATACAAATATTCACAAAATCTTGACCTGTATCATCTCATTTGATATCACTCATGGGTATGAAATCCATGGATGAACAAATACTCCGGGCCACCAAAGAGATTGTGGTCAAATTCATAGAGATGGGACGCCTGTCGCCGTCTAATATCCATGAATCTTTCAAAGATATTTACGCCACTGTCGCAGAATCCGTGAAATCTTACACGGCTGACCCACCTGATTCAAATGACAACAGTACCTGAATCGATTCCCGCGAGGGTTAAATCTTCCGTTATTACCGGCCTTCACAAGGGATGGACCGGCTGGCTCTGGCTGTTGAAGATTATCGTGCCGGTATCTTTTGCCACCGCACTGCTGGTTCATTTCGGGGTGATCTACCGGATGGATTTTATTTTCAACCCGGTCATGAACCTGATCGGGCTCTCCTCGGAAGCGGTGCTGCCCATTATTATCGGGTTGTTTACCGGGATTTACGGTGCCGTGGCGGCCATGGCCGTTATTCCGCTGTCCATGGCGCACATGACCCTGATTGCGGTGTTTCTGCTGATCTCCCACAACCTGATACAGGAGAGTATCGTCCAGGGTCGGTCCGGTATTCATCCCGTGTTTGCGGCATTGTTCAGGTTGTTCATGTCTTTTTGTGTCACCTTTGTCTGCTCAAAGATCATGGGCGCCACATCCGGCAGCCCTGAAGCAGTGGCGGCGGTCACCCTGGTTCACACCCCGGTACCGTTCACCGCCATGTTCATGGACTGGGGGATGGATATACTGAGGCTGGCGGCCAAGATCCTTCTGATTATCATGCCGCTGATGGTCGTACTGGACCTTGCCAAATCTTTTTCAGTCATCGAATATATCACCCGACTGGCATCACCCTTATTGAAACTGATGGGACTGAGCCGGCCCACGGGCATGCTCTGGTTGACCGCATCCGTTTTCGGGCTGTCATACGGTGCCGCAGTGATTGTCGAGGAAGCACGGAGCCATAATTATTCCAGGGATGAACTGATCCGCCTTCATCTGTCCGTTGGTATCAATCATGCCATGGTCGAGGACCCGGCCCTGTTTCTTCCGTTGGGGGTGTCTGCTGTGTGGCTGTGGCTCCCGAGATTGATTGCTGCGATTGCTGCGACCCACATTTTTTTTCTGATCAGTTTTGCAAGGAGGCTTTATGTTAAGCACGCTTACCATAAAAAACTTTGCAATCATTGATGATATCAAAATCGATTTTTCCAATGGCCTGTCAGTACTCACCGGAGAGACCGGGGCCGGGAAATCAATCATTATCCAGGCAGTCAATCTGCTTTTAGGGCACCGGGCCTCTTCCGATCTTGTCCGGAAAGGGCATGATACGGCGGAGCTTGAGGCCTTTTTTGATATCGATCCTGATGGTGCCAGTGCAGGCATGCTCACGAAGCAGGGCCTGGACCCACAGGATGGCCTCATCATACGGCGGTTGATCTCCAACTCGGCCAAAGGTAAAATTTTCATCAACGGCCGGCAAAGTACGGTTGCAATTTTAAAGGAAGTGACGGCAAACCTTGCCGGTATATCCAGCCAGCACGCCCACCAGGAGCTGTTGAACCCGGAATCACACCTGGACATACTTGACCGGTTTGCCGATACCCATGCGCTTAGATCCGAGCTTAAATCCCTGTATAATAACATCTTGCCCATGAAAAAGGAGTTGGATCAACTCAGGTCCGTTAAGGGCGAGGATGAGCAGGAGATTGAATTTTTGATGTTTCAGATCGATGAGATCGAATCCGCCGATATCCAACCGGACGAGGATCAGATCCTGGACGAAAAGCGCAGACACCTGCTCAGTGCAACGGGTATTTTTAATACTTTAGTCAACGCCCTGGACCAGTTCCATGAGAAAGAGGGGGCTGTTCTCGAGATGATGAACACGGCCCGTCACGACTTGGATCGGTACCGGGAGACCGATCCGGAACTGGCAAAACTCTCTGACCGGTTGGGAACACTCCTGTTCGACCTGGAGGATATCATATCCGATTTACGGGGGCATGCCGACGGGATTGATATGGACCCAGAATCACTGGACCGGGTAGAGCAGCGTCTGGATCTTATCCAGAAGTTGAAACGTAAATACGGCCCGACCCTGGATGATCTGCAGGACACCCATGAAACCTTGAAGGAACGGCTGGATGGAATACGACAGTCGGATCAGCGGATGACCCTCTTGGCACAGGAGATCAGGTCCGCGTTGGATGAAGCGGGCCGAAAGGCAAAGGCCCTGTCGGAAAAACGAAGCCAAACCGCAGGAAAGCTGGCCGATCTGGCCCAAAGTCATCTGGCCGATCTTGAAATGGACAAGGCGGTGTTCCAGGTACAGGTGGCCCAGGATTCGGCCGATGAGTCCTGGAACGGGCTTTCGAGCCACGGGCATAAGCTGTCTCCCGCAGGGATCGACCGGGTGACCTTCCTGCTCAGCCCCAACCCGGGCGAGGATCCCAAACCGTTGAACCGCATCGCCTCGGGCGGGGAGTTGTCCAGAATCGTGCTGGCCCTCAAGGCCGCCCTGTCCGGCGTCGAGACCCAGCAGACCCTGATTTTCGATGAGGTGGACGCCGGTGTCGGAGGCGCTACGGCAGAAAAGGTGGGGAAAAAGCTGGCCGACCTTGCCGCCTCCCACCAGGTGATCTGCATCACCCACCTGGCACAAATCGCCAAGTATGCGGATGAACAATACCGAATCACCAAGACCGTGGATGCAGGGCGGACCAGCACCCGGATCCTTCCTTTGACCTCCATGGACCAGCGTGTGGCAGAGATCGCCCGCATGATTGCCGGATCGAGTGTTTCAGATGCCGCCCTTTCCCATGCCAGGGATCTTCTGGCGAATCAGGACCACAGAAGGTGAACTTTCCGGGAGCACCGGCATTCTCATAAACCTTAAGCTGTTTTTTTTGTTTTTCTGACAAAAATCTAACATTGGGTTTGTACGGTGAACCTGTTTGCTATGAAAACACCTGAAAATTCCCTTAATTGAGATAATACTAATAGAAGGCCGTTGAACTTACAAAGCAGTTATATGTGTTCATTTTCCTTTAAAAATAATTTTCTAACAAAGAGGTGTTCCATGCGTAAAACCATCGCAATCAGTATCATTGTTCTGCTGACCTTCATGCTTGTGTCTGTTGCCTTTGCAAAGAAGAAGTATAGAATGAAGCATCAGGGGTATTATATCCTTCAGATTCAATCGCCCAAATTAATGGAAACAAAGATAGGGCCCATCAATGCACATTCAGGTTGCGGGAAGAAAGCAAAAAAGAAGTGTGCTGAAAGAGGGAAGGATAGGATGCTGAAGTGTTTCTCAAAACATGCCGAGGGTCTCACAAAGAATTATGCGCCACTCGAATGCACTAAAAAACACGGTATCGATGATTATAAAATCATTAATCTTCATAAAACCATCAAAAAGACAGCTTGCAGGAAGGCTGGTAACCCGAAATCGGTGGTATTGTCGGTATACGGAAAAACATCCTTTGTAGGCTCTGCCAGAGGTAAAGTGGCCAAGGCAAGCCAGGGCAAGAAGCTCCTCATTAAGAATAAAAAATTCAACTGTCGTTGAGAAAAGGATTCAGCATTTCAGCAACCCCTGAAGGTAGATAGTACCGCACCTTCAACCCGTCGTATGATTCCCGGCATGGGTAAATGACCCCTGCTTTCAAGGGGTGTATGGGATGAAACGGTTACCTGTAAACAGGTCTTCCATTCCACCGTATGTTCCTGTCCGTCCTGCAACACCCGGCCAGGGCCAAATCTTGACAAACATTGAAACGTGGTTAGTGTAAGGGTTTAACTTTGCGGACTATTTAGGAGTTATTATGCCCATATACGAATTCAAATGCAGCAAGTGTGAAGAGTTTTTTGAAGTTATTGTCAGGAATTCAAATGACGAGGAAGAGGTGGGATGCCCGAAATGCGAGTCAAAAGAGTTCCAGCGTGTGGTCAGCATGACCAATTATGCCATGGGGAACAAGGGCAGCGCCCAGCAGGGGGCCTCAGCACAGACCCGGACCTGCGGAAGCGGTAACTGCACGACCTACACCGTTCCCGGCGACGCATAACATCAAGCAGGCCGGTTCACGGACTGTTCCATATTCTTTTTAGTTTTCCCATTCACAATTCAAGGAGGTGACTATGGCAGAATTTGCCCGGTTGGTAATTGATGACAAAGAGTATACCCTACCCGTGATTGAAGGTTCGGAAGGTGAAAAGGCAATTGATATCAGGTCGTTGCGTCATGAAAGCGGCTATATCACCTTTGATCCGGGATTTGGAAATACAGGAACCTGTCGATCAGCCATCACTTACATGGATGGTGAAAAAGGAATTCTGAGGTACCGCGGTATCCCCATCGAGGAGCTGGCGGAACACTCGACCTTTGTTGAGACGGCGTTCTTGCTTATTACCGGGAAACTGCCTTCACGGGATGAGCTGATCCGGACCAGTGTTCTGCTCAACGACTATTCCCTGCTTCATGAAGATATGCGGTCGTTTTATCAGAACTTCCCCCGCCGGGCCCATCCCATGGGAATTCTATCCGCCATGATCAACGCGCTGAGGAGTTTTTATCCCGAACTCGTTGATATCGACGAGGAGCTGAACAAGACCTTTCTGCGGCTGATTTCAAAGATTCGGACCATGGCGGCAATGGCCTATAAAATCTCCCGCGGGCACAGGGTGATCTATCCCCGGCCGGATTACTCATACTGTGCCAACTTTTTGAACATGATGTTCGACAATCCGGTCATCCCCTATCACATGGATGAAGATCTTGAGCGGGCCCTGAATGCGTTCTGGATACTCCATGCAGACCATGAGCAAAACTGCTCGACAACCGCCGTAAGGGTGGTGGGCAGCGGGAAGGTCAATATCTATGCCGCCATTTCTGCAGGGATCAGCGCATTGTGGGGACCGCTGCACGGCGGGGCCAACCAGGCCGTGGTCCTGATGCTTGAAAAGATCATCCATGACGGCATGGATCTGGACACCGTTATCGCCAGAGCCAAAGACAAGAATGATGATTTCAGGCTCATGGGATTCGGGCACCGGGTTTATAAAACCTATGATCCCCGGGCCAAGATCATGAAGAAGATGTGCGACATTGTTCTGTCAAAAACCAGGCACGAAGATCCCCTCCTGGATGTTGCACGGGAACTTGAAGAACGGGCGTTGACCGACGAGTATTTCAAGGAGAAAAACCTCTATCCCAACGTTGATTTTTACTCCGGCATCGTTCTCAGGGCCATGGGGATCCCCACCAACATGTTTACGGTCATGTTTGCCATTGGTCGCCTGCCCGGGTGGATTGCCCAGTGGAAAGAGGATTACGCTGATCCTGAGATGAAAATCTCCCGGCCGAGGCAGATCTACACCGGGGCAACCCTGAATCACTATATTCCTTTAAGCGAACGGTAAACCGCCGTCAAAAGGGATGATGTGCAGAAGGTTGAAATGACCCGGATCATTGCACACCGCGGGGCAAGAAGCCTTGCCCCTGAAAATACCCTGGCAGCCGCCCAAAAAGGTTTTGAGGCCGGTGCATGGGCCTGGGAAACCGATGTGACCATCACCCGTGACCGGCAACTGGTTCTGTTTCATGACCCGACCCTGGAGCGGACCACCAATGTCAGGACGGTTTTCCCAAAAAGAACTTCATGCCGGATCAGCCATTTTAACGCAAGAGAGATCCTGGGTCTTGACGCCGGATCTTATTTTATCAAAACAGATCCATTCGGTCAGATCCGTCAGGGGAGTGTGAGACCTGAAGAATTTGCTGATTTCGGTTCTGCCCGCGTGCCGACCGTGGCCCAGGGGCTGGCCATGACCCGGCAGGCCGGGTGGCGGATCAATCTTGAGCTGAAACGATGGGATGAAGGGACGATCCTTCAGGATCATCCTGATGGCAGCGTTGAAGACCTGATTCCTTCGCTTGTGCTTGAAACGATTGAACGGTCCGGCATTGATCCCGCATCTGTCATGATCTCCTCTTTTTACCATCCCTGGCTGCTCGAAATCGAGCAGGCCGCACCCCACATGGCAGTGCAGGCTTTGATGGAGGAGATGACAGTCCTGGAGAAATGCCTGGCAGATGATCATTTTCAAACCTTTAATGTGTCCCTGGACCTTGCCCGGCCCGACCTGATCCAAAAGTTGAAAGCCAGGCGAAAGCAGATCAACATCTGGACCGTCAATGATGAAGCGGATGTCCGGCGTCTGATCCAGGCCGGGGTTGACGGCATTATTACCGACTTCCCCCAGCAGTTTGCCACTCAAAACGCCTGGTGATATCATTCAGGATTCATGTTGAGTAGAATGCCTTAACGGTTTCTATGACCCGGTCGATCTCTTCGCTGGAAACATCCAGGTGGGTCACCAGGCGGCAGGGATTCAGATAGGAAATCAGGATGCCTTTCTGCTTGAGGTGATGGAACAGTCCGTCAAAATTTTTGTTGATCGACGCAAATACAATATTGGTCTGAACGGTTTCGGGATTGATAGAGATCTCCTCGATCCCGGACAAGCCTGCGGCCAGTGCCGCAGCATTCTCATGGTCCCGGACCAGCCGCTCCACGTGATGGTTCAGGGCATAAATTCCGGCAGCGGCCAGGATGCCTGCCTGGCGCATCCCCCCACCGAGTGCCTTCCGCCACCGCCTGGCCTGTGAGATCTGCTCCTCATCTCCGCAGAGAATGGATCCTACAGGTGCCCCTAAGCCCTTTGACAGGCAGAATGATATGGAGTCAAACCATTGGGCGATCCTATCCACACCAACCCCCAGTTTGACGGCGGCATTGAAGATCCGAGCCCCGTCAAGATGCAGTTTCAGGTTATGCGAGCGGGTAAAATTTCGGGCCTGCTCAAGGTATGCCATGGGCAGCACCTTGCCAGCCTGGGTGTTCTCAAGGCACAGCAGTTTGGTTTTGGCAAAATGAAAATCATCCGGTTTGATATAGGTCTCAACCTCATCCAGGTCCAGGGTGCCGTCCGGTAAAAAGTCCAGGGGCTGGGGCTGGATACTGCCTAAAACAGCGGCACCGCCGCCCTCATAACGATAGGTGTGGGCGTGCTGGCCGACAATATATTCATCTCCTCGGTCACACAGGGTCAGCAGGGCCAGCAGGTTGCTCTGGGTCCCCGTCGGGCAGAAAAGCGCCTTGGGTTTTCCAAGCGTTTGTGCAGCCAACGCTTCAAGTTCAATAACGGTGGGATCTTCACCATAGACATCATCCCCTACCACGGCCTCTGCCATGGCTTGTCTCATCTTGGCTCCGGGCGCCGTAACGGTATCACTTCTCAGATCAATGGGTTTCATGTGGCCGGATGTTCCTTTCTCTATCATCAGTTTGGGTTTGTTCTGGTCAAAATGGCATGAATTTACAGATTTGGACAGGATTTTATTAAAAAAATGAGGACCGCCTACTTGGTATGAAATCCCTTTGATAAATTCGGGTAAACATGCGATGATCAGGTTCTTGCTGACAAATGGAAACCGCCCGGAACGGGCAAAATGTGTCAAAGGAGAGAGCAGATGATACGTATAACCCCTGATCAGACCACCCTGGGATTTATCGGCACCGGCGTTATGGGACAGAGTATGGCCGGGCACCTGCTGAAGGCCGGATACCGGGTCAATGTATTTTCAAGAACCCGTTCTAAAACAGATGCACTCTGTGAGCAGGGGGCGGTCTGGATGGAATCGGTGGCCCAGCTGGCAAAAGCCTCCAATGTCATTATTACCATCGTGGGATTTCCCAGTGATGTGGAGGAGGTGTATGGTGGTTCCGGCGGTATTATTGAAAATGCAGAACCCTCTTCCATCGCAATTGATATGACCACATCGGATCCGGCACTGGCCCAAAAACTGTCCAAAACAGGTTTGAAAAGAGAGATCCATGTGCTGGATGCCCCGGTTTCAGGCGGTGACATCGGCGCAAAGAATGCGGCACTGTCCATCATGGTAGGCGGAGACAAGGCAGCGTTTGATGCGGTATTACCGCTGTTTGAAATCATGGGGCAGAATATCGTTTACCAGGGCGGGCCGGGCAGTGGCCAGCATACCAAGATGGCCAACCAGATCGCCATTGCTTCAGGTATGGTGGCGGTGTGTGAAGCGATTTCATACGCCAAACATGCCGGTCTTGATCCTGAAACCGTACTGGAAAGCATTGGTAAGGGGGCAGCCGGATCCTGGTCGTTGAGTAACCTCGGACCCCGGATGATCGCCGGTAATTACGACCCTGGTTTTTTTGTCAAACATTTTATCAAGGATATGAATATCGCCCTGGAATCCTCAAAGGGAATGGGGATCAAGACACCGGGCCTTGACCTGGCCAAGTCGCTTTATGATGAACTGGTTGCCAAAGGATGCGAGAATGACGGTACCCAGGCCTTGTATAAGCTCTACACAGAGTAGGCCACAGGTTTTATCAGAAAGGATCCATCCCCGGCAGGGTATTGCCGGGGATGGAGAGTAATGAGTTATTCAGATTTACCTCTGGGCAGAATCAGGTTGAGCAGTACGCCCAGGATGCCGGCCAGTCCGATGCCCTGGAGGTTGAACTGACCCGCGGAAAAGCTCATGCCGCCGATACCGAAGATCAGGATCAATGCGACAATGGAGAGGTTTCTGGCTTCCATCAGGTCATCACCGGATTTTACCAGGGTATTGAGTCCCACCACCATGATGGCGCCGAACAGGAGCAGCATGATCCCGCCCATAACCGGCGCTGGGATAGTCTGGAGCAGCGCCCCGAGTTTTCCAACAAATGCCAGCAGGACGGCGGTAATGGCCGCCCATGTCATAATGGCCGGGTTGAACGCCTTGGTGAGTGCTACAGCGCCGGTCACTTCCGAGTAGGTCGTGTTGGGCGGGCCGCCCAGGAATGAAGCCAGTGAGGTGGCAATACCGTCACCGAGCATGGTGTTCTGGATACCGGGCTCCTTGAGATAGTCTTTGCCGGTCACGCCGCTGATGGCCATGACATCGCCGAAATGCTCAATGGCAGGAGCAATGGCAATGGGAAGGATATAGATGATCGCCTCAAGGTTCCATTCCGGGAACACAAAATCGGGGATCTTGAACCAGGGCGCTTTGGCCACGGGTGAGAAATCCACGATTCCGTAAATCAGGGAGAGGATATAGCCCACAGCAATTCCGCACAGAATGGGTATCAGCTTGAGGATTCCCCGTCCCAGGATGGATACGAGGACCGTGGTGGCCAGGGATGCCAGTCCGATGACCATGGCAGTGGACTGGGGGAAAAGAACCACGGCACCGTCCCCGGTTTTGCCCATGGTCATGAAAACCGCTACCGGGGCAAGAATCAGCCCGATCACCATGATGACAGGGCCGGTTACCACCGGTGGCAGTACCCGTTTGATGATGTCTGAGCCCTGCCACCTGACCAGGAAGCTCAGGATGATGTACACCACACCGGCGGCTGCCAGGCCGCAGAGCGTACCGGGGATTCCCCAGGTCTTTACCCCGTAAATGATGGGTGCGATAAAGGCAAAGGATGAGGCCAGGAAAATAGGGACCCTGCCCCTGGTAATGATCTGGAAGATCAGGGTGCCCAGCCCTGCGGTAAACAGGGCCACATTGGGATCAAATCCGGTCAGGAGCGGTACGAGCACGAGCGCCCCAAACGCCACGAAAAGCATCTGGGCGCCCAGGAAACAGTCCTTGAATTTAAAGTCATAGTCAGTGGAGAATTCAGGCATAAAAAAAGTTCCTTTGTTTACGGGTTGCTATTTGGTTCCAAATATTTTATCTCCGGCATCACCTAATCCCGGTAGGATATAGCCGACATCATTGAGGCGTTCATCCACGGACGCGGTGTAGATATCCACATCCGGATGTTTCTCTTCGACCTTTCTTATACCCTCGGGTGCAGCCACAAGGAACAGCCCCTTGATATTTTTACATCCCGACTGTTTGAGCAGGTCGATGGTGGCAATGAGAGTGCCGCCAGTGGCCAGCATGGGGTCCAGGATCAGGGCCATTCGTTCCTCCATGGCAGATGCGGTTTTGACATAATACTGAACCGGTTCCAGGGTCTCCTCGTTCCGGTAAAACCCCACCACACTGACCTTGGCCGAGGGGATCAGGTCCAGTACGCCGTCCATCATCCCAAGGCCGGCCCTTAAAATGGGGACAATCGTGATCTTTTTACCTTTGATTTTTTCAATCTCCACCGGGCCTGCCCACCCCTGGACGGTCTTTTTTTCCGTGGGAAGGTTCTTGGTGGCTTCATAGGTCAGGAGCCTGGCCACTTCCGAGGCCAGTTCCCTGAAGTCTTTGGTGCTCAGGCCGTCCTGCCGCATCAGGCCCAGCTTATGTTTGATCAGTGGATGTTCTTCCACAAAAACAGGCATGTTTCCTCCTTTATTTCAACTCATTGGGTTCTATCTGGTAATGCTCTTGTTTGGAATTGTTAAGTAAGTATTAAAAAGGAAAATATGAGTCAAGCAAATTAGTCTTTTATTGAAATAAATTTGGTTTTATGGTCAATAAAAGGGATGATTGACACTCCCTATGTTGAGGTGGCCGTAACCCTGCCGGTATATCATGCCTTTACCTATTCCCTGCCGGACCACCTTCATTCACAGGCTCGCATCGGTGCCCGGGTACTGGTGCCATTCGGCAGGCGAAGGGTTACAGGATTCATCCTCAAAGGCAAGGATTCCGACGGCGGGTATAAAACCAAACATATCCTGGATGTCCTGGATGCCGTTCCGCTGTTCCCGGAGTCCATGGTCGAATGGTTCCAATGGATATCCGCCTATTATATCCATCCGCTTGGCGAGGTGATCAAGGCCGCCCTGCCTTCCGGCCTGGACCGGCATGATGTCAGCCATGTGTCACTGGGACCTGGCGTCGGGCAGCTGGAAACGTCAGATCTGCCTCCCGGACAGCAGCAGATTATAACGCACCTCAAAAACAGGGAGTCCATGACGCTCAAGCAGCTTTCAAAGGCACTGGACAACCCCTCGATTCATTCCCTGATTAAAAAGATGGAGCGTCAAGGGTTGCTGGAGGTCACCACCCTCATGGAATCGGATAAGGTCAGGGTCAAGCTGTCCAAATTTCTTGAGCTCAAATCCTATCCTGACTCCGGTGTCAGGCTGTCCAAGAAGCGGCGGCAGATCCTGGACCGGATTCAGGAACGGCCCGGTATATCCCTGGATCAGCTCAGGAAAGAGATTCCGACAGCTCCCCGGCTGATCACCCCCCTGGCAAAAGATGGGTATGTCCGGGTAATTGAGAAACAGGTGTTCCGCGATCCGCTGGGAGATCCGGTGGACCCGGATTCCCCGCCGGAGTTGACAGAAGAACAGGCCGCGGCCGTGGACCGAGTGATCGGCCAGATGGATCAGGGGTTCAAGCCTTATCTGCTCTATGGGGTGACCGGCAGTGGTAAAACCGAGGTTTATCTTCGCCTGACCGCCCACGTGCTGGCCCAGGGGAAAAAGGCCATTGTGCTGGTTCCTGAAATCTCGTTGATCTCCCAGACCGAACGGCGGTTCAGGGCGCGGTTCCAGAACCGGGTGGCCGTCATACACTCCGGGCTGACCAAGGCCGAGCTGCTGGACCAGTGGTATAAAATGCTCTACAACAAGGCCGATGTGGTTGTGGGGGCCAGGTCCTGTATTTTTGCGCCCATGGACCCCCTGGGTATCGTGATTGTGGATGAAGAGCATGATACCTCATATAAGCAGGAGTCCGGCCTGCGCTACAATGCAAGGGACATGGCCGTTGTCCGGGCAAAGCTTGAGCAGGTACCGGCGGTATTGGGGTCGGCTACCCCATCAGTGCAATCCTATCACAATGCTGCTTTGGAACGGTTTGAGCGCCTTACACTGGGTTCCAGGGTGAACCGGTATCCGCTCCCGGGGATTCAGTCCGTTGATTTGAGAAACTACAAGGATCAGCCGCCGAATCAAAAATTGATTACGCCCGAACTGTCTGATGCGATTCGAACCTGTCTGAATAAAGGCGAACAGGCCCTGATTTTTCTCAACCGAAGGGGGTTTGCATCGTTTCCGGTCTGTGGTGCCTGCGGTCAGAGCGTGGATTGCCGGCAGTGCCAGATCACTATGACCTACCACAAAGGTGCCGGAGAACTGAGGTGCCATTTGTGCGGGCTGGTTCAGCCGTTTTCCAAGGTATGTCCGGCATGTGGTGAAGCAAAGGTCAAGACCCTGGGGTTTGGTACCGAGAAGATCGAGAACCTGCTCAAGCAGAAGTTCCCTGATGCCCGGCTGGCCAGGATAGACCAGGACACCACGGCAAGACGGGGGCAGATGGTCAAGCTGCTCAAAAGCATCAAAAACAGAACCGTGGATATCATTGTCGGTACACAGATGCTGGCCAAGGGCCATGATTTCCCGTCCATCACCCTGGTGGGAATTGTCTGTGCCGATCTTGCACTCAGTCTTCCCGATTTCAGGGCCAGTGAACGAACATTTCAGGTCCTGGCCCAGGTGGCTGGACGGGCAGGCAGAGGGGCTGCTCCCGGAAAGGTGATCATGCAGACCTATAATCCGGAGCATTTCAGTATGGAGGCAGCCAGGCAGCAGGATTATGACCGGTTCTTTCAGGAGGAGATTCCCTTTAGAAAGGCATTGGGCTATCCGCCCTTTTCACGTGTGGTCCTGATTAAAATTTCATCCACTGGTGATCACAAAGCCGAGCAGGTCGCAGCAGTCCTGGGGGACCTTTTAACTGCTCAGATTGGCTCCGATGGGGAGGCTGCATCACCGATACGGATGTTGGGGCCTGCCAAGGCGCCCATATCGAAGATTGCGTCACGGTACCGCTGGCAGATTATCCTGACAGGTCAAAGTGTAACCGGTTTGAACCGGCTGGTGGTTTCTGTGGTGGGAGGCGGCAAGCTTAACATGCCGAAAGATGTTAAGCTTGCCGTTGATGTGGACCCCTATTCGTTGATGTAGGTATCTATTGGGGGGGGTTAGATATTAAGTTTGTTAAAAAACAGATAGGGGCCAAGGTTGTCGAAGTGTTCTTCCGAAGTGAATTCGGCACTGAGGTATTTTCCTTTTCTTGCTTTTACAATCACCTCCTTTTTTACTATGGATTGTTTAGCGTCATCCAGAACAAACTCCAGGAACAATTTCAGTCCGGGGAGAATGTTCTGCTCGATATTTGTCCTAAGCATCAAGCCTTTTGAATTCAGTTTTTTGATGATCATTTTACCTTTGCTGCGGGTCTTCTGCCTCGTCATAAAGGTGCCGAGTAAACAGGTTTCACCCAGGTGATCATACTGTTTTTCAAGGATTGCATTGGATGCATGCCCGCATCCGCATTTGCATTTTACAGTGGTTCTTCTTTTTTCGATCCTGTAAGAGGAGAGTTGCAGTACCTTTGTCTTTTTACACTCGGGACAGACAAAGACTGCGGTATCGAGGCTGTCGATGCGTATGGTCTGTGTCATGGTTATCTCCTTAAAAAAACAATGGCTTTAACAGGTTTGAGAATGACCGGTTACTATTCGCCGTTGAAAGTATTAAATACATGATCTGTGCCAAGTGATGTAAAAAGGTTTGATCTAACGGAAATTATTGGATATATTGAAAAGCGTGCGATCCAAATCGATTTATCAGCTTGACAAGGTGGTGTTATTTGATGACAATTGATGGTATGTAGTCAATTTGGCTATATATAATCATATTCATTGTGAGCACCCCATAAGGATATCCCATGAATAAAAGATCCCTGGACCTGTTCAAAGAGTTGAATCCTGAGGCCCTGCAAAAAAAATTCCTCAACTCCCTCCTCAATATACAGAATGTGCAGCGGGGTTCCATCTGGATTAAGAAAAGGGATACCTATGAATGTATTGAGGCAGCAGGTGCAGAAGCGGCAACAATCAAGGGAGTGACCCTGGATGCCGATCAGCCCAGTATTGTCGGCTGGGTCATCGAGAACAGGGAGATGGCAGTTGCCGAGGGCCAAAGTGATAAGCGCCACTATAAAGAGGTTGAGGATAAGTTTGCCGTCAAAAGCTCACTTATTCTGTGTTTTCCCCTGTTTTTCAGGGATAAGAAAGTGTACGGTGCGGTTCAGATTATCGATACCTCTGAGGAGAAAACCCGGCTGAATCTGGAAAAGGGGTATCTTGACAATATTCAGAGCCTTGTGGATATCTGTTCCATTGCATTGAGCAATGCCATTCTTTACCATACGGAAAAACAAAAGGCCCTGTCGTTGAAAAATGCGCTGAATGACATCAAGTCCCAGCCGACCATCGTGGGCCAAAGTGCGAGTTTTCAAAAAAGTCTCAACCTTTTGAAGAGCTATGCAAATACAGATTTCCATGTGCTGATAACGGGAGAGAGCGGTACCGGCAAGGAGCTGATTGCACGGCAGCTTCACCAGACCGGTCCGCGCAAGGACACCCCGTTCCTGGTGCAGAACTGTTCCGCCATTCCGGAAACCCTTCTTGAAAGCGAGCTTTTCGGATACAAAAAAGGTGCGTTTACCGGGGCAACCAAAGACAAGATCGGATTGTTCGAGGCCGCCAACTTTGGTACGGTGTTTTTGGATGAGATCGGTGATATGCCCATGAACATCCAGGCAGGGATCCTGAGGGTCCTTCAGCAGAACGAGATAAAACCCCTGGGCGAAACCCAGGTCAGGCATGTGGATGTCCGGATCATCTCCGCCACCAACCGGGATATCAAGCAGATGATTGCGGAGAATACCTTCCGCCAGGACCTGTTCTACCGGCTTTCCGTACTGCCCATCCATCTGCCGCCGCTGCGGGAGAGGCAAGAGGATATTCCCCTGCTGATCAAGCATTTCATGGAAAAGGAGTCCCTCAAGATCGGTGCCGTGGAGAAGCAGATCTCATTTGATGCCATGCAGTGCCTGACCGGCTACTCCTGGCGGGGCAACATCCGTGAGCTGGAAAACCTGATCCGTTACCTGCTCGTGACCACACAAGAAGAGTATATCGAGCTTGAAAACCTGCCGCCCCATGTCCGTCAGGACAATATCATGGCAGATACGTTCGGGATGTCGGAATCGGGGTCTGGGAACGAAGGATTCAGTATGGGGATGAACTTCAGGGACCTGAGCTGGCCTGAACTTGAAAAAGCGTATGTCCTTTACCTTCTCAAAAAAACCAACTGGAACATTACCCGTGCTGCCGAGCAATCCGGGATCAACCGGTCCACATTTGCGTCCCGGATGCGCAAGCTGGATATCCGGCGCAACAGTAATGACGGCTGATCATCCTTCTGCATGCGTTTTTACACGCACGGCCAGGGCCACCCACTCCTCCTGGGTCAGGCGCTCTGCAACTTCAAAATCAAGTGTTTGAAGCCGTTCGATAATCTCCTGTTCATGATCGGTGACAATGCCGGACAATATGGCCACACCACCTGGGGCAAGGCGCTTTTTAATATCTTCGAGGATGTCCAGGATCACCTGGGCGATGATATTGGCGGCAATGCAATGATAGGGATCAGGTGGAAGGGTATTCAAAGTGGTAAATGCCAGGTCGGTTGCCTTTGAATCCACCCGGTTTTTATCAAGGTTGGTGCGGGCCACGAATACGGCTGTTTCATCATTATCAATGCCTTTGAGATATGACGCACCCAGTAACGCCGCCGTGATCATGAGAATGCCGGAGCCGGTGCCCACATCCAGGAACCGCATACCGGGTGTGATATGCCGGTCCATGAGCCGGATGCACATGGCTGTTGAGGGATGCGTACCTGTACCAAATGCCATGCCCGGATCCAGATGGATCACACGGTCACCGGGAGAAGGGGTATAGTCACGCCACTCGGGTTTGATCACGATGTCAGGTGTAATGTGGGTCACATGGAAAAATTCCTTCCAGGCGTTTTCCCAGTCTGACTCATCCACAGTGACGGTATCCACATGGATATTAATATTGAATTCAGACAGGCCGGCCAGCCGCCTTTTAACCTCGGCAAACAGCAGGGCCCCCGTATCGTTACAGGGGACATATCCGACAATGGAATACTCGTCGGGCGGTACCAGGGTTTGTGTCCCAAATCCCTCGTCGGGCTCGGTTAAAGGGATATTGCAGACAACGCCCTTTACGCCGCAGGAAAAAAAGATGTCACTGATCAACTCCTCGGCCAGGGAGATTTCATGCGTGCTGAAGACGGCCTTAACTTCTCGAAATTTCATGGGTGTCAAGTCTTGTCTTGAGTTTTTGTTAAAATCATACTATGTCTCAGTAACACAAACACTGGTCAAAAACGTCTCCGGGAATTCATGAATCGAGCCATCACAGTTTCATTTTTCTGGATCATAGCATTATTATCTGCAGGATCCAACGCATTTTCAGGCAGCACCGCAACCCTTGTGTACCAAAATGAGCATAAGGTGGAAGCTGCCCGTATCCCGGCCGGTGATATGTACAGGTACGGCACCACGCTCAAGGCCCTGGATCCTAATTTTAAGACCCTGGGGGTGAGGCAGTATACTGGAATTGAGATAAAAACGCTGTTGAACATGGCTGATCCGGGAGTCCTTGTCCGGTTGTCCGGCGATGGAATTACCATCGTTGGCAAGGATCAGTATGTGGGATACATTCCGTTCTCCATGCTCATGGACAGTAAGATCATGCTGGTGTGGGAAGCGGATTCCAAACCGATTCCGGCGGTCAACGGCGGACCCTTGAAGATGATGTATCCGGATGATGTCCGGGCCGACCCCAACAGCTATACCTGGTATGTGGATACCATCTTTGCCGGGACGCTTGAAGACCCCCGGCTTGACTTGATGAACAGCAATACCAGGATACCCCTCTCATTTAAAACCCTTCAGGCCATGTCACAGCCGGTGCCGAAGATATATGTGTCTAAACCGCCGGGATACCGGCCGCCATCAAGGGGTATACAGGATAGCTATAGCGCGGTTCCTTTAAGCCGCATTGTGGAGAAGGTGTCGTGCCATACCTGCACGCGGATTGAGTTTACCCCATGGGTCGGTTCCGGTGTGAGCATCGATCTGGAGCTGGCACTGGATCGGCTGCTCATTTTGGTCAGCATCTCCGGCAGGGCCGTCCACCCCATGGATGGGGGACCGTTTTCTGTCATCTTCCCTGTCGAGCTGCACAACGAACTATCAGCGCAGACCCCTGAATCCGGTGCGCTGTTTTTCCTGAAGCAGATCACGCTGAGGTAGATGGGCAGCACTTCGAAAAAAGGTCTTAAAGGCCGGCTGTTAACATCGGTATTCAGTGTGGTGACCATCACCATGGTTCTGATCCTGGTATTTGGTTTGTCCCTTGAACAGAACCGGCTTCAGAAAACAGAAATAGACCGGATCTTTTATGAAACCGATGCCCTGTCCAAGCGATTGGGGCAGATGGTATACAATTCCAATCTGAGATCCGGCATGATTGCGTTGACCAATTCCATGCAGAGTGATCCGAGTATGCTTTTTTTCACGGTCACCGATCCAAATAACCATGTTCTGATCTCGGACAGGGTATCCCTATCGGAAGATTTTCCCGAAGACCGGGTGACCATTCTGAACCAGGATCCGGTGTTTACACAGACCCTGAACACCGGCCGCATATCCAAGCGGTTTTCTGTTTATCTGTCCGTACTCAACCAGGACATTCTCATGGGTGATCAGCTCAGGGGAAAGGATCAGGAGCGTGTGTTTGATACCATCTGGGATATCGTATATATGGATAAAAAGGTGGGGTCGCTCAGGATCGGTTTTTCGAGAAAACATCTTAGGGACACCCTTCTTTTTTACTTCTGGATGATGCTGGCTTCAGGCATACTGATCATGGCCGTCACCATGCTCATGATTTTTCTGGTGATCAAAAGAAGCCTGCTGCCGTTTGAACGCCTGATGGCTGATCTTGCAGGGCTAAAGGATATCGGTCATGAAGGAAGCCTGAAGAAACAGCTGGATAAAATGAGCTGGGAGGAGAATGATGAGAACCTGCTCGAAGCGGTCCGCCTGAAAGCTGCCCTGCAGCGGATCAAAGAATTGTTCAGCCGTAACCTCGCTCAACTGGAGGCGCATCAGGACAACCTGGAACAGATGGTGGATGAACGGACCACGGAACTCAATGCCATCAACATTAGGCTTAAAAATCACCTGGCCGAGCGAAAAGAGATTGAAACGCGGCTGGTCAATGCCCAGAAACTGGAATCCATTGGCACACTGGCCGGCGGAATTGCCCATGAATTCAACAACTTGTTTATGGCCATTGCCGGGTATGCCGCCCTGATCCAAAGGCGATCCGAACCCGGGCACCCCAACCATGACAAGGCGGAAAAGATAAGGGATCTGGTTGCAAACGGGTCGGAATCCATCAAGCAGCTCCTCGGGTTTGCCAGGAGCGGGAAATATTCTCCCATGGCCCTGAATCTGAACGAGGTCATCAAGGCGAATATGATGGTCATGAAGCACTCCCGAAAGGATATGGAAATCGATACCCGTCTGGAAAGTAAAATATCCAGCGTATATGCTGACCGGGCCCAGATGAATCATGTCATCATGAACCTGTTCCTGAATGCCTCTGAGGCCATGCCGGGAGGCGGTACCTTGACCATAGAAACCCGGAACGTAGAGATCAAAAACCGGCAGATCGGTATTGAGAAAGCAGTGTCCGGACCGTTTGTCATGTTCTCGTTTAAAGATAGCGGTCACGGTATGGCTCAGGATGTGGTAGAACGGGTATTTGACCCATTTTTCACCACCAAGGAGATGGGGGTCGGCACCGGTATGGGCCTGGCGTCCGTTTATGGTATCATTGACAATCACAAAGGGTTTATCACTGCAGAAAGCACACCGGGAAGCGGATCAGAGTTCTGTGTTTTTCTTCCCGCCATCAGCCATGAATAATCCGAGACCGATATATAAAAATCCGTATGAACTGCTGCATATCTATTATCTAAACGGGGTATCCGGTCTCAGGGACCGGGATGTCGACCATGCCCGTTTTTTGGGCATGTGGGTGGAGGAGGATACCTGTTTTCTGTTTTTTTCCAACGAAGTTGATACATATATTGACGAATTGATCGATCCCTTACCTGGAATAGAGTTGGTTGAGAAATATGAGATGACCATGGAGCAGTGGCATGGCGACAAAATCGTTCCCTACCGGGTGGAGGACCTGATGATCTGCCCGCCATGGGAGCAGGAGGCCTTGCAAAGAGAGGGCATGCAGCCCATTATCCTGGATCCGGGCGTGGTGTTCGGTACAGGGAGGCATCAGACCACGGAAGACTGCCTGGTACTCATCCAGCGGATCCTGGGCAGGGAGAAAATTGACCGTGTACTGGATATCGGTACGGGTACCGGCATCCTGTCCCTGGCGGCATCCCTACTGGGGTGCCCGCATGTGGTGGCCATTGATTTCAACCTCCTGGCTGTCCGTACCACGCTGAAAAATGTCAGGCACAACCGGATGGAAGACCGCATCCTCTGCGTCCAGGCAAGGGGTGAGGAGATGGCATCCATCCCTTCGGACCTCCTGATTGCCAATATCCATTTTGATGTGATGAAGCACCTGGTGGAGACTCCCGGATTCTTGACATCCACATGGTTTATCCTGTCCGGACTGCTGAATTCAGAAGCGGTAAAGATCCTGGGGCAACTAAAAACCAAGCCGGTTCAGGTTATTGAACGGCGCTGTCCGGATGGGGTCTGGAATACCATCCTGGGCAGGGTCACTCAAATCGATTAAGGAGAATATTACCATGAACTATACCCGATTTGCCAGGCGGCACTACCTTCAGGGATCGACCCCGATTGAACATCTGCCCAATCTCAGCAAGCACCTGGGAGGCGGTGTGGAAATCTTTGTTAAACGGGATGACCTGTTACCCGGTGCAGCCGGGGGGAATAAAACCCGGAAACTGGAATTCCTGGTGGCAGATGCACTGGAAAAGGGCGCAGATACCCTGATCACGTGTGGTGCGATTCAATCCAATCACTGCAGGCTGACCGCATCCTGGGCGGCAAAGGAGGGACTTGACTGTCACCTGATCTTGGAGGAGCGGGTTGAGGGGACCTATCAGGAGGATGCCGGTGGGAACAATTTTCTGTATGAACTATTGGGAGTGAAGAGTAAAACCGTTGTACCCGGCGGTTCGGATCTGGCGTTTGAAATGGAGGAGAAGGCCAGGGCGCTCATGGATCATGGCAAGCATCCTTATATCATACCCGGCGGGGGATCCAATTCAATCGGGGCCTTGGGATATGCGGTGTGTGCAGAGGAAACCATGGCCCAGCTCAACCAGATGATGCTGGATATTTCCCATATCATCCTACCTTCAGGCTCGGCAGGCACCCATGCCGGCATGGTGGCAGGCATGGCCGGTATCCATGCCGATATACCGGTGAGCGGCATCAATGTGGCAAGAGAAAAACTGGCCCAGGAGGAGATGGTGCATGAACTGGCCCTTGAATCCGCAGAAAAACTTGGTGTGCTGTCCGGGATCTTGCGGGAGTCGGTGGTCTGTTATGACGGGTATGTGGGAGAGGGATACGCTATTCCGACCGAGGGGATGGTCGAGGCTGTAAAACTGTTTGCACGCCTGGAGTCGATACTCCTGGATCCCGTATATTCGGGTAAAACCGCGGCCGGTATGATCGATCTTATAAACACCCGGTGCTTTGACAAAGGCTCAAAGATCCTGTTCCTCCATACAGGGGGTTCTCCCGCCCTGGGCGTTTATATGGACAGTTTCAGGTAGAATCTATTGCGGAATAAACCGCTTGGCATTCTTCCGGGTGAGAATCTGGTGGGTGACAAACTCGCCGTTGTTGAAAATAGAGTAGTTGGTGTATGGAATGCAGTGATTCTGAGCCTTCCTGCGGGTATCCAGGTGAATAATGGTTAAGGGTTTGCCAAGCTGTCCGGCGATGAGGGGCATTTCGGTATTGGCATAATAATCAGTATAGGGACACCCGGAAGAGTAATACACCGTCAATCCGGATGGGTTGCCGCATGTGGCCGACTTGACGCAGGTTCTAAAACGCGGGGTCGGTGCATCCGGGCCAAGCTTGAGATGCCAGAGTTCAAAATATGGCGGGGCTGTATCACAGCGTGAAAATCCCTGTTTTTCGAAGAACTTTCTTTCAGATAAAAACGGTTGTTTGGTGCCCGAGGTGAGGACGATGATACCGCTTTTGCCGGCAGCGTCTTTGACACACTCGTCGTACAGGGCCTTGCCGTGACCCTGTCCTTTGTACCGGCCCGATACCCAAAAGCAGTTGACCATCATGTAATCAGGGGCATCAACTGGGGCCCACGCATATTCTGCCGGTAGGTATTCGATGAACACCTTTCCCCTGACATTCAATTTTTTGAATGTGAAACCGTTGCTGATCTGGTTGCTGAGCCATTGCTTTTTAGCAGCATATCCATGAGCGCATTTCTTATCTGAAATGGCACAGCAGATGTGCTCCTGCTCAACATTATCCGGGGTCAGTTGAATAATATCCATCTGATAGTGGTGCCTGCTCATGCAGGGTTTAGATGTTCTTCTTCAGACAGCTTCCTTGGCTGGAGACCGGGCTACCAGATTTCAGGATAGGCGACATCCACAAAGTATTCTTCCATTTTGAACTTGTGGTTCCGTTCCATGGAAGCCAGGTCCAGAAACACCTTTTTGAGCCGCTCGTCCTCGCAGTTTTCAGCCAGCCCGGCATATTTCTTCATGGCTGCTTCCTCATTTTTTACTGCAATGCCGATGGCGCTCTTCAAATCCATATCTGCCGTTACTTCCGGCATTTCAAAGGTCTCTGCAACCTTGAAATCCTTTTCAAAATCAAAATAGGTGGTGTCCATCTCTTCCTGGTTTAAAATATCACTCAGGATCTTTTCATGCTTGGCTTCCTCTTGGGCAAAATTTCCGAACAATTCCTTGAGATAGGCATCTTTGATCCGCTGTGCCACATTTTCATAAAACTGTTTTGCCGCGCGTTCACCCTCAATCGCTTCTGAAATTACCGCTTTGTATTGTGCTAAATCCATGGATCATCTCCTTAATTGGGGTCACTGTCGTGTTCAATTGGAATAGCTGATATTAACCCAAAACCGCTCATGCCGCAACCCAAAGTCCACCGGTCCAGATGTAGCAATTTTCAGAACAACCCGGCGATCAGGACATACCGGGCCAGTTTTCCCAGGGTCACCAGCATCAGGAACAACAGGATATTCACTTTCAGCACACCGGCAACAATGGTCAAAGGATCACCGATCAGGGGCATCCAGGCCAGGAGCAGGCTGGCTGAACCGAGTTTGCGAAACCGAGCTTTGGCCCGGTTAAATTCCAGGGGGGATATTCGCCATACCTTCTGGATGAGAAACAGGCTGCCCCAGAATCCCAGTAGATAGTTGACCACAGCACCAAGCACATTCCCGGCCGTCGCCACCGTCACCAGGCTGACCGGTTGAAGATCCTGGGCCAGTAAAAACACCAGGACCACCTCGGAACTCAGGGGCAGGATGGTGGCAGCAAGAAAAGCCGCCAGGAACAGGCCGGCATATCCGTAAGCGGCAAACGCTTCCATAGGTGTGAAAATCCGTTTAGGCGGGCATGGCCGGACGGGTCATCAGGGTATATTCTGCCCGGACCGTGGGTTCGTAAAAGACACCGGCGCTGTTGTACCCCAGGCGCTGGTAAAACGAAATGTTCCTGGGGGTGAAGGTTTCAAGATAGGTGGGGATTCCTTTCTGGTCAGCCTTTTCAAGGATGTCGGATATCAACCCGGGTCCCAGGCCCTGGTTCTGGAACTGCGGGAGGATACCGATGATGGACAGGTACCAGAATCGGTCATCGACCAGGTTTTGTGCGTGAAGGGACATGGTTTCCACAATGGCATGATAGGTTTCAAGGCTTTTGGGGCCCATGTGTTCGCGCAGGAAACGTTTTTTGGCAGCAGACCGCTGCGCCTGTGTTTCAGGGGGCAGTGTCTTTGACCAGATCGAAACCCCGTATTCGTGAACCTTGGGGATAAACAGGATCCCGAATCGTTCGGCTTCAATCATGGAATAATCCATATACCTGAGCATGGCCTGACGCTGCCGGGCATCCTGCCCGGAGACACTCTGCTCCATGGTGATGTAGAAAGGATCAGCCGTCAATGACTCATAGAGTGCTGACGCATAGCCAGGGTATTTCAATTGATAGGTGTGTTTGGTGTCGGTATCAAATGTCATAGCAATTGTTTTTTATTGGTTGAATCCACCGGTTTGAAGGAAGGCCAGGACCTGGGAAAACACGCCGGGGTCCTGCATGATGAACGGGTGGGATTTGTGGACGATAAGAAAATCTTTCATCCCTTTGAGTTTGGCACGTTCAACCGATACCTTGCCGTCATCACGTCCCGGGATCATCAAGGACAGGATAGGGTTAATGGACCGGTCCCCTGTAATGATACCCACTTCATATTCCACAGGACCCAGTGCAGCAGGTAAGCTGCCGTCCCGGGTGCCCAACTGCTGCCCGGCAGGGCCGTTGAGCCACTTGAATACCGGTGTGCCCTTGAGTTTATCCACCACTTCGCTGCCCTGGTTGGGCGGGCTGAGCATCACCACTCGGCCAAGGTTGGCCACCTGGTGGTGGGCCAGGTAATACCGGGTCAGGATCCCTCCCATGGAGTGAGTGACAAAATGAACTTTTTTAGCACCATTCCGGGCGCATGCGTCAATCGCATGGGGAATGATGGTTGCAGAAAGCTCTTCAATGGTTTTACTTCGCGAGGGATAATTAATGTTGATCACCATGTACCCCTGCTCAGTCAGGAAACGGCCCAGCTTTGCCATGGATTTGTCGCTCCGGGCAAGACCATGAAGGAGAATAACGCTTTCATTACGGGTGGGAGAGGCTGCAGCCGGCAAGGAAAACAGGTGGCCAAAAAGCAGAACCAGTGTACACAATATTAATAATCCGGGAACTGAGAGATTCATCATCACGTTTCACATTCTTTGTTCAGGATACGGCCCAAAGAAATTTATCCAACAGGATGTTCCTGCCGCAAAGTACGATGGCAACCGTTTTTTCCTGGAAATCACGGGCTTTTTTAAGAAAGCCCCCAAGGGCCACACCTGCGGCACCTTCAATAATAAAGCGTTCATGCCGGGCTGCAAGGCCCATGGCATTTTTTATCTCATCCTCGGTCACCAAAACCTTGTCATCAATGACGTTTTGGCAGATGGAAAAGGTGATGGCATCAGGCTCCACACCCCCGGCCGTGCCGTCGGACAGGGTATCTGTTTCCGCCACTTCCATGATTCTACCCGCTTCAAGGCATTGGTACATGGTAGAGGCATTGGCCGGCCAGCATCCAATGATGCGTGTTCCGGGACTTTTTTGCCTGATATAGGAGCCGATGCCGGATATCAGCCCACCACCGCCAACGGACACAAACACGGCATCCAGATCCGGGCACTGAGCAAGCATCTCAAGCCCGGCCGTGCCCTGTCCGGCAATAATCCCGGGATCATTGTAGGGTGAGATAAACGGCTGCCCCGTGATGTTGGCCTGCCTGCCGGCTTCCAGTTCACTTTGCAGGCAGTCTCCCTCAACCTTGATCACCTGTGCACCGAGTTGACGGATGGTAGAAAGTTTGGCCCCGGATGCATTTTCAGGCACATATACCGTGGCCTGGAGGCCGGTATGTCGGGCGGCCAGGGCCACGCCCATCCCGTGATTGCCGCTGGAGGCGGTGATGACGCCTTTGTTTGCAGTCTCCGGTGCCAGGGACATCAGTTTATTGGTGGCACCCCTGAGTTTAAATGATCCGGTCTGTTGGAGATGCTCACATTTAAGCCGGACATTAACGCCGGTCATTTCCGACAGGGCAGGGCTCAGGTTTAGTGGTGTCTCATGCACCAGACCGGGAATGGATTTGATACGGTGGTCGGCCTGGACAATGGTATCGATATCGATCATGGGAAAATCCTTCATTTGGGTTACAGGGTGATCTCCGTCTGGAAGGCAACAAGAGCCTCCCCTTGGATCCGGACCTTGACCGGCCTTTTGTCTTTTGTGTCCACCATGACCCGGATGATGCCGGGCCTTCCCATGGCCTCTCCCTGAAGGGCCTGGAAAGTGATGGTATCCCCGGGGCGGTTTGATGGTGTGAGAAGCCCGTGGTGAACCAGGTATGCCCCTAAAGGACCGTTGGCATTTCCCGTCACCGGGTCTTCATGGATACCGATGGCCGGGGCAAACATCCTGCCACAGGTCAAGATATTGGGATCGGGCGAATCCAGGGTAAACACAAAAAAACCGTTACAGCCGATATCCCGGCTGATGGTACTGAGTTCGTTCATATCCGGAGCCAGGTGGTCCAGTGTGTCTTTGCGTATAATGCCTATCATCACCTTGGAATGTCCGGTGGAGGCGATCTCTATCGGGCAGCGGGGGGCAAGAAGATCACGGGATAGGCCCAGGGCTGACAATATCCGGTCGATAATGGTGTCCGGCAGCGGCTCTGAGATCTCAATCTCTCCCTGGGTCATGGTGATGGTCATCTCCTCCCCGTCCCGAGTGATGTCCACGGGCAGGATGCCGGCCCCGGTTTTCTGGATCACGGTGCATGAAGGAAGCTTCTTTTCCAATGCTCTCACATAGTGGGCCGACACCGTGGCATGCCCGCATACAGGGACTTCGATGGTCGGGGTGAAAAACCGGATCCATACGTCATGGTCCGCTGCACCGGGAGAGAGGACAAACGCGGTTTCCGCATTGTTCAGTTCCCGGGCAATGGCCTGCATCTGCGAATCGGTCAGCCCGTCGGCATTGGCCACCACGCCGGCCGGGTTACCTTTGAAAAGCTCTCGGGTAAATGCATCCACCTGGTATATCCGGAAGGTTTTCATACATGCTTCTCCATAAAGACCAGCTCAAGCGTCTCGCTGACGGTCTGGTGTCGGTATATGTCAAATCCGAGTTTTTGATAGAGCCTGATATTTTTTTCACTCTTCACCCCGGTGAACAGTTCAAACCGGTGGGTCTGTCCAAAGCATGCCATGATCTCATGCATGAGCCGGGTGCCGATCCCCTGGTTTTGAACATCGGGGTGAACGATCAGCCGCCCGATGCTGCAGTTGTTCCCGTCAGCAACCGCACGTACCGAGCCAACGATCCTGTCGCTGTCAACAGCTTTTAAGACGGTTTGTTCTATGATCTCCTGTGTCATCTCTTCAAGGGTCTGGTGCAGGGGCGGGATACTATAGTCATTATAAAGTGCGGCTTCGCTTTGATAGGCTTCTTTCTGCAGTGCAAGAATATCAGCGGCATCTTTGGTTTGGGCCCTTTGAATCTGCATGGTTCAGTCCTTTTTGAACCGGACAGCCGGTTGGGACGAGGTGTTGACGGTAAGTTCGAACAGGTCGGGCCGGGCATAGTGGCCCACCACGTCAAAATCCAGCTTGGACCGGGCCACTTCAGACATGTCCAGCCGGGCATGGAGGATCCTTTCCCTTCCGAAAACAGGACCTGCAATCACTTCGCCGAACGGGGAGACAATCACGCTGCCGCCCGGGCACATCTCTTGGGGCTGGTTGTCGAGCTCCTCAATGGTTTCAAGGGTGTCAGGGTACATGTCTTTGGTGACATACTGGTTGCATCCCAGAACGAAACACCGTCCTTCACAAGCAATATGCCTCATGGTGGCCTGCCAGGTGTCCCTGGAATCCGCAGTGGGGGCCAGGTAAATCTCCACGCCCTGGGCATACATGGCCATGCGGGCCAGGGGCATATAGTTTTCCCAGCAGGTCAGTCCCCCGATCCGGCCAAAGGGGGTGGAAATTACCGGCAGGGTGCTGCCGTCCCCTTCTCCCCAGATCAGGCGTTCCGATCCCGTGGGTTTGAGTTTGCGGTGTATCCCCAGAAGGTTTCCCTCAGGCCCGAAATAGAGGGTGGTACAGTAAAGGGTGCCGCTGCCGGATACCCCGTCCTTTTCAATAATGCCCACGGCCACATAGGCACAGGCATCCTTTGCCGCCTTTCCCAGGCGTTCCACATCCTGGCCCGGTACAGTGACGGCATTTTCCCAGTAGCGTTTCCATAGCCGCCGCCCCTCTTCATTGCGGCTGCCCACGACCATGCCGAAGCTGAATCCTCTGGGATATGCGGGAATAAATGCCTCGGGTAACAGGATCAAGCGGCTGCCGAGGTCTGCAGCGTCCCGGATCAGGTCGCAGGTTTTTTCAATGGTTGCGGATTTGTCGAACAGGACCGGTGCGGACTGGATCACCGCCACATCAACAAAGGTTTTTCCTGGTTCAGTCATGGTGTAACACTCCAAAGCTCCAGCCTGGCCGGATCACCCGGCGGCTGTATCATGTCATTGAATCTAAATCCGATCTTTGCCAGAAGGTCGATGGACCGGGTGTTGTCTGGTTGAACAATAGCCGCGATTTTGCTGAGTTTCAAGGTGTTTATCCCAAAATCCAGAACCGCCCTGCAGGACTCTGCAGCATACCCGTGGTTCCGGTGGTCGGCCATGAACGCATATCCCAGGTCCACGCTCGGCAGGTAATCTCTTTTAATCAGGCCGCAGATCCCGACCGGCAGTTCATCGGACAGGCGCCGAACCCTGAACATGCCGAACCCGAAAGTGTCATAGCTTTTCAAGGCACCTTGGGTCAGGTATTGCTCTGCATCCTTGACAGATTTTACCTGTTTGTCGCCGATAAATCGGATAAAGTCCGGATCGTTGACCAATTCAAATACATAGGGTGCGTCTGCAAGGCTTAGCCGGTCAATAATAAGGCGATCAGTCCGGATCGGTAACATGGCACCCCTGTTTATTTAAAATAGGGTTTGAACTCTTCAGAGGGCTCCCGGTCCGAGTAAATATACAAGGAGATGCCGTTGGGGTCCTGGGTGGCAAATCCCCGGTCCCCCCAGGGATGATCCTCCAGGGGCATATTTACGGGCAGACCAGCACCACTCAAACGGCGGTACTCCGCATCCACATCCTCTACCGAGAAATTGTAGATCAGCCCGGCGCCGCTGGCCAGCTGGTGGTGGGCTTCCTGGGGGGTCATGAACTGAAGGGTGGTTGTCGGGCTGCCGAATTCCAGATTGAGATACCACCCGCAGTCAAAGGTGACCCGAGCATTGAAGTGGGTGGTGTAAAAGGTTTTGGTTTCTTCAATCTTGTCTGTGGTGAATGCCGCGGATAATGTCAATGCTTTCATGAGCGTTCCCCCTTTATCTTAAGAATCGAATGTGCAGGCTCATCATGCCTCAAGGGTTCTGGACACCAGGCTGATGTCATTTCGATGATGCCATCCAATTTGCTTCCAGAACGCAAGGCCTGTGTGATTATCGTTTAAAATGAAGATATGGCACTTTTGGATACCCAGGGCTTTGAGCGCATCAAGGCAATGGGTCACGAGCATGTTGCCCAGGCCTTGACGCCGGTAACCGTCATGGACACACAAGTGGTGAATATAGCCGCGCCGGCCGTCATGGCCGCCCAGGATCGTGGCGATAATCCGTTGTTCCTCTTCTGCAACAAAACTGGTCCCTTTATTGCGCAGCAGGTAGGCCAGGATGTTCTCTCTGGAGTCGGCACTGCTCAGGCCCACACCGTCACTGTTCTGCCACAGGGTGAATGCACGGTCGTAATCATCGGGTTGGAACGGCCTGATCCGGGCGGTCATGACGGAAGATCGTCCTTACTCAATGGGGATGTACAGAAACAGCTCAGATGCCGGAGATCCCGCAGGATCAAACTTTTCATTGTAGAACTCAAAATCGACGTTCCCCCTGATGGTATATTCCCCTTTCCGGGTCCATTCGCCATAGATGTATTCTATGGTCTGTTTGAGATTATTCAAGGGGCCGTAGTGGGTAAACACTGCAAATTTGCCGCCCGGCACTTCCCGGGCCACCATGCCGTCCGGGATCTTCTCAAAGGTCTGTACTTCGCGTCCGGCCACATATTCAAATGCCATACCGGCCTCCTGGGTCTCGCCGCTGTTTTCCGGTACAGTGCAGACACCGTATGAATGGCGCGGGTTGGCCAGATTGGGCACCTCGTCCCACCTGAGCATGAACTCCTGCCACAACTGGGGGATCTCGTTGTTTTCATTGTTTCCAAAATACCTCAGGCCGATCACCTTGAACGTGTCCTTGGTTTTGATTTCAGGTTCCATCAGATCTCCTTTCTCCTGGAATAAAAGTTGGTTGATGTCGAATTTATTCCTGTAGACAGTCGGGTAATGGATCCCTTCCTTGCGGTATCTTCCCGGGGTGACACCGAACCGCCGCTTGAATGCCCTTGTAAATGACTCCTGGGATTCAAATCCGTAATCCAGTGAGATCTGGATCAGGGGGGTCGATTTCTCAAGGAGTCTCCGGGCGGCCTGGGTCAGCCGCCGGTGATTGATGTAGCTTTTGAGCGTATCACCGGTGGCTGCCTGGAAAATGCGGTGAAAATGAAACAATGAGTAGGCCGATTCCCTGGCCACATCAGACGTCTTGATGGAAGTATCCAGGTGCGCTTCAATAAAGTCGACGGCGGTTTGGATACTTTTTATATAGCTCATTGTTTTATCTCATTAAAAGGGTTGCATCTTTCCTGTCATCAGGATGTTAGCAAAGATACATGGGATGGAGACATGGGTCTTGACCGTTTTTGCTTTTATTTAACTGTGGAGGAAGGATTCCGTTTTTCCGGACACCGCCCCATGGGCGATCAGCAGTTGTTTTAACGTGTCTTCAAAGGCCAGATCCAGGGGGGTTCGGCCCTTGCGGTCCCTTGCATTGATGTCGGCGCCGTATTCGATCAGGACACGGACAATGCCCGGCTTTTTATGCCAGATCAGCGGGGTCCATCCGTTGTTGTTCCGTGCATGAATATCTGCGCCGCATTCAATAAGGCAACGTGCAATATCCTCAGAAGCGGCATAAAACAGCGGCGTGCAGTTGAAATCATCGGGCTGGTCGGGGTTCAATCCCTGATCGATTAGGTAGGTGATCACTTGGGCATCTTTGGTGAAAAAAAGAAGGGATCGCTTTTTATTGTCCCTGATATGGAGATCAGCACCACTCTGGATATAAAACCAGGCAAGCGCCAGGTTATTGCATTTCAAGGCCAGCATCAGGGGAGATTCATTCTGGGATCGTGTGTTGTACGCACCGCCGGGCTTATCCGCCGAAGTCAGTGTGTTGATATCCGGGCCATGCTCCTGGCCGATGCCGGTTTGAAACGGCCGATGATGTTGTACCCCTCAGAAGTTCGAACCGCCCATAAGGATCGTTTTCCAGGGAGCAGGAAAAAGGACTTGGGGATCTCCGTCATCTGCAGGCTCCCGGACTTATAAGGGGTAAGGGGCAGCTTGTCGAATCTGTAAAATGCTTTGATGGGAAAAATATACAGGGTGAGATAGATCAAGAGTGTGATGACGCCCACAACAGATGCCGCCTGTTTCATGTTTGCCTCCGCATTGGAATTGCTGCCTGATGTTGAGGTAGTTAGGGATGAACCTGAGAAAACAGGTTATTTTCAAGTTCCAGGAGTTTCTGCTTGGCTTTCAGGCCGCCGGCATAACCGATCAGTTTACCGTCACTACCGATGATCCGATGACAGGGGATCATGATGGAGATGGCATTGGCACCGTTGGCAGCGGCAACGGCCCGGATCGCCTGTTCATTTCCCAGGTTTCTGGACAATTGAAGATAGGTGACGGTCTGACCATAGGGAACGTTTAACAGCTCATTCCAGACCTGTTTCTGGAATTCGGTTCCGGTCATGAGGATCGGCAGGTCAAATGCCTTTCTCCCGTGGTTGAAATACTGATCAAGCTGCTCCCTGGCGGCCCTGAGGATATCATCATCCTGTTCCGCAAATGATGTGTTCAACCCCTTGGTGATCCGTTGGTCAATACGGTCTCTCATTTTCCGGTAACGCCAGTCGCACAGGCACAACTGATCCTTGAAAGACCCGAGAATCAGCTCACCGTAAGGGGTTTTATGGTATTGAATGTTAATGCGCATGGGGTCTCCTTCGGGTAAAACCATATCGGAGCATATCAATCATAAAAACAGGGCCGGTGATACTGCTCTGTCCGGGTTTGGCCCGGGCAGCCATCACGCGGCCCCATGGTTTTGAATCACTGGATGGGCCGTGGGGTGATCATCATGTTGGCAATGAGATCAACCCCTGGTCCATTTAACGGTTACTGCCAGTATTTCTGGAAATACTTTGCTTCAATGAGCTTGATGGAGTTGACATTGACCTCGCCATTGGTCACGGTAAACTCGACCAGATCATTTTTATACATGATTTTCTTCGCACTGTTAAACCGGTACGTTTTGCTCTTGTCTTTGGTGATGATGACATAGTCGTAAATCTTGGCCGCAGAATTGTAGTTGCGTTCCGTCATGACCCCAAGAATTCCCCCTGATCCTGAAGAAGCCGGTTCCGCAGTCGGAACGGTCTTGCTTCCCTGAACCGCAAGGGTCCCGCCGGTACCAAGTCCACCTTTAACTGTCTGGGCCTTGTAGGATTTAACCGCCCTGATCAGGTTGTTCATGGAATCGGTAAAGGCTGCAACAATCACCTTACCTTCCGGGGTTTTTGAATAGGCACCGGCTGCGCCGCCCACGCCACTGAAAAGACCGCCCATCAATGAGAAATCCATGTTTCTGGCGCTGCCCTCTGCGGCGGCAAGCTGCACTCCGGAGCGGTTTTCGATCATGGTCAGGACAGTGCTGGCATCACTGGTTTTAACACCGCCCGCAATGGCACCGGCAACGGAACCGAACAGGCCGCCGACTACTGCGCCTGCACCCCCGGTATCCCCGGAGCTGAAAGTGATGGACGGGGTGACCGTATAATCAGCAGCAACCATCTGGCCTTTGCCGAAATTGGAGCCGCTTCTCATTTCACCGGATTCCATGAGTTTTCTTTCCTCCATCATCTGCTTCATGGCTTTACCGCGCTCAACCACGACAAAACAGTTGGACTGCTGTGCCAGAAGACGGATCACCGGGATGGTGGAAGGCAGTCTCAGGTCGCGGGTGAGGTATTGATACCAGTATTCGTTCTGGTCTTCGTAAATGGCCATGGTACCTAAAGAGGCATCACAGCGCTCAAGCGTTTCATTGGCGTTCTGGCTGGTGGAACCACCGGCAGAACCCGTGGCCGTGGTTTTGGCTTTGGGAGAGCCCTGGGACATGGATGACATGCAGCCCGTGAGAAAAAACATCAATAGAAAAAGACACGACATCCAAAGAACAGTTTTTTTATTCATTTGAATCAATCCTTTTTTGAGTTTTGAGTTTGCAAGTTGAATAGTATTGCTTGAATTAAGAAATAGTATGGTAAAGGCAATCGGTTGTCAAGGGGCGAAAAGGGATCTTTCAATAATTGGCGATGCCCACGATGCTAAGGCTGCCGGTTCAGGTTTGACGGACAGCTGTTTCCCGGCATGGTGCTTTTCTCTCCCGGGCCCAGCCCGAGATGCTGCCGGATCTGATCGATGTCACTCGAGTTCACCATCCATGACCCGTCTTGGGCGACAACCGCGGGAACGGACAAAAGGTTGGCCTGTTCCATGAATGCTTCGGTCAGCTCAATGAGCTGTTTGGCAGACTCGCAGACCACCGGGGTTCCGCCGGTAGGCTCCATATCGGCATAGGCGTCATAGGAGTACTGATGGCAGATCGCCCGGGCAGCCATCTCCAGGCTGTCATCCCCAATGATGGGGTGGACGACAACTTTAATCCCTAGATTTGCCTCTATGGCAGTTTTTTTTAGATTATCCAGCAAATCCCGGCTGTAGGGGCAATCCGGATCTGTAACGGCATAGATAAATCCCTTTGTCTGGACAGGTTGAAAGCGCATGGAAACCAGGTCATCCAGGACATCAATATATTGCTTGAAAAAGCGCCTTTGGGCTTCTGCTTCCTGGGCTTTGTTATCCTGCAATTTTGCCTGCTGATCTTTGGCAATATCCTGGATTCCGGCCATGGTTTTTTGTGTAACCGATGTGCCATTTTTAAAGAGCTGGCCTGCAAAAACAAAATCATTTGAAGCATAGACCGGTACGAGACTGCCCTCCAGGTTGAGAATCACTTCGCAGAAGGACGCTTTCTCCTGCTTGAGAACAATTTCAGTTCCCCCGGGTAAAGGGATATGCCTGGCAATGGTTTCAATGGTAACGGTCCGGCATGCGTCACCTGCCATGGCCATGGACACCGTTCCCACGATCTGCCATAGGAAAATATAGAGCAAGCCCGTTTTCATGGGTTACCTTTCGGCAGAGGCCATAACATCAATTTCGACTTTCAGGCCCGGTGTGCCCAGGGCAGCCACAAATAACAGTGTCATGCAGGGCTCGATATCCTGAAAGAACTCAGCTAACACCTGCCGTCTTTGGGCGGCATCGAATTGATCCACAAGGTATATCGTGAGTTTCACGATATCTTTGATTGCCATACCTGCGGCTTCAAGATTGCGTCGTATGTTTTCAAGGGTAATTTTGAGCTGCGCCACCGGTTCTTCGGGGATGGAACCATCCGGCCGCATCCCCACCTGTCCGGAAAGCACCAGCAGCCGCTCGGAGGCATCCAGCTCGATTTGGTGGCTGTATGATGCCAGGGGCTTATGGATACTGTCCGGGTTCCGGTATGTTTTCATGGTCGCGTCCTCATAGAGTATTATAAGTTGATGCTGCGGGAATGCTGTGTTTACAATCCCTGTTCTTTTTCAAGCTTTGAAAAATAAAAATCCCGGACAGCCGGGTCCCACATACAGGCGTATTCAAAAGAACCACACCTGGCACAAGTATGCCACAAAGCCGGGGTTTTGTTAAAGGAGAGTTTTGCAGCAAGTTTATCCCACCAGGAACGATGTTTTAAAACAGACTCTCCGATGTGGTTACACCGGCTGCATTGTATGTAATGCATGAAATCTTTGGGCAGCTTGAGATTCAAAGCCCTTTCAAGCAAACTGAATTCAGTGATGAAAAGCCTTCCAGGTGAGTCGAGCAGATCCGGGGGGTAAAAATAGCCGCCATCCCCGCTTCCCTTCAAGGCAAGCTCTTCGATGATGTTGTCCCATATGGATAACAGGGAGTCACCAAAGTCGGATTCAATGTAAAGATCATACATCCTGTCGATGGCATCTGATGCAGAGATCTCCCTGCAGTCATAGGCCCTCCTGATCAGGCGTACGGTTCCGTTAAAATGCGCTGTTTTCAGGGGAGCATCGATTCCAAGCTCAAGACAGACCTTTCTAAAATAGGATTCGATTTCCTCCGTATCAAGCTTAGCGCTTAACCCGGCCAGAATTCTGATGTTCGGTGTGTCAACGCCCGAGGCGAGCTGGTCCACAGCCCAGTCAATATAGTCCTGGGGGAGGGCAGCGCCCAAAGATCGATGTAACAGTAATGTATCGGTTTTCATCCTGGTTTATCGATTCTACAACCCGGCGGGTTAATTTTTCTCGCTCTCAATGGTCGCGCGGGTATGGCAGTAGAATTTACCGCTCAGCCTGCCCAGGGGATCCAAAGCCTTTGAGTTGATCTCCCTGTCATTGAGAATGAGGTCGTCGTCGATATGGGCCATGACCACCCTGCCGAGGATCAGGTTTCCGGCTTCAGGACCTTCGCTGATCCGGACTATTTTTTCCAGGATACACTCAAACGCGATTTTAGCATGTTGAATTCTCTTGGGTCTGATTGTCGTTGATTCGACAAGGTGAATGTCTTTCAGTTCAGCCTCATCTTTTCCATAAGGGATGGATTTTGCCGTGGATTCCATGGGGTGCAACAGATCAACAGAGACCATATGGACGACGAACTCAGGTATTTTCTCTATGTTGATCACAGTGTCCTTTCTGGTGCCATCGGGTCGATTCACCGGTGAAAATGCAATGACCGGCGGGTTCCATGACACCCCGGTAAAAAAACTGAACGGCGCCAGGTTGGTATCTCCGTTTTCATTCATAGAGGATACCCAGGCAATGGGCCTTGGGATAATGGAGCCTGTGAGCAGATCATGGGCATGTCTTGATTCAAGTGTTGTGAGGTCTATCTCCATGATTCAAATTCCTTTTTGGTTTTAAGGGGTGCGGCGGCAGGTGTTATACTCATTTGCCTTTCCGGGATTGAAGATGCTGGGCATATCTCTTGTATTCTTCTTTGAGAGAATCTGGGATCTCGAGCCAGTCACAGCCACGGATCGCGCCTTCCAAAGCATACAGGTATGCGGCATTGTAGTCACCGTAGGCATCTCCATCAGCATAAATGATATCAAACGCCTCTTTTGCTCCCAGGGCCTTTAGTTTTTCAGGGGTATCAATGCCGGCATCCACCAGTTTTTGGGCCAGCTTCGGACCCACATTTTTAAGCTGTCTGGCCAATCTGTTGATGTTTGCTTTTTGAGAAATAATGATATCCTCAGGATTATTCAATCACTCGATGATTTTGAATCTTTTTCTGGCCTCTGATTTTGGCAGGCCATTGAAATGCCACCATTCAAAACTCAAGGGGAAGAAACCGGCCTGTTTCATGACATCAGCCAATAATTTTCTATTGCGTTTCTGTGTGTTAGTAAGTTTGACACCAAGCATCTTTTTGGCGTACATCCAATAAAGCTCAGGTGTGCTTTTACGGAACGGATTAAACCCCATATCGATTTCATTGCCGGATTCATCCACAATGGTTAGATCAACGGCAATACCATAGTTGTGCATAGAGCCCTTTTTAGGGTTTGCCACAAACTTCTCAAACCGGGTCCCTTTCATTTTATCATACATGGCCCTTGATACACTCCTGGGACGGGCTGCATCAAGGACCAAAAGAGAATAATCGGAGTGTTTTTGCTTCAGGATCCTTTGCGCAAGGGACAGCTTGATCGCAACCTCTTTTCTTAAATATGCTTTCTCAAGGCCTGAATAAAAGTTCTCTTTGAAATAGTTCTTTCTGGGATCAGAATTAACCAGGTCAACCTGGATCGAGTCATCAACACTCTTGATATCAATGAGCCCTGCGCCAATAAACTTGGTTTCAACCTCATTGGCATGGGAGAATCCGCAAAACAGAGTGAAAACCAGAATGGCAACCGGAATTTGAACGCGTTTAAATTTAATTGGAATCACCATTCATAATTCTGGATCATTAAACCGATTACCAACAAGGCCCCTGAGCAGGCAATAGACCCCAGCCAGAACTTTAGGGCCCCCCAACCTTTTGTAAATTCCAGGGTATCCGTTCCATCCGGGTTGTCAAACCCTCCTGGCCGGGCATCTTCATAATAACCCATGGACCCGTTTATATGAAGCGCCGCAGAAATCCAGAAAGACGCAGCCAACCACTTTGCAGAGGTAAAATAGGATATAATTCCGCCAATGATTATACAAATGGAAATATGGATTAATGCGCTTTTTTTATCCAGTTTAATCAGTTAACGTCAGGGTTATAGTTACTGCCGAGTGCTCGTTATATCGAGGGAATCGTGGAGCGCCTGATTATGACGGGCCGCTGCAGCGAAAAGTTAACTATCACCGTTGATAAGAGTGACCCATTTTTTTCTCCATTCAGGAGGATTATACTCATCAGGCCAGAATTCGGTTTGTTCGTGAATCAAATCATTTGAGACAGTGTGGAAAGTGATTGCACGTGCGTTTATAGTACCATCAGAGATACTTACATCTGTAACTACTCTGTCGTCTTCAGAAACTATGGAGTTAATTTTGAATGTCCATTTCCCATCTGCTGGGTAATTAGTGTTTATTTCAGCAAAATTTTCTCGGCCGATTATAATTTCTGATGATTGTGGCCAAAAGCACTTGAAATCTTCTGATAGCCATTCACTAGCTTTATGAAAATCATTGGTCTCCATTGCCTTCCAGAATTCAAGAACTACTTTTTTGTTTTCCATAACAAGTCCATATTATACTTTTCGGAAGTGAAAGTTAACGGTTGAGCCCAGGGACTGCGGAGGCCTTTGGCCCGAGGGCATCGGGAATGAATAGCTCCTGCCAGTCCGCTGCAGCGAAGGGCTATGGGGTAGCTCTCCCAAAATTTTTACAAGCCAATAGATAGCGGTAACCATATTCGATAACGAGTTCGTTACGCTGGTTACGCACTTTACATTTGATTGACGCAAACCCACGATCAGGTTTGCTATTTGATCTTTTCAGTTCTGCCCACCAAGCCTCAACGTGAAGAGTATCTCCTGGACGAACCGGATTAAACATATTGACTTCATGCATACCTACACCACTTAAAATAGCAAGTTCACCCTGGGCCTCGACAACGACACGGGTGCATGCAGAAAGTGTATGAAGAGAAGATGCCACAAGCCCATCGAAAATTGAATTTTTAGCTGCATTGTCATCAACATGGAAAGGTTGAGGATCAAATTGCTCAGCAAACTTAAGGATTGCCTCTTTCGTCATGAAGACAGGCTGACAATCAAGGCGTTCGTCATCGATCAAATCTTCAAAATATTTCGTGGCCATATTTTTTTAAAACCTTAATGATCCACAACAGGTGAGCTCAGAGGGCTGCCGAGCCCTTCGGGCGCGGGAGTCGGGGCGACAAGTCCCCGACGGTCCGCTGCAGCGAAAAGCTATGGACCATTTCGGTAATTGCTTCAGAAAACATAACACTTTTTTCAAAATGGATTCTATATTCAAAGGATACCTAACAAAATTTCTATCCGAGTCAATTTCATTATTTTTTATGAGTCGCAGTCAATTAATGGTTAATGGTGCATAACTACTATTGTGTTTTAAAAATGAAATATAAATGTTTTTGTCTGGGTTTAATTTCCTGAATTTTAATCATTTTAAGAATTGAGTTGGCTCAAATTTCTCGATTTGAAGCATAAACAAAAGAGGGAAAATCGTCATAAAGCCTTTGGGGGGTATTGTTTGGTTTCAAGGCATAGCTCCGCTTTTTTGCTTACATGGTTGGGCTTGTATCGCAAAATGTCATTATTGCTATAATTGTTGTTATGTATAGCTTTGGTGGATGTAAAAATCAATCAGGGAAACCCTGATTTTTATCATGAAATGTTTTCAATTTTCCTTAAAACATCATATATTGAGAATATAACCCAAAACAGACTGCCTCAAAAGCATATGGTTTTGGGGCGGGAAAGGGGGCGTGATGGAGTTTAAAATCATTTTAAACCCTGTGGACGGGTCAGAGCATTCAGAAAACTCAACCCGGTATGCCATTGAACTGGCAAAGCAGTTCAGCGCAAAGGTCATCCTGCTGCACTGTCACTCACGTTATCCTGCGATTTTGGCGGAGCCGTACTTTCAGCAGGCGGTGAATAAAATTATCAAACATTCAGAAGAACTGGTCGAATCCTATGAGCGGATGCTGGACGAAGGTGGTGTTGAATATGACGTCAGGATTCTTGAAGGCCCTCCGGGGCAGAAGATCGCTGACGCCGCCCGTATTGAAAAGGCGGACCTGATCGTCATGGGGTCCAGGGGAGTGACAGACTTTGAGGGCCTGCTGCTGGGAAGCGTGGCCCACCAGGTGCTGCACAAGTCGGATTGCCCGGTTTTCATTACAAAGTAAGGTATGAACACAGACATCAAGCGGATTCTGGTTACCCGGGATTTCCCGGACAAAGGTATTGAGCGGTTAAAAGAGAGGGCAGGGTTTAAGGTCACGCTTTGGGATCTTGAACGGCCCATGGCCCCCGAAGAACTGGTTGAGGGCGCAAAAAGCCATGATGCACTGCTGTGCACCCTGTCGGACCGGATTGACAAAGCCTTTCTGGATGCGTGTGCCCATCTTGAGATCATCTCCCAGTATGCCGTGGGATATGACAATATTGATGTGGCATATGCCGATTCCCTGGGGATCCCTGTGGGCTATACCCCGGATGCCATGACCGAAGCCACGGCTGACATTTCATTCGGCCTGATGATTGCCACGGCCCGGCAGATGTTTTTCATGCATAAGATCATTATCGACGGCCAATGGGGGCATTTCAGGCCCAAGGGCAACATGGGGGTGCTGGGCCAGGCGCTTAAGGGCCGGACCCTGGGGATTTACGGCATGGGCCGGATCGGGCTGTGCATGGCCCAGAGGTGCCATGGTGCTTACGGTATGAGTGTGCTCTACTGGAGCCGGTCGTCCAATGCAGAGGCTGAGAAGACATTGGGGGCCGTCCGGGTTGAGTTTGACGAATTGCTGGCCCAGAGTGATGTGGTCTCGGCCCATTGTGCGTTAACGCCGGACACCCGCCATGTGTTTAACCGGGCGGCATTTAAGCGGATGAAACCCACGGGGATTTTTATCAATACGGCCAGGGGGCCGATTCATGATGAGGCTGCCCTGCTGGAGGCCCTTGAAACCGGAGAGATCTGGGGGGCCGGGCTGGATGTCACTGATCCCGAGCCCATGGCCAAAGATCATCCATTGTTGTCCATGCCCAATGTATGTGTACTTCCCCATATCGGATCTGCCACAAAAGAGGCGCGGGAGTTGATGTCGGTCATGGCAGCGGAAAATATCATCCAATTTTATGACACTGGAGAGATCCCCCACCAGGTGTCCGTGTAGACGGCCAGGTTAGGGAGGAGGACCGCCGCAGGGACGGCCCTCCTTGAAAAAAGGCTTATCGATGGGGAGTTAAGCCTCTGATTCTGTTTCCTCTCGTTCCTCGATGACCGCCTTGAGCACGGTCAGGGCGGTGTTGGCAGCGGGTACACCACCGTAAATACTGGTCTGGAAAATCACTTCAGCAATCTCTTCTCTGGTGCATCCCACATTGAGGGCCGCATGGATGTGCAGTTTGAGTTCATCCGGCCGGACCAGCACGGTCAGCGCAGCCACGGTAATCAACTGCCGGGTATGGTGGGGGATTTTCTCCCGGGCATACATCTGGCCGGTGATGTACAACGACATATCCTTGGCCAGATCCTTGTCAAAATACCGCCACAGATTATAGGGTTTTTCTTCATCCTTAACGGTTGAAAAGTAAAGCTTGGCGGTTTCCCCGGTCTTCTTGACAATCTCCTTGGGGTCTTTGCTGCTCATGCGGTACCTCCTTGATCTTATCTGTTGGCTTTCCTGTAACCCAGCTGATCCAGGGCCACAATCCACTTGCAGATATTGGCAGAGCCTTCAACCATGTAATAGGTCGGGGCATCTTTGTAAAAACGGGCCACGGGATATTCGGTAGAGTATCCGTATGCGCCCAGGATTCTCATGGCAAAGTTGGAACACTTGGTCACGGTTTCACCCACATGATATTTGGCCATGGCCACGTCCAGTCCGTTGTTCAGCTTGCCCTGGTCCTTGTTGTAGGCTGCTTTGTACACCAGCAGGCGGGAGGCTTCGATGTCGGTGGCCATCTGGGCGATCATGTCCTGGTTCATCTGGAATTCGCCGATTTTCTTGCCGAACTGCTTTCTTTCGTTGCAGTATTTAATAGATTCATCCAGGCATGCCTGGGAAAGTCCCACACCACCGGCTGCGGCAGACAGGCGGGTCTGGTTCAGGGAGGAGAATACAATTTTGGCACCGTCGCCGGGTTTACCCAGCAGGTTTTCCTTGGGCACCTTTACATTGTCCAGGAACACCTCGCCTGTGGGGGAGGAATGGGAACCCAGTTTTTCCAGGGAAGAGGTCTTGATCCCGTCATAGTTCTTGGGCTCGATGACAAAGGCGGACAAGCCCTTAGAACCGGCTTCCTTGTCTGTATAGGCATAGTAGATCAGTGCGTCGGCGCAGTCAGCGTTGGAGATCCAGGTTTTGGATCCGTTAAGCAGGTAGTGGTCGCCCATGTCTTCGGCCGTGGATCCCATGGCCATGACATCGGATCCGGCATCTGCTTCGGTGATTCCGAAACCGCCCAGGTATTCACAGGTACACAGTTTTTCAACATATTTCTGCTTGGCTTCTTCCGTACCGTATTTATAGATGGTGTTGGCACATCCCAGGACTTCCATGTTGACCTGGACGCGCAGGGCGGAGGATCCCCTGGCGATCTCTTCTGTCACGATCATGGCGGCCAGCCATCCCTCATCCATCTGGGACCCGCCGTATTCCTCGGGAATCACTGTGCTGAAAAACCCCATGTCACCCATGGGTTTGAGCACCTCTTCGTGGGGGAGGTAATGATCGGCATCCCATTGATCCGCATTGGGGGTGATCTCTTTTTTAACAAATTTTCTCACTTCTTTCTGGAGCATGGTCAGCTCGGTGGACAGTTTGAATTGCATGTTGCCTCCTAAACGATTTTAAAATTGTCCCGTCTTGAAACCCAATGCCTTTGAAAAAGCACCGGCCTGTTCGACGAGGATATTGATACAGAATTCAAGGTGATCCTCCTGTTTTATTCTGACTTCAGGAACGGCAAGGCTCAGGCTTGCCTGGATCAAACCGTCATAATCAAATACAGGAACACTCAGGGATCCCAGTCCAGGTGTTCTTTCCCCAAGGCTGATGGCGTAACCCTGGGACCGGATACTCTCCAGTTCTTTTTGCAGCCGTTCCGGCTGGGTGATGGTGTTTTCGGTCAACTGTTCCAGGTTGACTTCAGCAAGATAGTTATCGATAAAGGCCTGGCTTGAAAAGGCGAGCAGGCATTTGGCCGATGCCCCGGCATACAATGGCGAGCGGTGCCCCACCGGCATGCTGGCCTTGAGGACCATGGGGGATTCAATGTGGTCGATGCAGATCCTGAAGCTGTCCTCAATCACGTTGAGATGAACCGTTTCCTTGGTTTGCCGGGCCACCTCATTCAGGAAATTTTTCCCCAGAACAGTCAGGCTGTTGGTGGCGTTCAGGGTCTGGAGAAACCGGTAGAAGATGTTGCCGATGAAATACTGGCGGGTGGCCGGGTCCTGACGCACAAAATCATAGGATTTGAGGATCTGGAGGATCCGCTGGACCGTGGCCGGACTGAAACTCAATTCAGCGGACAGTTCCCGGATGCCCCAGTGGGATTTGGCTTCCTGAAATTTGAGGAGGATTTCAATGGCCTTTTCAATGGAATTGAGTTTTTGGGTGTCTTTGGTCATGACGGGCAGATCCTTAATTGAGTATCAGTTTTTCAGGGTCTATGGTTTCTCTCAATACGTTGAGCTCTTCCGGCGTCGGGGGCTTGAACGGCCTGGCCGATGACAGGTCAATATCAAAGCTGATCCGTTCCTGCACAGCGTCTGCCGTGATCCCCTCGTAGAGATAATCCAGCTTCATGCGGCGGGTGACCCGGTCAAATCCCAGGATGCCCATATCGGTGATCACCATGGAGGGCCCTGATCCGGGCAGGCCCGCCTTTTTGCGGCTGTCATACCCATCGAGCCACCCCGGGCTGGTCCGGTAGGACAGGGTGGGAACGAATTTACGTTTTTCAAGCTTCATGAACACGATGTTGTTGTTGACAAAACAGGCCACATCACAGGCACCGCCGCTGCCGGGAAACCGGGCCGTGGGTGCGTGGTAGTCCCCGATTGATGTGGAGTTGAGGTTGCCGTATGGGTCGATCTGGGCGGCGCCCACAATCCCCACAATGTTCTGCCCGGTTTTCCGGTTCTGCATGAAGCCGAACGAGTCGGCCAGGGAGCAGAACATGGATGCCCGGTGCATGACCCGTGGGTCAGACACGGCCAGGGGCAGGTCCTTGAGACAGGAATCAATGGCTCCGGTTTCAAAAAAGATCGTGGCGTCAGGCGCATGGATATGCTTGGCCGCCATGGCCGCCACCATGGAGATGCCGGTGCCGCAGAATACAATATCCTGATTTCGGATCTGCCGGGCCGCTGCAAGGGCCATCATCTCTTTCAGTGTATAGGTCATGCGCCCCGCTTCATCCGGTCCGCATATCCTGTGACCGGGTTGGCACGGATGGATTCGAGCCGGTTTTGCGCAGCCATGGCCACAAATTCGGCATGATCTGCGGGTGAATGGATATAAGTCTGGAAAAACGGGTCCAGTGTGTCGTCATTTCCGGCGGCCTGCTGGTATTGTTCGAGAAAAACGGCGTCATAGTCGTATTCATTGAAACAGGCCGTGGGGTAAGCCCCATGGGGAATATGAACCACGGCATCCACGCAGAATGCCGGGAGATGGTTGGCGCCGGAGTCTTTCCTCAGTTCATTCTCCGATACCAGGTGGTCACAGGTGACAATCACATGGCGGGCAGCCTTGGCCTGGTCAATGTCCGCAAAGCTCAGCCCCTCAATGCGGGTGCAGCCGGTGGCATCGGCTTTCTGGGCATGGATAATGGTGACATCCGGATGGATGGCCGGTACCAGCACCAGTTTTTCCGTTTCATGGTCCCTGCTGAACGGGTTATCCATGACCACCAGCTTTTTTGAGGCGAGTTTGGGTTCATCAAGGCGAATCTGGTCTGGAAACCCCCATTTTTCAACAATGTCAGTGCCCAGGGAGGAATAGGTGGGTAAAAAGGGTACCCCCATGGCGCCGGCCAGGAACCGCAGGGCCATCTGGAAGTTGGTGTAGTCCTCCACCTGGATGGTCCGCTCCAGGACGGCCCGTTTAAAGCACAAACAGGTCGGGGCAAACCGTCCGTTTCCGGAATAGGCGATCTCCAGGCGGCTCACACAGCCCGCACCGATCAGCTGGTCCAGGCCCTGGCCGTTGGAATGGGCATAGACGTGGAGATTCCGGATTCCCTGGCGGATGATCTCATGAACTGCTGCCATGGGATTGCGGTTGATGGTAAACCCGCCTATGGACAGGTGGGCGCCATTGCTGACATATTTTGAAACCGCCTGTTCGATGGAGGTGATTTTATGGTTTGATGCGTGGTGCATGCCCGTGTTTTTTAATTATTTTGTTTTATATGTTAAAACAACGTTTCATTATATGGGCTAAATTATCCAATTCCGGGATTCATTGTCAAGGAAAAAATACTTGACATTAACAACGAAGTATTTCATTTTGGGTATATGTTAAAACAGTGTTTCATAATATAAAACAGTTGCGGTGTTAAAATTCGGTCAAAAAACCATTTCATATAAATGATAAACCATTAATATTATTTTAGGAGGGTACCATGGCAGAAGATGTATTATCCCCACTTGCAGGAAAGATCATTGCAGTCAATATCGAGCAGGGCGCGGACGTGGAAGAGGATGAAGAGATCCTGATCATAGAAGCGATGAAGATGGAAACCCCGATTTATGCGCCCTGTGACGGCAAGGTGGCTGAGATCAAGGTCAAAGAGGGCGATGAAGTTGAAGAGGACGATCTGCTGGCTGTTATCGAATAACGCTTTGCCAATCAGGAGCACGCAAGAACCATGAGACCATATTTTGAGAAAATGGATCCCTTTGGCAAGGAATTGAAAAAGGGTGAAATCAAACGGACTGAAAAGGATGTTGAAGCGGTAGCCTCTGCAGAAGCAGAAATTGCAGAAGCGGTACAGGCGGTAAAGGATGCAGGCTTCCCAACGGAAAAGATCAATGCCCGCGGCCAGATGACCGTGTGGCAGCGGCTGGATTACCTTGTGGATGAAGGAACCTGGCGCCCGCTGCATACCCTGTACAATCCCCTGGACAATGTGGAAGGGACCACCAATGTTATAGACGGTATCGGCAAGATTTCCGGCAAATGGGCGGTGATCATCGGGTTTGACAACAAGGTCATGGCCGGTGCCTGGCTGCCGGGACAATCGGAAAATATTCTGAGGGTCACGGATTTGGCCAAACGGTTGAACCTGCCCCTGGTTTGGGTGGTCAACTGCTCCGGGGCCAAACTGCCGGAACAGGAAAAGTTTTATGCCAACCGCAGGGGGGCAGGGACCCCGTTCTACCGCCATACCGAGCTCGAGCAGCTCGGGATCCCCATCCTGGCGGGTATATATGGGACCAACCCGGCCGGCGGCGGCTACCAGAGCATCAGCCCCACCATTTTGTTTGCCCATGAAAACTGCAACATTGCCGTGGGCGGTGCCGGTATTGTATCGGGCATGGCACCCAAAGGTGGATTTGACCTGGAGATGGCCGAGGCCCTGATCGATAAGGCCAAAACCCACAAGGCCGCCCCTCCGGGAACCGTATCCACCCATTACGATCATACCGGCTTCTTCCGGTATGTGTTTGAAAAGGAAGAGGAGGTTCTGGACGGGCTCAAGGACTATATGAAGGATATGCCGGCCTATAATCCCAAGTTTTTCCGGGTGGCCGAGCCCAAAGATCCGGCATTCCCTGTGGACGATGTGGATCGCCTGCTGCCCATCGAACCCAAACGGACCTATAACTTTGATCAGATCCTGGCTCGCCTGGTGGACGGCAGCGAGCACACCGAGTTCCGCCCGGATTACGGCCCTGAGGTGTACACGGGCCTGTGCAAGGTGGACGGCTTTCTTGTGGCCTGTATCGGCAACCGCCAGGGCTATCTGGGCAAAGGGTATCCCGAATATGCGGATTATCCCGGGATCGGCGGCAAACTCTACCGCCAGGGCCTGATCAAGATGAATGAATTTGTCACCCTGTGCGGCAGGGACCGGATCCCCATTATCTGGTTCCAGGATACCTCGGGCATCGATGTGGGGGATATTGCTGAAAAGGCTGAACTCTTGGGCCTTGGCCAGTCCCTGATTTACTCGATCCAGCAGACCGATGTGCCCATGATGCTGACTGTGCTCAGAAAAGGGTCGGCCGCCGCCCACTATGTCATGGGCGGACCCACAGCCAACCACCACAATGCATTTACCCTGGGTACGGTGGCTACCGAGATCTACGTCATGCATGGCGAAACCGCTGCAGTGGCTTCCTATGCCAGACGCCTGGTCAAAGAGCAGGCCGCAGGCAATGACCTGCAGCCGGTGATCGACAACATGAACAAGATTGCCCAGGAATACCACGACAAATCAAGGCCCCTGTTCTGTGCCAAGACCGGTATGGTGGACGAGATCGTCAACCTCAAGGATCTGCGGTTCTATATGCAGGCCTTTGCCGGTGCCGCATACCAGAATCCGAAATCGATCTGTCCGCAGCACCAGATGATTTTACCCCGTATTATTAAAGGATAGGGTATGATCTTCAAGCAGCGGCATTGAAGCGGAACAGGTTAACCTGACAACCAAGGGAGAAACAGATGGCAGATTTACAATATTTAAATGTTGAGAAAGATGATCAGGTCGCCAGAATCACCTTGAACCGGCCCAAACACAATGTGCTGGACATTCCCATGATGAATGAACTCAATGGTGAACTGGCAAAGATTGCAGCCGACGAAACCCTTAAATGTGTGGTGATCACCGGAGAGGGAAGAAGCTTCTGCGCCGGTGTGGAGGTTGCGGATCACAAGCCGGAGCAGGTCGAAGAGATGGTGTCGGTATTTAACCGCATTTTCGAGCTGGTGAACATGATCGACATCCCCATTATTGCCGCGGTGAACGGTGCATGCCTGGGCGGCGGCATGGAGGTGGCCATTGCCTGTGATATTGTGATGGCGTCTGAGAATGCCATTTTCGGGCAGCCGGAAATCAAACTGGGTTTCTTCCCACCCTATGCGGCCATCCGTCTCCCCGAGCTGGTCGGGGTGGCCAAATCCATTGAAATCCTGACCACCGGCAGAAATTATACGGCGGCTCAGTCAAAGGATCTGGGGTTTGTCACCCAGGTGGCTCCGGTTGAATCCTTCGCTGAAGAGGTGGATAAAACGGTCAAAGAGATCTGCATGGCCAGTCCCTTGATCATACGACTGAACAAGCGGGCGGTCAAGCGCCACATTGGAACCAGCTTCTTCCAGGGTGTAGACCTGGTTTCCAACTATTTTTTAAACACCCTGATGAAAACTGAGGATACCCTTGAAGGTATTGCCAGTTTCGAGGAAAAGCGGCGGCCTCAATGGAAAAATAAATAACGCCCGACCATCACTCCTGTGTAGAAAAATCCCCGGCCCTGTGAATCAGCTTTCACGCCGGGGATTTTTTTAATTTTCCCCATCATTGCCCGCCCGGTTGAATTATGCTAAAAAATTTTAATGTTCCTGTTTAGAATCCGGATAGTTATGAAAACGTTAAAAACGCATTTTCCCTGGTACCAAAAGGCTTGGGGACGCGCAAGAAAAGGAGAGATCATGGGTAGGGCACAATTCTGGACCATCGTACGGATTGGAGTGATCATGGGAGTTGTTCTGCTGGTTACCGCTGCTGCATGTTATGCTGGAGGTGCGGGTGAAGGAAAAAGCAGTAAAAGAAAGTCAACCGCTGCCCCCTCAGGGGCAACGAAAACGGCACCGCTGCCCTGGTATGACGACGATGAGATCGATCCGGGATTCGGCGCTCCCGGGTTTGTATATCCCAAAGAGGATAAAACAAATACCATTGCCAATACCTGGGGGGCGCATAAAAAAGATAAGCCCGCCCACTGGACAGGTAGCAAGTGGCGCTCTTACCAGAAAAAACGGCAGAGCATCTACCGGTATGAGGCCAAGGAAAACATCAAGGCCGGGAACCGGGCGGACCGGAATTATAAGATCGCCAAAGGGGTTGGGGTAGCCGCAGCTGCCGGTGGTGCTGTTGTGGGGGCAGCCGCCTCACCCGCTGCCGCGCCAGCCATATACATTATTGGTGTCGGCGGTGACGGCGCAGCAGCCACGGCCGGCAGTCTGGCTGAAGGCAAAAGCCTCAAGGAGGCAGCGAAAGATGGGGCCAAAAAATCCCTATCCTCCGCGTTGCTCGGGAAGGTGGGTAGTGGAAAAACCAATGCTGCCTTGGGGTTTGCCGGCGGGCAGGCGGTTGATGACTCCATGGGATCGGGTATTGACTCAAGCCTTGTGAATCAGATGCCCGAACCTGACGGATACGGCATCGGCATGCAGCCGCACTGGAAATAAAGAAGGGAGAATTCATCATGCTCAAACGAAATATATTAATGGTCTCTTGCCTGTTTATGCTCTGTTTTCTGTTTGCCTGTGTGGGTACCGATACCGGGGGTGGGGGAGTGCAGCCGGTAACGTCCTCTAATGCTGTCCCTGAGAAGAGAATCGAATTACTTCCCCAGCGGGTGTTCATGGATCGCCAGGACCTGCCCGGCGACGTGGAGCACGTTCTGGCTGCCATCATCAATGTGATGCGCGGCGGTGAAGAAAAGATGCCCGGGATCGGATTTGATCCTCAAGGGGAACACCAGATACTCAATGACCCGTTTGCATTTCGCGGGTTTGATGTCAAATTCATTGATATCATCTTTTTTAAAACAGAAAAGGCACTGGACCGGGTGAGGTATGCCCTGTTGGAGTGCGGTCTCTATTTTGAAGATGATATCGGCCGGGCCGCTTATATCAAGATTGCTGCGGACTATGCCGTAAGCGGGAAAGAGATCATTATTGCCAGGACCGAATATGAAATCCTTCCGAATCCCAATCCTGTGATCAAAGCGTTTATTGTTCCCAGACAGGCCTTTGAAGAGATGCCCGTCGAAACCAGGACCAGTTTCAGGGCACTGTATCTTATGGCCAGTCAACATGCCGTGGATATGACACCTACGGACCAGGATAAGGCCCGGTATGACCAATTTCGCCAGATGTCCATGTTTCAGCGCCTCAGGTTCAGCTCAGGGGCCAGGCCGCGATCTTATTGCGTGCTGGTATTCTGCATGAACCGGCTGCGGCCGGAAAGCCGTTTTTTGGTCAGTGTATCAAAGGATGATGAACCGACCATTGACAGTACCTCAAGGTTTCATTTCAGGAACGATGCCGGCTGGGTTGCAGGACTTTTGGCCGGTACATTCTCCATCGATGCCTATGACAAGGAGGTGTTCTTCCATGTCCTGTTCAATTCCGGAATTGATCCTTCGAACATGGACATGAAACCAGTAGCCCGGTTCAGCTCCCTGAAAAATTACCATGCAGCACAACGGACGGAGCCAGAAAACCCTTATATTAAAGAATTTAAAGAACGGGGCATGGCCCTGAACCTGACACCTGCCCGATCCCTGTCAGACCAGAATTTTGCAGGCCCGGTGGAAAAGGGCGAGGTGTTTTTAAACCCGGCTTTGGCCAAGGATGCAAAAATGATCCAGCAGGAACTCAAGGGGCTGGGGTACTATACCATGAAGATCGACGGAGCGTTTGGGAAAGGCTCCAGGCGCGCACTCAAAGCGTTCAAGCAGGCCAATGGCCTGCCCGCGGATGCCCGGTGGGATCTGAACACACAAAAGGTGTTGTTCAAAGGATCCGGGTTGTAGCCCGGGGTGTGAATTTTAGGAAAAATTAGAGATTTTTCAATATTAAATTCGAAAATTTTCAAAGGATTTCCCCGTTTGACAAGGGATTGCATGAGAGCAACCTTTCAGGCGGGGATTAACCATTTGTTTTCAAAAGTGAATTGTGTTATACCCTTCTTTGGCATGTTTTCTGCTAATTCCCTATAAAGGCTGTGGAAACAGGCAGATGGATGGAGTTGGACCGAATGTGGGTAGTTTATGCGCGCAAGACTTATGGTTTAGATTACTGTGGTTTTGAAAGAGAATAAGGAAAATTTAAAATGAATCTTAAAAATAAACTTACCAATGGGGAGTTTAGTGTCATTGCTGAAATGAGCACCCCCAAGGGAGTTGATATATCAGATTTGGTTACCAGTGCCAGAAACCTCAAGTCCCGGGTGGATGCGGTTGTGATCCCGGATATGGACAACGGGGTGATGCACATGAGTGCGATTGCCGGAGCCGCTCTTGTCCGGCAGCAGGGCATCGAGCCCATGATTCATGTGTACGGGCGTGACCGGAACCGGATGGCCCTCCAGGGTGATATGTTGGCAGCCCATGTACTGGGAATCCCGAACCTTTTGGTTGTCCAGGGCGAAGAGATGAGCCTGGGTGATCATCAGGATGCAAAGCTTGTCGATGACCTTAACGAACGTGACATACTGGTCATGGTTGATACGCTGAAAAAAGGATCGGATCTGGCCGGATTCGAACTCAAGGGAAGCCCTGACTTTTTTGCAGGGTGTCAGGTCAATCCCATGACAGATGATAAGGACCTTGACGCGGAATTCAACCGGGCCAAGGAAAAAGTTGACGCAGGCGCACAATTTATCATTGTTCCACCCGTTTTTGATATAAACAGTTATACTCCCATCCTCGAAAAATTCAAATCATTGGATGTGCCGGTCATCGCCACGGTATTTTTACTTAAAAATGTCGGTATGGCCCGGTATATCTCCATCAATGACCCTGGTTCCAGACTGACGGATGCTTTGATTACCCGTATTCGGACAGCCAAAGACAGAGAAACGGAATGTATTGCCGTTGCAGGGGAAATGATCCAGGCCCTTGGCAAGGTGGTCCATGGCGTGAAAATCTCGGCCATGGGCTGGGAAGATCGTCTGCCGGCAATCCTGGACAGTGCTGGAATTTAACGCGAAAATCACCTGACTCACGAACTGTTTGATGTGATCTTATCGCCGAGACAGGGATGAATTTCCTTTACTAATAGTAGGTTATATATGCAAGAAGCCAAAGATATTCAATATGAAAGCTCTATAGACAAACGCGTGCTTGTCGTCGGCGGCGGGGTCGGAGGAATCCGGGCCGCACTGGATTTGGCTGAATCCCGGCGGAACGTCACGCTGATCGATAAGTCATATGCCATTGGCGGCCTGATGACTCAGCTTGATCGGACGTTTCCCACGAATAACTGTGATTTATGTACGGTTTCACCCCATCTGTCACAGAGTGGACGACAAATCTATCTCGACCTGCAGCCCATGACCGTGCTTGATGCACTGGAGGGCGAGGCCGGAGATTTCAAGGCAACCCTTTTAACCCAGCCCCGCTATATCGATGTGGAGAAATGCACGGCCTGCGGCGAGTGTCAAAAGCAGTTCCCCGAGGCGGTCAGGTTTACACCGGGGCTGGATCCGCGGGCACCGACCTGCATGAGATACCCCCAGGCAACCCCGTATGCTTATTCCATCGACATGGACAAGGTCACGGACAAAGACGCACTGGTCCAGTCCTGTAAGGCCGATGCCATTGTCCTGGATGACGAGCCCCGCAAGATTGAGTTGAATGTAGCGTCCGTGGTTCTGAGCATCGGTGCCGAGCTGTTTAATCCCGAAGCCCTGGATCATTTTGGTGCGGGCAAGCTGGATAATGTGGTGACCGGTCTGGAATATGAGCGCATCATGTCTGCATCCGGCCCGTTCCAGGGCAGCCTGCTCAGGCGGTCTGACCAAAAGCGCCCCAAACGGGTGGCATGGATTCAATGTGTCGGCTCAAGGGGAATCAACAAGGAAGACGTCCCATATTGTTCAGGCGTATGCTGCATGTATGCTCTGAAGGAGGCGATCGTTACCAAAGAGCGGTTTGCCCAGGAGATTGAGACCACCATTTTCTACATGGACATGCGGACCTATGGAAAGGATTATGAACTCTACCTGAACCGTGCCAAAAACGAGTATGGTATCCGCATGATCCGGTGCCGCCCCCACTCCATTGTTGAGGATGCGGACACCAAAAACCTCTCCATCACCTATGCCGTTGAAGAGGAAGCGCAGCCGAAGATTGAAGAGTTTGATATGGTGGTCCTGTCCACCGGGTTCCGGATGAATTCGGAAACCGCCGTACTGGCCGAAAAGATCGGCGTTGAGCTGGATCCCTATCAATTTGTAAAAACCGATCATTTCAATGCCGTGGAAACCAGCAAACCCGGTGTATACGTCTGCGGCGTAGCCCAGACGCCCAAGGATATCCCGGAAACCATGGTCCAGGGAAGTGCAGCCGCTTCCATGGCCGCCTCCAACCTGCCGGCCATGGCGGATGCCCTGCCCGAGGAGGAGTTGATTCCGGAACGGGATGTCAGCGGAGAAGATCCCAAGGTCGGCTTTTTTATCTGTGACTGCGGCATGGAGATCGGCGGGGTGATCCAGGTGAGTGAGATCGTCGAGTTTGCCAAAGGCCTGCCCCGTGTGGCCGTTTCCCAGGCCGTGGGGTACGGGTGTTCCAGTGAATCCATGGCCGTTATCGAAGAATCGATCAAAACCAACGGCCTGAACCGGGTGGTCATCGGCGGCTGTTCACCGAGAACCCATGAAGCCAAATTCCAGGACCTGCTCAGACGGGCCGGCCTGAACAAATATCTCGTCGAGATCGTCAATTTAAGAGACCAGAATACCTGGGCACACCTGGGTGAGCCGGACAAAGCACTCCAAAAGGCGTTTCGCCTGGTGGAATCCGGGATCAGCGGCGTACTCCAGACCCGCCCCCTGGTCGACCATACCCTGCCCATGAACCGCAACGCATTGGTGGTCGGCGGCGGTGTGACCGGCATGACCGCGGCACTGCAGTTGGCTGACCAGGGCATCAAGGTGTACCTGGTGGAACGGGCACCGGTTCTGGGCGGCGTGGCCCAGACCATTCGAAAAACCATTGAAGGCGAAGATGTCGGGGCGTTCCTCAACCAACTGGTAAAGGATGTGACTGCCCATGACAATATCCAGGTGTTGACCCGTTCGATCATTGTTGACCACTCCGGCATGCCCGGTCGTTTTCAGACCGGTATCCAGACCGGTGTGAGAATGAACTACATGCAGCTGGACCATGGTGTCACCATTCTGGCTACCGGTGCACTGCCCAACCGCCCGGCCATTTACGGCCTGGGGAGCCATGACGGCATCATGACCCAGCTGGATCTGGATACCCTGCTGGATGAGTCTCCGGAAAAGGTCCAGGAGATGGACCAGGTGGTCATGATCCAATGCGCGGGATCCAGGGAGCCGGACAACCCGAACTGCTCAAGGATCTGCTGCCAGGCAGCCATCAAGAACGCATTGCGGGTCAAGGCATTGAACCCTGAAGCGTCCGTATACGTATTGTACAGGGACATCCGGACCTATGGCATGTACGAGGATTTCTACAGGGAAGCCAGGAACCAGGATGTGCAGTTTATCCGTTTTACCCGGGATACCAAACCCGATGTCCGGGTAGAATCGGGCCGGGTGTATGTGTCCGTATTTGACGGGATTATCGGAAGAACAATCGATATTGAAACCGACCTGCTGGCACTGAGCACCGGCATGATAGCCGATGATGAAACCACAGAGGATCTGGCCATGATGTTCCATGTCCCCAGAACTTCTGACAACTACTTTTTAGAAGACCATGTCAAACTGCGGCCGGTGGACATGTCGGTGAGAGGAATCTTCCTTGCCGGAACCGCGCATTCGCCCAAAACCATTCCTGAAAGCATTACCCAGGCCAGGGCGGCTGCAGGACGGGCCCAGACCATGCTGGCCAAGCAGGAGATCAACCTGGGCGCCAGTGTGGCCAAGGTTGACGGCAGCAAATGTGCGACCTGCCTGGTCTGTGTGAGGGCATGTCCGTTCAGCATACCATTGATCAATGAGGACCGGTATTCTCAGATCGACCCGGCCAAATGCCAGGGATGCGGGATCTGTGTCGCTGAATGTCCGGCCAAGGCCATTCAGCTGATGGCGTTTGAAGATGATCAGATTCTGGCCAAACTGGACGGTATTTTTGGAGGGCTCAACTAATGGGAAATTTTGAACCGGAAATTGTCGGACTTTGTTGTCATTACTGTGCATACACAGCCGCGGATATGGCGGGTAGCAAACGAATCTCCTACCCCTCCAACGTGAAGATCATCCGTGTGCCCTGCACCGGAAAAGTGGATGCCATACATCTGATGAAAGCTCTTGAAAAAGGCGCTGACGGCGTGTTTGTGGCCGGCTGCCTTGAGGGGGACTGTCACTTTAAAAACGGAAATACACGGGCCGCCAAACGGGTGGTGTATGTTAAAAATTACATTGAATCACTCGGTTTTGAACCGGAACGTGTGGCCATGTATAATATTTCCGCTGGTATGGGTGAACGATTTGCCCAGATCGCCGGTGAGTTTACCGAACAGATCAAAGCTTTGGGACCCAATCCCGTGAAAAATATAAAATCGAATCATCAGGCCGCAGGCCAGTGATTCCATATTTGGAGACCCGCAAATGATAACTGCAGAACAGAAACCTATTGAAGAAATAATAGAATATATTGCACCGTATGACCGGATTCTTCTGGTCGGCTGCAACGAGTGCGTGACCGTTTGTGCAGCCGGTGGACGGAAAGAGGTCGGCCTTTTGGCATCCGCCCTTCACCTTCACAGTCTGAAACAGGGAAAGACGGTTGATATAAAAGAAATTACACTTGAAAGACAATGTGATCCTGAGTATGTTGAAGAACTTGTGTCTTTGATTGACTCAGCAGATGCCATCCTTTCCATGGCATGCGGATGCGGCGTTCAGACCATTGCCGGCAGATACAAGGACAAACCGGTTTATCCGGCGGTGAACACCAAGTTCATGGGGGCGTCCGAGTCCCAGGGGATCTGGGCTGAGAGATGCAAAGGATGCGGTGACTGCCTGCTGGGTGTGACCGGCGGCGTCTGCCCCGTGGCCCGGTGTTCAAAACAGCTGATGAACGGCCCCTGCGGCGGTACCTCCAACGGCCAGTGCGAGATCAGCCCGGATACAGACTGCGCATGGCGCCTGATCTGGGAACGGCTTAAAGCCCTGGGCATGGAAAAACGGTATATCGAAGTCATGGTAGCAAAAGACTGGCGCCCGGCCGGCGGCGGCGGACCCAGAAGAATCGTGAGAGAGGATTTGACATAATGAAAACAGACAGTAGACTTGAAAAGGTATTTGCCTCTGGAAATCTTGCGGTAACCTCTGAAGCTGGTCCTCCCCGTGGTGCGGACCCGGAAAAGGTAAAGGAAAAAGCAAAGCATCTGGACGGCTATGTAGATGGTGTAAACATCACGGACAACCAGACCGCCATGGTCAGAATGTCTTCCATGGCCGCCAGCGTCATTGTAAAACAGATGGGTATGGATCCCATCCTCCAGATGGTTGCCCGAGACCGCAACCGTCTGGCCATCCAGGCAGATATCCTGGGAGCGTATTCACTGGGGATCAACACCATGCTGTGCCTGTCCGGCGATCATCCCAAATTTGGTGACCATCCCACGGCCAGCGGCGTGTACGATATCGACTCTGTTCAGATGGTGCAGTGTGTCAGGAAAATGAGGGATGAAGGCAAGTTCCAGGGCGGCGCAGATATTACCAAGCCTCCCAAGATGTTTATCGGCGCGGCAGCCAATCCCTTTGCCGACCCGTTTGAACTCAGGGTTCTGCGCCTGGCTAAAAAAGCCAGGGCCGGTGCGGATTTTGTCCAGACCCAGTGTATCTTCAACCTTGACAAGTTTGAGGAATATATGAAAATGGTATGTGACATGGGACTGGATGAACAGATCCACGTCATGGCCGGTATCACCCCCATGAAGTCGGCCGGTATGGCCAAATATATGAAGAACAAAGTCCCGGGGATGGATGTTCCGGATGAGGTCATCAAACGGATCGAAGGTGTACCCAAGGCGGATCAGGCCAAAGAGGGCGTGACCATGGCTGTTGAATTCATTGAACGGCTCAAGGAATGCAAAGGGGTTCACGGATTCCATATCATGGCCATTGAATGGGAAGAACAGGTTCCGGAAATTGTGGAACGGGCAGGGTTGTATCCCAGACCGGAACTCTAAAGGAATCAATAAGACGACGTTTAAAAAAGGAGCACTGACAATGAGTGAAAAACAGCTTATTTTAGTTGTTGATGATGATCCTGATCTGGTGGAAGCGGTTTCAATGAAACTGGAAGCCCTGGGATACCGGGTTGCCAAGGCTTACGATGGAGTCGAAGCCATGGAGAAAATCAGCGAAGAAAAACCCGCCCTTGTCATCCTTGATGTAATGATGCCCAGAAAGAACGGCTGGGAAGTCTGTGAAGAGATTAAAAATACTGCGGACATCAAGGACATTACGGTGGTCCTGCTGACTGCGGTTGCTGATTCGGTAAAAACCACCAGCTATACCCATGCAGATGGTAAAACCACCCAGGCAGACGATTATATTCCCAAACCCATCGATCTGGATAAATTGATGGATATCGTTAAGGATTACTGCAACTAATCCATCTGCCGCATAAGCAGCACGGATTCGGCGGGGAGGATAATCCTTCCCGCCATTTTGACATGGATGCCGCTCCAATCACCTGTACACTATGACTGCGCACTATAAAATAAACGGGATACGTCTGAACCGGCATCTGATCGAGTTGACCCGCAAGAACCAAAAGGGTGAAGCGCACATCGGCGGACCCGGCCGGCAGAACTCCGGGTCTGGTGCGGCCTTATACCAGGGCATGGCCGACCATCAGAAAAACCTGGTTTTATTGGTTCGAAGCGGCATTGAAGACAGTGTGCTTTCCAGCGGTGTCATGCAGGCTAAGTATTTTGATCCGGACATCCTGCCGGATCTGATGATTGAGTCATACCGCCAGGTATCCACTGTTTCCATCTATCCCCATAATTATCAATTACCGCCTCTTGCGTCACTGCTTTCATTTCTTGACCGGGAACAGCTCAGATTCCGTCAGCTGGTGTCTTCAAACGCCATGCTCACATTTGTGATTGATGCTCACGGGTGCGATGAATTCGTTGACAGGATCTCTTCGGTGTTTGAGCTGCCCCCGACCCATACGCCCTTTGAGCAGGAGGAGGATGAAGAGCAGGAAGCGTTCATCCGCAGGAAATATCCTGAAACCCGGGCCAGCTACGTAGAGGCAAAAATAAAAACCTATGGCGTGGTAGCAAAGTCAGGATTGACACTGAGTGTGCATGATCTGCCGTTTTTTCAAAACGGGTTGCTGGACAAGGCACTGGCTCCGATCCAGGCTACTGAACAGTTTGTATTCCTGTCTGCCTGGATGAGGGATGGGACAAACGGGTGTTTTGTTTTGATCACCCAAGATCCTGAAGCGGATGGCCCACGTATCCGTTTACCCGTGGATATGCTGACCATCCAGGGACCGCATTTTGGCGATCGCTGGGGGATTATACACCGCACCTTTTCATGTCTTCATGACCGTCAGGTGCCGTTGCTGTTTTCCGGATGCACCGGGGCCAGTATTTCACTGGTATTCAGTCAGGGGATGGGAGAAGAGGCCATTGACGCATTGCAGGACGTGTTTGAAACAGCCTGAGTTCTGGATAACACATGAGGAGAAGATGAGATGACAAAGGATTTGAACATATCAGCAGAGGAGATGTATTGGCGCCTGCGGGTATTTGATTCCCTGTCCTATCCCAGTGTGATCCTCTCCCTGGACAAGACCCTGATTGGCGCCAATAAAAAATTCTACGAAAAATTCAATCTGTCTTTCAAGGAGATCTTCGGCAGGAAATGCAACCACATGTTCCTGTTCAAAGACACCCCCTGCGATTCCGAGGACTGCACCATCAACAAGGTCATTCGGGACAAGAAGAGCCACCGGTTCACGGTCAAGCACCATTATAAGTGGGAAGAGCGGGTGTTCTCCCCTATCTTTGATGAAACAGGTGAGGTGACTTATATCATCGGCAGCATGCGTGACATCACCCATACCAAATCACTGGAAAGCCAGCTTCACGGGGCCAAGGAGTTTATCAGCCGGGTGATCTATTCATCAGCCAGTGCCATTGTGGCTGCGGATCGCCAGGGCAATATCAATTTGATGAACTCCATGGCCAGGGAACTGTTTGGCGATACCTTTGAAAACGGCGGCAACATTAAACATACAGAGCAGTTGTATCCTCCCGGTAAAGCCAAGGAGATCATGCAGATGCTCAGGAATGAAAAAATCGGGGGGAAAGGGAAGCTGCTGATTCCCAGAACGACGATTATTAATGCCTCAGGGGAAGAGGTGGAGGTGGAGATGTCTGCGGCCATCATCTATGATGAAAAGGGCAATGAAACTGCGACCATGGCCATCTACAACGATCTGCGGGATAAGATCCAGGTTGAGCGGGAATTGAAAATGACCCAGAAGCAGCTGGCTCAATCTGAAAAGATGGCGTCCCTCGGCCGGCTTGCCGCCGGTGTTGCCCATGAGATCAATAATCCTCTGACCGGAATCCTGTTTTACGCCAGCCTGCTTTCCGAGCGCTCCGACCTGGATGAAAGCGTGAGTGAAGATTTAGGGTGCATCATTGAAGATGCCAACCGGTGCAAGGAAATTGTGAAAAGCCTGTTGGTCTATTCGAGGAGTGCAGACACCAAGAAAAATATTGTACAGCTCAATGATATCGTAGAGCAGAGTCTGAAGCTGATCCGGGACCAGAAAAAATTCAGGAATATCAAGATCAAGAAGCATCTGTCAGATGAGATGATGCTCATCAATGCCGATACCAGCAAGCTCAACCAGGTGGTGATCAACCTGGTGATGAATGCCGTGGATTCCATGGATGACTCAGGGGCTATCACACTGACAACTTACAAGGAACGGGTGCTCAATAAAGTGTTTTTAGAGGTAAAGGATACGGGCAAAGGTATCCCGCGCGAACACCTGTCAAAGATTTTTGACCCTTTTTTCACGACCAAGGAAGTGGGCAAAAGCACGGGCCTCGGGCTGAGTATCGTTTACGGCATCCTTGAAGAGCATGACGCCACAATTTCGGTCAAGAAAACCGGGGATAAGGGAACCACGTTTATTGTGGAGTTCCCCATGTACCGGTCGGACCAGCTGGCCCAGGGAATCTGCAAGGCCTGAAAATTGTCCTCAAACCATAGACAATATACCAAAGCAAATACAGACTGACATGAATGACCATAATAAAGATTCAATCAAACAGAGTGTAAAAGATGTATTTTTCCAGCCTAAAGTGCTGGTCGTGGATGATGAGGTCCGCATACAGAAGGCCTGTCAGCGACTGCTGACTGAAGAGGGCTGTGATGTCGAGATCGCGGAGAACGGGATTATCGGGCTTGAGAAAATCGACCAGACGCATTTTGATATCGTGCTGCTGGACTTGATGATGCCGGGTATGTCCGGGGTTGATGTCCTCAAAAAGGTCAAATCAAGGCACCCGGATACGGTGGTGATTGTCATTACCGGATACGCCACCCTTGAGCATTCCATTGAAACCATGAAAACCGGTGCATTTGATTTTTTATCCAAACCCTTTTCTCCCCAGGAGCTCAGGGTGGTTATTTCCAAAGCCATCGAATTTTTAAGAACCCTGCAGGATATTGCCACGGAGAAATCCAGGATGCGGGTCATGATCAATACCCTGAACAACGGGGTGTTGACCACGGATAATCAGAAACGGGTCGCCCTGGCCAACCCGGCGTTTTTGAAGATGATCGGCTGCAAGAAAAACTCGGTCATCGGCCAGCATGTATCCGGTATTATCAAGGATGAACGCCTGCTGGAGATGATCGATCATGCCATTTCCCAGAGTGAGGATACATTTGCCGAAATTACGGATGAAATCAGTTTTACCCCGGACAGTGAAGAGGAGAAGATCATCGGTGTCCGGTGTATCCCTTTCCGGGACCGGTTGAACCGGAACCTGGGATCCGTGACCGTGTTCCATGACATCACCTCCCTGAAGCGGGTAGATCAGCTCAAGTCGGAATTTGTCTCCATGGTGGCCCATGAGATCAAGAGCCCGCTGAACTCCATCCTCATGCAGCTCAACGTGATGCTTGACGGACTTGCCGGAGAGCTGACCGAAAAGCAGACCGAGATACTTTCAAGAAGCTGCGATCGGATCAAGTCCCTGACCAACCTGTCCTCGGAACTTCTGGATCTGTCCAAAATTGAATCCGGCCTGATCAACCAGGATCGTGAGGAACTGAACCTGGTCGAGCTGATACAGGGGCAGGTGGACCTGCACGCTGAAAAGGCCAGACAGCATTCCATCGAGCTTGAGATGAGTGCCGAAGAAACTGATATCCCCATGCTCGGGAACCGTATCAACATTGAAGAGGTCGTGTCCAACCTCATTTCCAATGCCATCCGGTACAGCCCTGACGGTGGACGGATTTTTGTGACTGCCCGGGCAAAAAAGGACAGCCTGATGATTTCGGTACAGGATACCGGCCTGGGAATTCCCCAGGCAGAACTTCCCAATATCTTTGACCGTTTCTTCAGGGTGAAGAATGAAAAAACCCGATTCATCAACGGCACCGGGCTGGGCCTGACCATTGTCAAGAAAATTGTGGAAGCCCACCACGGAACCATTGAGGTAGACAGTGAAGAGGGCAAGGGGACTTGCTTTTCCATCTTTTTCCCCAAGTCAGAGTATAAGATTTAAGCACAGATAAATCGGTTTATTATCATCTGTCAACCGGCGCGCGCCCGGATGGGAGAACTGTTTTTTGTTGACATTATCTTGGTACATTGGTAACAATATATTTTTTCATGGGTGATACAAATTCTATCAAGGTAATGGAAACGGGTTATGAATCAAAACTTTTACCTGCTTCTGGCAGGTCAGCTGGTTTCCCAGGTCGGGGACAAATTTCACATGATCGCCATCGCGTTCTGGGTACTCAAAACCACCGGATCGTCGGCACAGATGGGCGCTGTATTGGCCGCGTCCCTGGTTCCGTCACTTCTTTTGGGGTTCATTTCCGGCGCGGTGATTGACCGGTTTAACCGCAAATTTATCATTGTCGGAACGGATATGTTCCGGGGCATTATCATTGGGTTGTTCGCAGTATTGTTTTATCTCGGGGAGATCAACCTGACGGTGATCCTGATCATGCAGGTGCTGCTGTCAGTCAATGCGGCATTCTTTGATCCGGCTATACCGGCAATCATTCCGACCATCGTAGCTAAGGAGGACCTGGCAGCGGCAAACTCCTATCACCAGTTCATCAACGGGTTTTCAACCATTGCCGGGGCATTCCTGGGTGGTATACTGGTATCCATGGCAGGGTACCTGGCGGTTTTCGTATTGAATGCGGTGTCATTCATGCTGTCAGCACTGTTTGAGGGGTTTATCCGGATTCCGCAAGGTAACGGGATTGAATCAGGTGATGGGTTTCGGGTGCGGGCGCTGTTCAGGGACATGAAGGCGGGATACCGTTATTTATTGTCCAACTCAAATTTTATCCTGTTGCTGATCATGGTGATGGTGATCCATTTTTTTGTCGGGTCCATTGAAGTCATGATGCCGGTGATTGCCCAAGAGATTGCCGGTGAGAGCGGCGGTGCTCGAGTTCTGGGGTTTCTTCAATCCGCCTTTGGTGCGGGAACAGTTGGTGTGGCATTGTTGATCGGGATACTCACCCGGTTCAAGGCGGGAAAAGCCACCCTGTTTGGGGCGGTGTTCTGCATCGGGGTGGTATACATGGGAGGCGCCATGGTAAACCCGGAAACCACAGGCGCATTCTGGTTGTTTGTGTGCCTGCTGTTTCTCCTGGGTGGCAGTATTATCTGTGCCGGGATCTCTTTTCGGACCATGCTGCAAATGGGGATTGACAATGATTTTGCAGGACGGGTGTTTGCTGTCGCCGGATCACTGGGAAACGGTTCCATTCCGCTGGCCATGATCAGTTATGGGATGTTAATGGAGGTCATGCCTTACCGGTTATTACTGATGGTCTCAGGCATGCTGCTGCTGCCGTTAAGCCTCTATTCATACATGAAATACCGGGGATGACGATGAATCCTAAATATCAAATAAGGAGAACAGATTGACTGAAACGAACCGAAAAAAGGTCGAGCGGGTCCAGACCGGGGTACGGATTGAGAAACGGTTGCTCAAGGTTCTCAAGGGATTGGCCGAGTATCACGACATGTCCCTTGGTGATCTTCTGGAGGGGATTGTGCTGCATGTTTTTGAAGGTAAAACACCGTTTGATGATAAAAATCTTTCACGCATTGCAGAACTCAAAAAGATCTATGAGCTGGATCTGACGTCAAAGGACAGCCACCGCCTCATCGAGTGATATCCTGTTTCACCGAGGCTTCAGCCCTTGAAAATGAGACCGGCGATCAAGATGACGACAATAGAGGTTTTGAAATATCAACCAGCAGATCTCCAATTGATCTTGTCAAGGCATCCGATTAAGTTGATGGATTGGATAAATATCCGTCATTAAAATTGAAAAGCCGGACGTTGTGGACGCCGGCTTAATGAGGGGGGAAGGAGCCTGCTCTGCGGGGTCAGGACAGAGCAGGCTAAGGATAATGTTTGCCAAGGAGATGGGGTTTGTTTTTTGATAAAAACAACTTCCTGTCATTATCCAAAAAACTGATTCATGATTAAGCTAATCTATAGTTGAGAATGAATCTATCACGGGTATTTCGATATGTCAACAAAAACATAACGATTTTTTGTTAATTTTGAAAAACAGGTAATTTACCTGAAATGAAATAAATTTTGTATTTGAAATCAGGAGGTTATATTTTAGGATATAAATAGTATTTATATTGTATGCATAATGTATCCTGGATTTGTATGGTTTTTCGATTTCCATGAGGTGCATTATTCAGGGGGTTAATATTTTGGTTGTCATCAATGGGTTTAACCGCTATAAACTTGAGTGCATTGTAAAGAAATCTTACAAGGAGAACACTATGCTCAATCCGTTGTTTATTAAAGCAACCAGTTTATCCGATGCCTGGTTTCAGGCTTTATATAAATGTGTTGAACAGGGCCGTGCGTTTGAGATCAGCCGGGGGTCATTTGAGGGCCAGAAGCGCCTGGAATTTGACTTCATGACCATACATATCACCCATCCCTCAAGTATTCCTCTGCTGCCCAAGGTGAATCCGGCTCTTGGATTTCCCGATCCTGTTGAGGACGATTACCTGGACGATTATCTGCCCTACCTCATGACCGGGGAGGAGAAAGAGGGAGAATCTTACACCTATGGGCAGCGGATCTGTAAATGCGAGTTGTCCTATTTGCCTTCAGAATACCGTGAGCTTTCCAATATCCTGATCCAGGAGCCGGATATCTGGGAGAACCGGGATATGGTGATCCAGGAGGCGGGAGAGTATTTTGTGAACCAGATGGAGATGATGATCTGGACCTATAAAAACAAGGGGCACCGGAATAACCAGATGATTCTCCAGGTCGGGTCACCCGCAGACATGGTGCTGCAGGATCCGCCCTGCCTGAGGCATATCGATACCCGGATCCAGGACGGAAAGCTACATTTCTTTCCCTACTTCAGATCATGGGACCTGTATGGCGGGTTTCCGGCCAACCTGGCGGCCATTGAGATGATGAAACAGTATTGTGCCGAACAGATCGGTGTGGAGAATGGGGAAATCATCGCCTCGTCAAAAGGCCTTCATATCTATGACTACGTGTTTGAGATTGCCGAGGCCATCCGCGGCAGGTCCATGGATGAGTTCAGGAAGGAATCGGTGGGGTAATGGCACAGTACAAAATTCACCCCATGGTCATGGGGACCAAGGTGTTTGATAAAAGTATGATGACCTACCAGCACGGGACCGGTGTGGCATACACCATCCCCATCTACTGCTGGTACATCGAGGGCGGGGACAAGACCATACTGGTGGATACCGGCGAGATGAGCCCCATCCAGTCCGAGGAGAGGGAAAAGGCCATTGGCGGGCCCATACATACGTTTGAGCAGGGCCTGGCCCTGCACGGGTTAACCCCGGAAGATGTGGATATTGTGATCCATACCCACCTGCACAACGACCATTGCGAGAATGACTACAAATGTGTCAATGCTGCGATCTACGTACATGAAGAGGAACTCAAAAGCATCCATGACCCCCATCCGCTGGATTACAGGTACCTTGAAGATTATATCGAGGATGTCGAGGAGAACGGACAGCTCAGGGTGATGACCCAGGATACCCGGATATTGCCGGGGATCGAGTGTATTCACACGCCGGCCCATACCAAGGGGGGCATGACGGTCATGGTGGACACGGCCAAGGGACGGGCTGCCATTACCGGGTTCTGTGTGATTCATGATAATTTTCAGCCCCCGCCGGAGATCCGGGCCATGGAGATGGAAGTGATTCCACCCGGAACCCATCTGGATGTTCAGCAGGCCTATGATATCATGATCGATATCCAAACCCGTGCAGATATCATTCTCCCCCTGCATGAACCGGAATTTGCGGCAGGTAACGTCATCGGGTAAGGTGTATGGATAAAGACACGATCACCCTTCGGACCAAGACATGGATTGTTGATGAGAACAAGGATACCCTGTTCGGGGCCGGACAGCTCAAGATCCTGGAAACCATTGAGCGGACCGGATCCATTTCTGCCGCTGCCAAGGAGATGAAAATGGGATACCGGTCCATGTGGGGCCGTATCCGGAAAGTGGAGCAGCGTACGGGTAAATCCCTGCTCATCCGGCATAAGGGCGGGTCTGATGGCGGACGGTCAGAGCTGACCGAAGATGCCAAACTGATGGTTTCCCGCTTCAAGGCCCTGCAGCAGCGCATTGACGACGCAGCCCAGGACATTTTTCACGCCATCTATTTCCCAGAGTAGCTTTCCTATAAATTCACATTTTGTCTGCTTATCGATAGGCAATTGATCGATCTGTCTATGTTGAATTACTTTTTTGATTGACATTTTCTATGGATAGCTTTATGTTTTGTCTAATTTTATATAAACAAAACCAACTATTGTCTAAGGTGTGCAGATGGAATTCTGGGAACAGGCAGATGTAAATGATTTTCGGCAGGGCTTTATCTGGCTTGAGAAGGAACGGGTTTACCAGTGCCTGTTCTGTGGGGCAGTGTTCGCAAAAGGGGTGATTTACACCGTTCAAGAGGATGACACCATCCGGGAAGATGATACAGGAAGCGGCAATGGCGGGCCGATGATGACGAGACCGGTAATGGTGGATGCCCAGTGTGCCGCGCGGATACATATCAGACAGGTTCATGGCTCCTCCTTCAAAGCTCTGGTGGGGATTTCAGGGGTTAAAAACGGGTTGTCAGACCTGCAAAAAGAGATCGTGTCTTTGATGTACCAGGGGCACTCCGATGCGGACATGGCCAGGATGCTTGGCAACAAGGCCCAGTCCACAATCCGGAATCACCGGTACAACCTGAAGGAAAAATATAAGGAGTCAAAACTGTTTATGGCGATCATGGAAGAACTGGTCGAGCAGCAGAGAGCACCGGGTGAGGAGTTCATTCACTTCCACTCAGGGCTGACGGTTAATGATGATCGGGTCCGGGTGACGGAAAAGGAGAAACAGGAGATCATTGACCGGTATTTTAAGAACAACACTTTAGTGAGCTTTCCTAAAAAACAGAAACGAAAGCTGGTGCTGCTTCAGCATATTGCCGCCCGGTTTGAAAAGGGCAGACAATACACGGAAAAAGAGGTCAATGAAATCCTGGAGCATGTGTATGATGACTATGTGAGCATCCGAAGATACCTGATTGAATACGGATTTCTTGATCGGACACGGGATGGGGCCACTTACTGGCTAAACACTTGAGTCGGGGCCTTCCTTCACCATTTCGATGATCTGCTCCGGACAGGTGGAGACACAGAGCCCGCAGCCATAGCACCGGTCCGGATCATAAATCAGGACATCACTGTCTGGCCGTGCTTCAAGACGGCGTGCATCAAACGGGCACCGGTCGATGCAGATTCCGCACTGGGTGCAGTCTGATGCATCATGCCGGGCAATATATCCCGATTTTTGGGTAAGATAATGCCTGCCGTATTTAAACACCAGCTGGAGGTCATGGCAGCAGCACTCACAGCAGGAGCAGAAGGCAAATACCTCATGGTTCGGCTGATACAGGCTCATGTGGACCAGGCCGGCATCGTTGATCAGGGCGAGCGTTTCAAGTGCGGTGTCAAGGGAGATGACACGGGACCGGCCCTGCGCCGCGCGTTTCTCACCGACGTCATTTAAAATAAAGCACACCTCAAGGGGTTTGTCGCAGTGATGATAGCGCTGTCTGCAATCACAGTTTGCCAGGGTAATGACCCGGGCCTGTTTCAGGATATCCTGGGCCTGCTGGGTGGGGAGAACCACATTTTCGGGTGTCAGGGATTCATTCACCGGGATCACCCGGGAGGAATGGGTAATCTTTTTCTGGGCAATCCAATCGTCATACCGGGTGATCATTTTTTCAAGATAGTCATCCATATCTTACGGCTCCTGTTCGATAATTGATAGAATATACGACAGGTTATCCGGATCGATGTCCAGATCGACCCGGATAATGTCCCTTGAGGTGCCCATGAGGTGTGTCAGCTGGTCATGGGCATATTGGGTGGCAAAGATCACATCACACCGGGCAGCCATCCGGGCAAGGGCATCCGGATTGTCCATGCCGGCGTAGATTTTTTCCAGGGTGGAACCGGATGAAAACACGATCCGTTTGAAAAAGGTTTCAGCACTTTTCTGTGTGACACAGCAATATCCGACCGTTGTGCCGGCAGGCAGCCGGGTGATCCGGTCCATGATGCGGAAGTCGGTTTTCAGCAGGAATCCGGTCACTTCGCATGCCGGTTCCGGAACCGCAGCCTTGAGTTCCTCCATGTGATTCATCCCGCAGATCACAAGATCATAAGACCGTGACCGCCGGATAAATTTTTCCGGCATGGCTTCAATGTCCTGGATCAGCGTGAAATGGGTCTCCACATGGGCGGTCGCCTTTAGTTTCACATCCAGGGACTTGAGCACATCATAATTGCAATCCACAAGAATCAATCGGTTCCGGCCGGAGGGCAGGGTCGATTTCATCAATGTGTGTGAGATGAACGCATCAACAATCTCCTGGCGGGACAATCCGGTTTTAAGGGCGTCATCATAGGCCTTTGAAAAAATATGCTGGATTCGGCAGAACGGGGACTCGGTATCGGCTGCCATGACCGTGGTGCCGGAACCTTTGGAGATGGTGACCAGGTTTTCCAGGGCCAGCTCTTTATAAACCGCTGCCACCGTGTTCCGGTTGATATCCAGATACAGGGCAAGGTCTTTGGCAGACAGCAGTCTGTGCCCGGGCGGCAGGGAGCCTTGTTCGATCATGGCCTTGAGCTGGCGCTTGAGCTGCTCTTTGATGCTGAATGGCAGTGATGTGGAGATGGTAATATTCATAATGATATATATACATAGTTAACTATGTATATGTCAATATGGGCATAGTAAATAATACACTCACCACCATCTGGGGTGACCAACGCAAGGGTAAGGATCAGGTTTTAAATTCCGTAGACCTGCCCGGGAGCGAGGAAATTCGGAAATTTGTCCATGATCTCCTTGCGGACGGTGAAACAGAAATGGCATTCATCCACATATCCGGGAGAGGGCTTTTGATCCATATATGTGGATAGATGGGCCGGGCCGCCATGGATGAGTGAGCTGCAGATGGGATGTTCAAGAGGATCGTACGCTTTGACCAATTCGGATAACGGCGTCTGCCACATATTTCCCATACTGATGCCCTGGCAGATCTGGACATTTCCAAACGCATCGATATGGACCCTGGAGGGAGATTCCAGGTTTTCATAGGGGCAGGTGATCAAGTCTTTCCAGGGCCGGGTAGGCAAGCCTTTGGTCAGGGTTTCTACAGCGCGTCCCCTGAACATGGCATTTCCACCGACAACAGGTTGTCCCTTTTCCCCGGAATCCGTATCTGAATTGTCTTCAGGCGGTTCCACCACCGGAGGATCGATACAGATCATGGCGGTGTCGATGCCCAGTTCTTTGGCGGCATCATGGGCCATGGTGGCATTGTTGACCACCTGTTCCCCGTAATGGAAAGCATCATTGCTGATGCTCAGGTATGTCAGGCCGGCTTTGGCCAGGGGTTCCAGCCACAATACTGCATCTTCCCTGGAGTTGATCCCATAGGCGTTGGTCACCAAACCGACCTTGAACCCTTTGCTGCTGGAGCGCCTGATGCTTTCAAGCAACAGGGGGTAAAACAAAGACGGCTCTCCGCCTTCAAAGAAGATCCATTCGATCGTGCCGATTTTCTCTGCCTCTTCAAGGACCTGATCCACCTGGGAAATGGTGAAGGTTCCTTTGGCACTCGGACTGCAGTAAAGAAAACAGTGATCACATTCAAAATTACACATATAGGTGAGGAGAAAGTGGATTCCGGTCAGCAATTTGAGCCCTCCTTTTGGTGATCCTTGAAGGATTTTCCGGCGCGATCGCCAGGGTTATCAGTACTTAGGAAAATGTACCCGATAACCCTGGCTAAAGTCAACCGGTAAGGTTTATTTATAGGGCGGATAATCGGTATATCCCTTTTCTCCGGGTGAATACCAGTGGGTCATGTCTTCTGCAGGCTCAAGGGGATGATTATGTAAAAACCGTTCGGGCAGGTCCGGGTTGGTAATATAGGGCCGGCCGAACGCAATCAGGTCAGCATGACCGTCACGAATGGCGACTTCTGCACTTTCTTTGGTATATCCGCAGTTCCCGATAATCAGTCCCTTGAAAAGCGGTCTGAACTCGGCAAGGGTCATGGGTTCCCCCTGCTCATGAAATCCGAATGCAAGTCCGTCCATGATGTGCAGGTAACCCAGGTTCATCGCGTTCATCTCTTGGGCCGCATATAGAAAGGTCTCCCTGAAATCGGGGCTGCCCATGTCGTTGAATACGCCGTTAGGAGAAAGCCGGGCACCGACCTGTTCGGGCGGAAATACCTCAAGGACCGCCTCTAACACCTCCTTGAAGAATCGGAACCTTTTTTCCACACTGCCGCCATAATCATCCGTCCTGAGATTGGTTTTGGAATCCAGGAACTGGTTGATCAGGTAACCGTTGGCCCCATGGACCTCAACCCCGGAAAATCCGGCGGCTCTGGCATTGACAGCAGCCTGGCGGTAATCGGCGACCGTGGATCTGATCTCATCAACCGTGAGCGGCCTCGGGGCTTCATAGGGTTTTTTACCTTTGGGGGTATGGATATAATCGCCATTAAGCTTGACATCCGAGGCGGATACCGGTGGCTCACCATCATGAAAATCGGGGTGTGAGGCACGGCCGCAATGCCAGAGCTGGAGAAAGATCGGTGTCCGGGCGGGGGCGACAGCTGCGGTCACCTTTTTCCATCCCTCGACCATCTCCGGGGTATAAATACCCGGCGAATCGATCCAGCCGATGCCCTGTTTTGAAATTACGGTGGCTTCCGTGATGAGCATCCCGGCAGATGCCCGCTGGAGATAATAATCGGCCATCAGATCATTGGGGACCCGCTCGGATCCGGCACGCCCCCGGGTCATGGGTGCCAGGGCAATTCTATTTTTAAATTCAAAATTATTTCGGGTCAGTGGTTTGTGTAACGGATTCGTTTCCATAGGTTTCCTCCTGTTGGTATTAAATACAAAGGATGGGTGTAAGAACAGTCAGGAACAATATAGCGATATGTTAAGCATAACATAACCCATGTCAAACCCGGATCCGGTTCAATGAGAAACATTGTGAGTGGGAGAGGGCGGTGAGTTAATCCTTGTGCCAGGATTGAATCTCTACAATATTGTTTTCAGGATCCCTGAAATAGACGAATTTCAACAATCCCACACCATCAATCGTTTTTTCGACCACCTGCCCGAGCATGGAGGCACCGTGTTCAAGGGCAAGGGCAAGGCAGGCATCCACATCATCCACTTCAAAGGCGATATGGGTATACCCCTGGTGATCAGCCATCCTTAAAGGCGCTTCCATGGTCTCATCGTAGGTAAAGATTTCAAGGGTCGGGGCATGGTCGCCAAGGGCGTCAAAACCTGGCAGCCAGAGATGAATCCCTTCAAGTCGGGCTCTGGTCAGCCCGGTGGCCCGGTCCAGCCAGCCGCCTGACAGATTTCGTTGGGGTGGCTTTTCTCTGCACTGAAATACCTGGATGTAGAATCGGGAGAGTCTTTTCCAGTCTTTAGCCGCAATGTTGGTATGCGCAAATCTCATTACAGTTTCTCCACCCGGTATCCACGCTTTTCCAGTTGGGTCAACAGTCCGTCTTTACCGATGAAGTGGGCGACGCCCACAAGGATCATGGCCTTTTTACCGGAAGTGATCATTTGTTCAATCCGGGGGATCCAGGCGGTGTTCCGGTCGGTCAGCAACTGCCGGTACATGTGGGGAAATTTCTCTTGAATGGGGGTGATAAACAATTCCTTAAGCGCATCGCGGTCTCCGATACGCCAGGCATTGATCATCCGGGGCAGCTTGGATTTGACCTGGTGGATATCTTCCAGGGAGTGCTTGACAAACTCCTCTTCAAAACCCTTACCCAGGCCGACCACAAATTCAATCTGCTGCTCCACCGTCTCAAGAAATTGAAATGATTTGCCGCCCTGCCGCCCCTTTTGGTAAAAGTGCATATCCACACCTTCCATGGTAAACCCCATTTTCTGAAATTCTACCAGGACTATGGTCATCATGGCCATGGACGGTTTATACCGGTTAATTCCCTCAATGGGCAATCCGATCTGCCGGCAGTGTGCTTCAAGCATCTTGTAGGTATCCGGTGGCAGTACGGATTCAAGGGTGGTTCCGGGCAGGTGAACTTTGGACATCAGCAGGTGCTGGACCGAAGGATCCTGCATCCTTGCCACATCTGCCTCAAAAACCAGTATGGCTGAATCGTTATAGGCCTGTTCAAACTCCCTGGGCAGCGGAAAGTCAGACGGCCTGAGCAGGTGGGAGGTGCCGCAAAGATAGATGTGGGTATCTTGTGAAGATATTTTCCAGACCGATGTATCGGCCAGGCACGGGAAACTTGAGAAAATGACAATCAGGACGGACAGATACAGGGTTCTTTTCATGATATCCAGAATTTTCATTGCATGGGGTTAATGGTCATCATCCGAAATACTCTCGCTTAGGAAAGCCTCGTTGGCATCAGCCAGTTCAAAAATGAGTTTGACCGCACTTCTGGAAGACAGGCCGAACGGGTCAAAGGCGGTGCCGGAAGAATACTTGAACAGGATCGACTGGTCTGTTTTTCGGGCAGATACATACGCCACTGACCACTTGCCGAATGAACGGGCATCCACCTCCTGGTAATCCAGGATGGTGACATCCTGATGCCGCGAGTCTTTCAGGATATCTGCATACAGGGCATTGACCGAACGTCGCGGACCCTCAAGCCATTGGATGAAATATTTGGGATCGTAGAACAGGATCCCGCTGATTCCACGTTTCATGTTTTTTTCGCGGGCGACCTCCAAGATTCCTCTAATGTCATCCAGGTTGCAGTCCGGTGTAGACCGGCTGGTGTAGAGCAGTCGAACCAGGGTCATGGCACACCTCCGTTCACAGGTTAGGATTTAGTATTCATCATAGGCACATGAATGAAAATATGCAAGTGTTAAAGCACGTTGCCCAATGTCGCGTTACAGGCGGTTAAAACTTAAACGTTCCGACCAGCCGATTGAGCTGGTTGGCATATTCGGTGAGGGAGGCAGCACTTTGGTCAATCGTGGTGCTGTTTTCAGATACGTCCTGTGCTGACCGGGTGACAGAGGTGATTTGTTGTGCAATTTCAGAAACGGCAGAATTACTCTGGGTGATGTTGACATTGATCTCACCGATGCCCGTGGATACCTGGGAGATGTTCGTGGAGATCTCCGAGGTGGTGGCTGACTGCTCCTCGACCGCCGAAGCAATCACGGCAACGATTTCATTCACCTCATTGACCACCCGGCTGATCTGCCCGATGACCTCAACCGTGGTCTGAGTGGTGGACTGGATCGAGTCAACCTTGGTTTTGATTTCGCCTGAGGCGTTGGCGGTCTGACTGGCCAGATCCTTGATCTCATTGGCTACAACGGCAAACCCCTTGCCGGCCTCACCGGCCCTTGCCGCCTCAATGGTGGCATTTAGCGCAAGAAGGTTAACCTGTCCGGAAATATCGGTGATGGTTTCAACCACGTTGCCGATCTCTGCCGCGGCGTTACCCAGTGCTTCAACCTGTTGGGACGCATCCTTTGAGTGGGAAACCGCGGTTTCCGTGATATCTTTTGCCGCGGCCGTATTCCCGGCGATTTCATTGATGGTAGTGCTCATCTCATCCGAGGCATTGTTGATGCTGCCAACATTGGCAGATGCCTGATCCATGGTTGACGCCACGGTGTTCATGTTCATGCTCAACTGTTCGGAGGCGGCAGCCACGGCATTGGATTGTTCGGATGTTTCATCTGAAGTGGCTGACATGCTTTCAGCAATGGTTTTCAGTTCAGTGGCCGACGAGTTCAGGTGGCCCGCGTTTTGTGATACCTCCTGGATCAGCTCCTGGACCCGCTGGATAAAGAGATTGAAATTATTGGCCAGTGCCCCGGTCTCATCCTTGCTGCCCACCTCAAGTCGACGGGTGAGATCACCTTCGCCCTCGGCAATGTCCTTGAGCTCAAATGCTACACTCTTGATCGGTCTGACAATGGCCATGATGGACATGGCGCCGGCCAGGACACCGATAACGGCGGCAATCAGCAGTGCGGTCATGATAATAATGTTGGACAGTTTTCTGACCCGGTTCATTTTGTCAAACGAGATATCCCGGATACGATCCAGGTTGGCGGCGACCGCATCCCTTGCCTGGAGCATTTTTTCGCTGATTTGGGACTGAAGCGTCACTTCCTGGTGGTACTGTTCTAAAAGTGGATAAATTTTAATAAACTCCGCATTCATCTCATCAAATGTCTTTTTCATGTAGGCATTTCCGGCGGACCGGTCCTTCCATTCACCCATGGTCTCTTGAAATGCCTGGTGATGGGCGAGAATACTTTCCCACTTTTTCTGTGTGTTCCGTTGAAAATAGCCTTCACAGTCGGATTGGAGAATCGTGCTTGCGGATTTGATATTATCCTGGAACTGAGACTTTTCAATGATGACATTGAACAGCGCCGCTAAAGACTGGCCGATCTCGGTTTTATTGAGCTCTGAAGAATCGAATTGTTTGAAGTTTTCCTGGAACTGGCTGATGTCTTTGGCGGTTCGGGTTAAAATGTCGATGATCTCTTCGGGCAGTCCCTTTTGACCGGATATGGCCTGGATCTCTTTGCTGCAGTCACCCAGGAAGGCATGGGCCTGTTCTAAGGCTTTGGCCTGAACGTCCCTGCCCTCACTATGGTTGTTTAAAAGATAGAGACTGTTTTGCTGCACGGCTTGGGTAAACCGGCTGTTGACCCGGTCGATCCCCTTAGACAGATCGGTTTCCCTCAAGACATTGTTCAAGGAAATGAAGCCGGACAGTCCCACAATGAGGGTTAAAACGATAACTGTAGCGAATCCGGTACCAATCTTGACGCCGATGCTGGCATTTTTCATATGTCTCTCCTTTCAGTTTCTTAATATGTAATGTATCAGATCAAGGCGTTAATATACCAGCGCATGTGCGGATTGTCACCACCTTAATTCACACACCCGGGTTTCTGGTGCAGGATTTTGCAGATAGATTGACGGGAACCCTGGGGATAGCGTATGATATACCCTTTTGACCAGGGACTGAAACCGGAGGATCCATGAAATCAAACGCTTTAAAGCGGGGACTGATCATTGGCATTTTGGTGCTGCTCGTTTGTTCCAGGGCATCTGCAGCACCCATAACCGTTCAATTTTATATTCCCGACTGGTTCTGAACAACCCAAAGCCGTATAGGGTCTATACTGCAAAATCAGCAAGGGGTAACCGGATATACCATCAATCCATCATTGAGAACCGTTGATATTGGATTGGAACTTGATACGGTCACGCCCATGACCATTAATCAGCAGTTCCGCGTCTACAGCATATACGCAAAATATGTCAATATTGATCCGGCATCCCTGAAAACACTGATGGATGCCTCCACAAACCTGTTCATTTCCGACGTTAGGGAGAGGGACGAATACTGCTCAGGTCATATTCCCGGGGCAATACGCCTGTCCTGGAATTCCGGGCAATTCGCAGCTCAGTATGACAGTATCCTGCCGGATAGCGGCAATATCGTCCTGGCATGCCGGACCGGGAACCGAAGCCTTGAAGCCTTGAACCATTTGTGGAATATGCAGTTCTGGGCAGGTCATGACGAGATGGTCCTTTACAATCTTACCGGCGGCATGCAGGGGACCGGCGGATGGTCCTATGCCGTGGATATCTGCCGCTCTGTGAGTCCTGGGATCAATCTCCTGCTGATGGACCCGTAAGTGATGGGTCACTCGTTCAAAAGGAGTATGGTTCCGGGAAGTGTGACATTCAACGGGGTCCCGGACGCTCCGGAGATATCAAGGGTAATCCGGGAAGGCTCAAGCCCGGATGACATGGCCTCGCATACAATGGGACCGGTCTGGAAGCCGAAGTGATCCACGGTAAACTGTGCATGGCCGTTGACCGCATGAACCGCCCCCGGGTTTACCCGTGCGCGGCCCTCCACCACTGACAGGGTGATCTCGTTGGCCGCATCCCTGATACGTGAGCGGGTGCCGTGATACTTATCCGTGACATAGGCATGAATGATCGCTCGCCCCCCTGCCGGGATGTGTGGGTGAGGGGTCCTGAGTACAATGGTCTTTGCAGAGGTGCTCTGGGCAAACGCTAGGGCATAGGCATTTCCAGCCTGATCCTGCCGGTATTCATGCACATTCATGGCTGCCTGGGCATGTCCCTGGGAGATAAAGGTGGCATAGGCGGGATACCCGTTGGCATCTGGCAGGGACGTGCTGCCGATACGGTTCCAGATCTGGGTGTCCGGGCTGGCAAACACCTCAAGCCGGCCGGCAGCCCAGTAGTACTGCCCGTCTGCAAACCAGAAAAACCGAAGGTCTCCTGATGGCCGGGTACCTGAAACCGTGTTCCAGCGGGTGCCGTCCCAGTTGTAAATGGTATCATTGTGAACCGTGGACGGGTGTCCCTGATCATTCACCGCCACCACCGGTATGTAACCGACATCCTTAGCGGCCGGCGGGACCGGGGATTGATAGGGCCGGGCCGCATCGGTCTCCATCTCCGCACGTGAAACCACCTCGCCAAGGTCGGTGTGCGCGGCATCATACCACCGGCCGGTATCGGGCCTGAAATACACCACAAAGATATCCGAGTGATAGATGTTGTGGTAGGCGATGCCATAGGCGTCACCCGTGTCCCAATCCATGGGACTGCTGGGGAACACATGGGTGTCATCGGCAGAATCAATGCCGCTGTGGGTGCCCTTGGTCACATTGTACAGCCACCGGTAGGTGAAATTGCTGCCGCTGCCCCAATCTGCTGTATGGTCATATAGAAAGCCCGAATTCATCGAGCCCCTATGGGTGCCCTGGTACTGAAATCCGGATGAAGCGGTAAAGGCAAACCACCATCTTTCGGGCTCATTGTCCTGCATAGGCTCCTGGGTCGTGTATCCAACGTACATTTCACACATACCGTAGGGGTCGTCCAGCTCCCGCTGCAGGCACAGCACGGGATCGGACCATGTGGTTCCGCTGTCCTCGGACTTGACATAGTAATACCATCGTTTGTGGGCGGCATTGCTGTCCGGCTTGTGAATA
>QZLA01000153.1 GCA_004796375.1 Desulfobacteraceae bacterium
AACAGCCGGCCGCCCTGATTGGTGTTGACAATGACATGAAACCCGGTACAATGGCAGATATTACCATTTTTGATCCGGAAGCTGAATTCACTGTAGATTCCGGAGAGTTTTCATCCAAAAGCCGTAATACCCCGTTTGACGGAATGACCGTCAGGGGCAGGGTAGAATCCACCCTTGTAGACGGCCGGATCGTATATTCAAGACAAACCGGTTTTGCCGGGCAGCACGATGATGCATGAATAAGACACCCACCATTCTTGTTGTTGATGATGAAGAGAGCATGCGGGACTTTCTCGAAGTCCTGCTGACCAAACATCATTATGACGTGGCTCTGGCCAATAACGGCAAGCAGGCGCTGAACCTGATCAAAAAGAAAAACTACGACCTGGTACTTACCGATATCCGGCTTGGTGATATCACCGGGCTTGAAGTGCTCCGCGCCGCGAAAAAGAAAAATGCCGCCACAGTTGTTATCATGATCTCTGCCTATTCCACTACGGAAATCGCTGTGGAAGCCATGAATGAGGGGGCCTATGATTTTGTGCCCAAACCGTTTGACAACAAGGAGCTGATCCAGACCATCCAAAAGGCGCTGGAACTTCGAACGATTGAGCATGAGCGGGAGATCCTGTCCAGCCAGATGAAGGATCACCTGCATTTTGAAAAAATCGTGGGTTCTAGCCCGGGCATGCAGTTGATTTTCCAGAAAATCACCCAGGTGGCGGCCACCAAGACCAATGTGCTGATTACCGGAGAAAGCGGGACCGGAAAAGAGTTGATCGCCAGGGCCATCCATGACAATTCTCCACGTAAAGACAAACCCTTTGTGGTGGTCAACTGCGGCGGAATCCCGGATACCTTGATGGAAAGCGAGTTTTTCGGGCATGTCAAAGGATCATTTACCGGTGCTGTTTCCGATAAGCAGGGGCTGTTTGAGGCTGCCCATGAAGGCACCATATTTCTCGATGAAATTGGTGAACTCTCCACCCTCCTGCAGGTCAAGCTGCTGCGTGCGGTCCAGGAGACCTCGGTCAAGCCGGTGGGCGGTACAGAAGAAATTGAAGTGGATGTGCGCATCATTTCGGCGACCAATAAGAATCTGGAACGCGAAGTCATTGAAGGCAATTTCAGGGAGGATCTGTTCTTCAGACTGAATGTGATACCGCTTAAAGTACCGTCGCTAAAAGAACGAAAAGGGGATGTTGAAATCCTGGCCCGCCATTTTGCTGAAAAGTTTTCAAAACGGATGGGCAAGGAAAATGTAAAACTCTCCTCCTATGCCATTGATTTTCTCAATAAGTACAGCTTTCCAGGGAATGTCAGGGAGCTGGAGAACCTGATCGAACGTTCCGTGGCCATGTCTTCCACCAACATCATCCTTCCGGAGAGCCTGACCATCTCCATGCACAAAAAACGCCGGTGGATTGAAGGGATTCAGAACAAACGGTTTGACCTGGATGATGTGGAGCAGGGGGTTGACCTGGACGAGATTCTGGCATCTATTGAAAATGCCTACCTGAAAAAGGCCATGGAGGTCTCTGGCGGAAACAAAAGCCGGGCAGCAGATCTTCTCAGACTGAGCCTGAGATCGATCCGTTACCGGCTGGATAAATCAGATCTGGATATTTAATTTAAAGATTTTCAATAAAGCAATGCTGGGCTGAAGCGGTTATCAAACTGTCTGGCTACTCTTCTTCTTCAGGCTCCTCATCCTCAAAAGATTCTTCCTCTTCAAATTCGTCGTCTGTATCTTCATCTTCAAGGAGGTACTCGGTATCAGTATCATCGTCAGGCGTGTCTTCCTCAAACGCATAAGGGTCTTCCACATCTTCTTCAACGACCTCTTCCTCGCCTTCATCGGCAGGTTCGGAATCAACAGTATCCTGTTCTGATAGTGCTTCACTATCCTGATCTGCAGCGTCCTGCTGATCTGCAGCAGAATCGGCTGTACCGGCATCAGCTACGGCAGGCGTGTCTGAAGGCGGGCCAAGCACTTTCTGGTTGTAGGCGTCTACCTTATTTTCAAACGATTGTCTTTGCTCGTCATAGTCACTGATGCGCTTAGAGAGTGCGTTGAAGCGTTCCTCATACTGTGTTTTTTCCTCATTGCTCAGCTTGTCAAATGTGACTGCTTCGATCTCTTTTCTATCCTTTTGGATGCCCTGGTAGAGGTTTTCCAGTTCTTTGCTTTCTCTCTCAAGTGCGCGGGCTTCTTCAAGAAGGGCAGCAGTTCCGCTTGCGGTGTTCACAGGGACTTTCTGGACGGTATTGGCCGGGGTCTGGGCAGCGGATTGATCATCACCACCGGCGTCTTCTTCTACGGGAGAGGTTTCTACAGATTCATGGGTTTTGTATTGATCAAGTTGGTCTACAGGAACTTCTGACAGGTCATCGGTAAACGTAATTACACCATTTTCATCAATATATTGGTAATACTCTGAAAAAGAGATTCCAAAAGAAAGAAGGCATAAAAATGAAGCAAGGAATAATATGGATATGAAACGTGAAATTTTCATGATATTTACCTTTTTGTCAGTCTCCGTAAATGATGAACCAGCGGCACGCCTGTTTTCAACTGGGAATGCCGCTGGTATGGTTCAGAAATTAGAATTTTTCAGCCTGGGTGACCCTTTCGTTATGGTCAAGCATCAGCCCTACCGTATTTCCGGCTTTGACCCCTCTGACTCTATAGTTCTGAGAATAATAATACTGAGAGTCTTCAATGACAATCCATTTGTTGTTGATAAAGTCAACAACACCAAAAACGTCGTATTTTTTTTCCGGGGGGACCATGTCATCCAAAACATCTGCGGCGTTGAACTTGATAGGTGCCTGGACCGCTTTGAATGTCAACGGACTGTCAGCAACCGCAAGGCTGAGTGGTGCCATGGCAGATATGAGCAAGGCGCCAAGCAGAAGCGTTTTTATAAGCTTATATGTAAATTCCATAGCAGGTACTTCTCCTGAAATTTGAAATTAATAGTTATAACATCCACCAGTAGAGCATGCCTTCAGGATCCTCCGGAATCGGAACGATCAGCGGCGGTGCAGGCGTTGATGTATTGATATACAGATTGTTGTCTACCACCACCGGTTCATAAAGAATCATGTTGAACTGTGTTCCGGTGGGCGGCAGGTCATCTGAGTCATCATCATATTTCGGATCATCAATTTCCACAAAATCGCCTGGCCCGCCTACCTTATAATCGTTATTATAGTCGAATTGAGCATCCTCTGTCCGGCCGCCGTCACACATATCAATCTGGTACAGCCATGAGATGCCGCCGGCTTCACAGGGTGATTCTGAGGGGATTGATGAAATAAAGACCCCAATACCGGTATTGTTGCCGGCTCCCGGATAGATCAACGGGTTCCGTATGCCCCTTGCGCCAACCTGAGGCTGGTTAAAGAACCATCCCACGTGGTCATCACTGGTTTCATCCGGGTCCGGTATTGTGTCTGCGTCTGACACACCATCCGCATCATTGTCAATCCCGTCATTACCGTAGTCAGTGGTATCGGCATCTGGTTTGCTGTTATTGTTATAATCCTCGGTTTTCAGCCATGAGATCAGTTTGTCTGTGAGGATCACCCAACCGGAGTTTAGGTTATCGGTGTTTTCAGATGTATCGTCGACAAACGCATCATTGATGAACTCAGCATCCTGTTCAAGCAGGGTAATGGGTTCGGTCATTGTCCCATCCCAGTCAATGGCATCCCAACTATCCGGAAGATCCAGTATGCCGGTATCGGCATTAAATGTTCCGTAATACAGGCTGGTGTACTCAACGCCGTATTTATTGGTCCGGACACCAAACTCGTTTTCAGAGTACCAGGCCTCCTGGAAGTCCCAAATCCCGTAGAAAGTCTGGGAAGCAGAGGCGATGTCATTGGTGAAATCCTCCTCGCTCAGGAACTGGCCGGTACTGAAAATGACAATATATCCGGGTCTGCCCCCGTCACACAGCTGTCGCATGACATTGGGTTCAACCGTAATCGGCTGGTTCATGACTGTAGTGGTTGATGCTTTATAGTTGGTCACCTTGATCATGGGCTTCGGGGATGAACCCTCCATAAATGCAAATCCCCAATCATTATGATCTTCAGAATTAAAATCAAATTTCCAGAGGTTGCCGTTCAGGTCCCCAGCGTAAATGTAGTCCACGAATCCGTCCGCTTCAACATCAATAATGGCCGGGGAACTCATACCATTACATCCGGCCGCACCGGTTTTGAATTTCTTCACCCCATTGGTGAATACGGCATCTGTAATATAACCGTAGTTGTCAATATCGATCATATATAGGACCGCTTCATCATTGGTCGATCCGTAGCCGTTGCCGAAGATCACCACCCAGCCGACAGCCGGATCGGCAGTCTTGGCAAAATAGGCCTTGCTGTAGGAATATCCCATGTCATCATCCGGTTCAGGCGGATACTCAAACGTGGCCGAGTAAAAATAGCCGTTCGTGGCACCGCCGACATTAAGGCAGAATATGCCTTTACCGCCTTTACCAAATCCTCCGACAAGAAGGGTTTCACCGTAATCGGAAATCCACTTACCTTCATACTCATCCCAGTAATCGATCTTTTTCACGTAGGGTGTGTTATCCACAAAAAACTTGTGCTGGTAGTCGGGGTTAACCAGTTTGGGCAGATTCGAACTGTTCAGGATGGTTCTAGGGATGTATGCAAAAATCTCATCGCCCTGTGAAAATCCGTCTCCGTCACCGTCATCCGCATCAAAGGCATGGAGCATACCGTCATTCGCACCGATATACACGACACCGTCATGGTAAACAGGCGCGGAGTGAACAATATCCCCGAGGATATGGCTGCGGTTTCTGAAGTTACCGCCATTATCTTCAGTCTTGGAGTTATCACCCCTCAGGTAGTCCACAATATAGGCTTCATCCTCTTCGTCAGTAAAACCATCCCCGTCATTGTCGAGGTTATCAGTTCTGAAATTGGGGAAACATTTGTCTTCGTCTGCAACCTCATCCGCTTCATCAGTGTCGCCATCTAAGTCATCGTCCACACCATTGGTGCGGGATTCATCGATCATACCGTCAAAGTCATTATCAAGTCCGTCTGAAAGAAATGAGGGGCAGGTGTGTTCTTCATCAGCTTCATCGGTGTCAGTATCACCATCGTCATTTATGCCATTGGTCTGAAGACTTTTGAATTCCATGGTGTAGTCGGTCATGGTGTAGATTTTACGGGCCTTCCAACCGGTATTACTACTGGCAGCAACCTGGGCATCTAGCTGGGCCTGGGCTGACCATTCTCCGTCGACATTGACAAATTGGCCAGTCAGGGGGTTGAGCTTCAGGGCTTTGACATCTCCAACCCATGTGTCTGTGGTATAAGTTCCTCTGTAGATAGAGGTGCCGACAATCCTCTGGAATGAGTTGGTGGCAACCGCACCGGCAGCACCCAGGCGGGCTTCTATATCCGCCTTTAGAATATCCATGGCAATCAGGAGCTCTTCCGGGTTGCTGGCATTCAGGAACCGTCCGCGGCCATTGACAGAGGCGTGGTACAGATCATCAATCTTATAAGCATTGGCTGATGTTGGGTTTGGCCAGTCCGGACAACTGCCGTTTTTGTAGGGGCAATCCTCGTAGTCCAATGGATCAAGTGAGCCTTTGGCACCAAAGGACAACCCATAGGTCACCATGTGCTGATGGGTAGCAAGATCCATGGTGTTTTTGGGTACAACATCCAAAAGGTTGGAGTTCAAATCGGTCTCATAGTATTTCATGGCAACGTCAGCAAGCGTATTCTCATATTCGTCAGCAAACTCACCGCCATCCCAGGATGTGTTGTTACTCCCATCCTTGTCTTCATTTCCGACATTGGGGCTGTCCGAGTTCCAGAATCCGTCTGTCATGGCAATGCAGAAGGCTTGTTGACATGCGCCGCCGTCGGCAGGTGGAAAAAATGGATAATAGGTTGAGGTCGTGTATGCCGAAGTTCCTGAAGGGTAGATATCAGATGGAATAATAGAGTTGTAGTTGCCATCGCCAGGCACTTTTTCCGTGTTATTGCCTTTAAAGAATTCACCCATTTCTCTGAGGCTGGTTCTCAATGGTGTGCCGCCACTTGACGTGTAGTCCTGGTAGAGTACGTGGAGCAGATTATCGGTTTCATCCCAGAAATTCTCATCACCGGCCACATCATTCACTCCGTCATCATACACCTGGACTGGTAAGGGTTCCTGCTCGATCCGGTTATGGATGGTCAGATACCCAACTAATAGACCCGTCATGTCCGTAACCACATTCCCGATAGCATTCTTTGCTGTGAGTTCACGCCTGCGGTAAAATGAAAACCAGTTGGCAAAATTGGCGCATTCCTCATCATAGGTCCTGCGGGTGGTTACCCATTCTAGGCCGGCCTCAGCAGCCGTTTTGGTCTCAAAATTGGTTGCCATGCCATTGGCATCTTCGGTTACTTTATAAAATTCAAAATCACCGTTCAGATTCACCAGGTAGATTTCATCTTCGAGCGGTGCTTCAGTATCATCAGCATCCACTTTGCCGTCACCGTCATTGTCAACCCCATCATAACCGGTATGGACATAATAATGACGGTTGACGATAAAATCAGGAACAGAAGGAACAAAGGCAACCGCATCTGCATTGACGTAGTCGCCGCCTGCAGCAAGGTTAAAATCAAGTTTGATACGACCGGTGCCGGAAGGAAACGTCAGTTTTGTGGATATTCTTAGAGGAAGGCTGTACTCATTTTTCTGGTTGACAATAACAGAGTCGATTTCAGTATTGTCATCATAGATCTTGTAATTCACTGAATTGCTGTTATCCGAAGTATTGTCATTGAACCAGACATAAATATCATATTCAGTAGCCGTATCGAGATTATACGTTGTCCAGGTGGCAGTGTAGTGGCCTTCCTGCTCGGCCCTCAAATAGTAACCCTCTGTGTTGTAGCTTCCGTCAAGGCAGTCACCGTCTGTTCCGCGGGTGGTCCATCCGGTCGTGGTGGCAGCAGGCCCGGTCGCCTGGAAGGGCGGATCAAGGGTGCCGGTGCAGTTGGACACACAAGAGAATTTAACCGCATCTGCTGACACTTCGTTAGAAGCAGCGCCGCCGCCGGCAAGGGTCACCTCATAATCATCGATCATGACCTTAATGTTGCCGTCACTGAATGTAAAGGTGTCGGTACCTAGCCGGAACCAGTCCGTCTGTCCGGCGGTATCGGTCTGGTCGACCTGAATAGTCGTGGTACCACCATCATGATAAATGGTATAAGGGATATCGGATCCGCGTTCATCATATGCGCTCCACATGGCATAGGCCTCAAAAACCGCGTCGGTATCAACGCCGGATGCTTCCCATGTAGCGGTATAAAATCCTTCACCACTGTTGTCAGCAATATAAGCTACCGTACCACAGCCTCCATCATACCCGTTGCCGGATGTTGTCCATATCCCTCCATCTCTGACTGATTTGGAAAACCCGGCGTCACAGTTGTCAATGATGACATCATTCTGGTCGGTGCCGGTTTCAGAATCATCAATAACAATACTGCCAGGGTATTTAAGGATGTGTTCTCTTGGAAAACTGCCAAAATCGTAGGTAGCGCTCATATCCAGGGTGTGGTCATCATAGAGGGGATTGGACCGCGGGTTGTTTGGATCCATATCAAAGGCTTCTGTGAAATCCGAATCGGTCCAGGTCGGTGCATCGACCACAATGCCGGCTTTATTCCATTTGGGCCAAGGCAGGTAGGTGGTGTGAGGATTATAGTACATCTTGTTGGTAATATAGAACTGTGTATACCAGAACAGGTGTTCATGGCCCTGGAAATTACGGTCATATACATCATCTCCAGGGTCAGTAAAGGTATAAGCCCTGTCTCCAAACCCAAAATCCACCTGGCCGTCTGATGCATTTTGTGCGTAGTTATATCCGTTAAAAGTTTTGCTTTCCACCATGGTTGCAAAATCCATACTGCCGGAATCATCCATGAGGAACATCAATATACCGGGGGCGGACTGCTGTTTTGTATCCAGAGGAACATCTGCCAGGTTATCCACCACGCAGTTGTCTGCAGTGAAACTGGTCGTAGAATGAATCAACACAAACACAGTAGCCACGATCCACAATAATCCAGATTTTCTGAAAAAATTGAGTGTTGCTTTCATAAGTGTATTATCCTGAAGTTAAGTTAAAATACGCGTTCTACCCCAGCTTCCATGCGCTTGAATCCATAGTTATCCGAAGCATACTCAGAAAGTATCTTTCCGATAAACCGTGAACTGCCCGTGGCCTTTAAAGAGGCAAACGGCGCTGGATCCCATCCTATCATTGTGATCCGGTAGCGCTTGGTTGCGGGTAATCCAATAAACTCTTCCCCCCGTATATTCAACAACTGAAATGTCCCTGCACCCGCGTTTTCAATCATATTGGGCGCAAAGGCATTGGCGTTGGTTAATACCTGGTTATTATTATTTTCATCATACCATTGGTCCTGTTGGCCGCTGGTTTCCCAGGCCTCATCATCGTTGATGCCTGCAAATGTAGTGTCCGGATCAACCAGCATGGCATCGGCCATATTGAAACCGCTGGCCGGATCATTGGACTGCAGAATCCACTGGACGCCCTCCATAAGGCCGGATTCGGAAAGCCTTACATTCTGCAGGTCCATGGCCACGTTGCGATTGATCAAATTCTCGGTTATCGATCGGTCAGAAGACATCAGACCAACCACGGTCATTGCAGCAAGGAGTAACAGCGCGAACACGATGACGGAGCCGTTTTCATTTTTGACCGGCAAAGCAAATAATTTCATTTAGGGTATTCCTCCTGCATCAGAGCCCCATACTTTAACAATTTCGGTAGTGGCAATGGTCTGTCCTGAGCTGTTGGTGATCCACAAGCTGA
>QZLA01000077.1 GCA_004796375.1 Desulfobacteraceae bacterium
ACCGATGTTTCCCATGTCGCCTATGCCGTTTGAACCGCCTTCGAACCGGCCTTGAAATCAACATGAGCAATAACCCATACCGTTTCCCATATTAGCTCGGAACCCGTTTTAAAACCAGAAGAAATTTCAAGTGTTTTACTCCACAGGATCTGTGTGATTTTTCGCACACCTCCCCCACACCACATGTGCGGAAAACCACCCAATAATACCAGCCACGGCAAAAATTCCTGCCTGGCATATAATTTGCGGTGACCACTAAAAACCCAAAACCGCGTTGAGACATGCCCACTCATTGACAAATACGGACAAATCCGAATCACACTTTAGAAAAACGCAATTAACAGGATAATTCAGGTACCAAAAAATGAATATGGATAGTAACCGGTCTGACACCGAAATCCCCAACACCATCCCAAACATTGGCCAACCCTACCGCAGAACAGGGTTGATGACCCTGGCTGATCAATTCAGTTTTCTGCTGCCTCCGGAAACGGCGGCATTGATTCCGGGCTTGCTGCTGACCATCAGTATTGCAGCCATTGCCATTTATACCGGCGCACAGCTCACCTATGTCACCCCGTTGATCGTGGCCATGGGAATCGGCATCCTGCTGCGTAACGCATTCATTCTTCTGCCCGCTTACAAGGACGGTATCAACTATTCGATTCGGCAGGTTCTTCGGTTTGCCGTTGCTTTGCTTGGGGTACGGATCACCATTGAGAATATCACCGGCCTTGGATGGGAGGGTCTTATTGCGGCCCTCGTCCCACTGGTCATCACACTGTTCGTCACCATGTGGATGGGGAGACGATTGGGGTGCGATCCGTCCCAGACCTTTTTAATTGCCACGGGTACGTCCATTTGCGGGGCGTCCGCCATCATGACGGCTGGTGCCGTCACCCAGGCAAAAGAGGATAATGTGGTGGTGGCCATCAGTTCCATCACGGTTTTCGGGACCATCCTCATGTTGGCATACCCCATGATTTTCAAAAGCGGTGTTCTGGGATTGGCTGAAAACCAGTATGGCATATGGGCAGGGGCTTCTATTCACGAGGTTGCCCAGGTGATCGCTGCTGCCTTTGGCGGCGGCGAGGTCAGCGGTGAAATCGGCACCATTGTCAAACTCACCCGGGTGTCAGCCCTGGTCCCGTTTGCCTTTATCGTCTCCTTTTTATATGCCAACAATTTTATTACATCAGGCGGTAACTATCAGCCGGGACAGGTGAAATTCCCCTTTTTCCTCCTCGGATTCCTGGGCATGGTCATGCTGAACTCCTACGATTTTTTTACACCCAAAGCTGTCAAAGCCATTGAATACTTTGATATGTTTTTATTGACCATGGCCATGGGCGCCATGGGACTGGAAACAGATTTCAAGCAGCTGTTGAAGATCGGTTATAAACCGCTGGTATTGTCCATCTTCTCTACGTTGACGATCTCCCTGATCAGCCTGATCATTATCTATATCCTGTATTAGGTACAACCGCAGGCCTGTACAATCTCTCGCAAAAGGCCTATGAACCCGTGTGCGAAAAATTGCACTCTAACTTCCTGATAGGATACCCCCGGGCCAAAGGGATTAAATGCGCTTTTTGCTTTTGTCTCGAGTTTCTTTTATCCAGTTTATTGCAACATCCAGTGACCGAAAGGATTTAATTTCTGCATTTATCGACTCATTTTCCAATTGAATTTCTGCTGATCTGAACAGGCCAAAAAACAGGTCTTCTTCAGAGACCAGGGCAATGGCACCTCCTTTGGCTTTTGCCAGTACCATAGATTGAACAATCACGACCTGCACGTGCTCCTCATGCGAGTTAAATGCGCCTCTGGTCCCATTAGCGATGAACAGCACCTCATATATCTCTCCTTCACTAAAATATTCTGGTAATGCATTCAGCGCTTCAATGGCATCGTCAGACGAAAATACCCCAGTCACCTCGGTATACAGAATGTTGCCCTCAATGACAGATCTTTTTAAAGCCATTGAATACCCTCTCTATAAAAATTCGAACATTAATTTTCTATTTACAGTCTTACAATTTGGTTGAAATTCTTGCCAGTGCACTGCGTGCCGGATCAAATTCAGGATTGATCTCCAGCACTTTTTCCAAGTGCCTTCGCGCCTTGGTGTATTGATAGGTTTGAGCATGGATCTGCCCGAGGTTGAAATGTGCCTGGTAGTAGTTCGGATCTGCCTGGGCCGCTTTAAGAAAATGACTGACAGCCCGTGAGAGCTTTCCGGCATGCCTGAACAGGATGCCTAAATTGTAGTTGGCCTTGGCATCGCTGGGGAACAGCGTTAGTATGTTTTCATATTCTCGGATCGCTTCATTTAGCCGTTTGTCCTGAAACAGGTGGTATGCTGTGGATCGGAACCGGTCCGCGGCTTCATGAAGCATGGTGTCACCCGGATTCAGTTGAGCGGCTGTTTTTAAAATTGAGATGTCTGATACTCCCTGCTCCCGTTTTTTTGCGTAATACGCATACACCCTGCCCCGTGCATTCACGTGGTTTTTGGCTGCTTCAAGAATCGTTTGGCCATCGGTTCTCTTCCCTGGAGCCGTGATAAAGGAAAAGTCTGCCTCCCGGACCTGTTCCAGTCGGTTGATCAGGGGCACTTTCAGGATGTTACCGCCTATGAGTGCTTTGGGTGCGGCATACTCTGCGAACAGATTGTCATCCGTGTGGGTGTACGCACCTTCGCACAACCTTGCGCAGCCCGCAGGGCCGGTAAGCAGGTGGCCCAGAAAATCCGGCAGATCATGAATGTTGATCCTTGCCAGGTCCTTTTGGATGCCCGGCATGGTCATCCGGGTCTTCAGGATGTCAAGATCCACCTGAAGCTTGTCTTTGGCCCCAACCATCATGCAGTCTCCTTTCAGGGATTTCCACAGGGTCATTCCGGGAAACACGGTGTGGAATGCCTTGACAATACCTTGAAAGGTCTCCTTGTCCATGAGGTAGCTCTGTACCCAGGCGCAGGCCAGCCCTCCCCGGTTCAACCGGTGCTTCATCAGCTCGAAAAACTCCAGGGTAAACAGGTCGGCCATGCCGGCAAAATAGGGATTCGACGGCTCAGAAATGATCACGTCATAGGTATTGGGTGACCAGACCAGATGATTCCGCCCGTCCCCGAGGATCAGGTTCACCCTCGGGTTCTCCAAGGGTCGGTAGTTGTAGTCATCAAAATAATGGCTGGCTTCCACCATGGTGGGCGAAATCTCCAGGCAGTCGATCCGTTCGGCCGGATGCAGGGTGGCCGCCCCGAGGGTGATACCCGACGCCAAACCAATCACCAGGGTATCCTTGGGATCGGGATGCATCATCAGGGGCAGGTGGGCCACCAGGAGCTGGGACGGCAGGTCCCCGCGGGAAGAGGCATCGGGTTTGCCGTTGATGAACAGCACCCTGGATTGATCCGGCAGGTCTTTTATGGTGACAGAGGTGGCAGGCCCGTCCCGGTGAAACAAAACCTCAGGCTTTTTGGCCAGTTGACGCAGCTCATGACGTGAAGCCGTTGTTCCGGACGACTGGCCGATCGCCTGGTAAAAGGGGCCAAAGGTCAGCGCATTGACATTCCATGCCGGGATAAACGCCATGCATATGAGCAGCAGCGCAGGAACAGGAACAAAGAACCGGAGAACCTTTTTTCCCCTGATCCACCCGGATACCAGGATAAACAACACCGCCGCAAACAGGTTCAGGCCGGTGGCGGCATAGATGGTCTTCTGGGTGCCGATCAGGGGGATCAGCACAAACCCGGCCAGGGCCGACCCGATGATGGTCCCCAGGGTGTTGGCGCCGTAAACAGTACCCACGGATTCACCGGTCCTTTTTCGGTGCAGGGAAAAAATATGGGTGGCCAGAGGAAATGCTGCACCCATCAAAAGGGTGGGGATAAAAACAATGCCGAGGACCAGGAAGAACTCCACGGCCTGGAGCTGCCAGAAACCATCAGAGTATTTTGCAATCACTTGTGTCAGGTAAAAGGGAAGCACTCCGAACAGGGGTACCACAGCCAGCGCCGATACCCCCATCAGGATCTGGGCCAACCCCAACGTCCCCATTGGGTGGCGGACTTTAGAGATATATCTTGCACACACGGCGCTTCCCAGGGCCAGGCCCGTGACAAAGGCGGCCAGAATCATGGTAAAGGCATAGGTGGATGACCCGATCATCATGGCCAGCACACGGGTCCAGGCCACCTCATAGGTCAGTGCGGCCATGCCGGACAGACCGTAGC
>QZLA01000121.1 GCA_004796375.1 Desulfobacteraceae bacterium
GTTCACCGATCACTACGGTTTCAGGGATCTGATCCGTTTTCACCCGGGTATATTTTCCGGAGCGCATGGCCACCGTCTGTTTTGCAGAGGCTTTCTGTATCTTTCCATCTATAACCACACGGTTGTTTTCAATATTGTGACAGGTTACACATGAGTCATCATCCATCCGTCCTTTGGGCATCAGGTCGTGGCATCCGGCACAGTCTGCATTCCGGGTCATGTTATCATGACATCCGATGCAGCTTTGCGACTTACCGCCCATATGCATGGCCTGCTCAAGCCTGACAAATTTGCCGTTGTCGTCCCCTTTAGGGGTGTGGCACTCGCTGCACTTTTTGAGGGTGTCATGGTGACAGGCCTTGCAGGATTCAACCGTGGTTTCATGACGTTTATGATTAAAGGCCACCGGGTTCATCAGGTATTTTGGGGTATCTGATTTGGAAGCCATGCCCGCCATAAACGCTTCATCCGGCTGGTTGCGTTTCATTCTGGGAATATCCTTGACCACCTTGATTTTGGCCTGCTCCCCGGCCTCATGGCAGCCCTTGCAGGAGATGGGGCCTGCGGCAACCTCCTGGTTTCTCAGCCGCACATGGCAGGCCACACAGGAGTCATGGGATGCGTGACGGATGGCGCGGATATCATCGGCATCAGTGGCTTTATGGCAATAGGCGCAGGATTCCTCCTCGCCCTGGACGTAATAGGTCTGCTTGGTTTTGGTATTGAATTTATGGTGGCATGCACTGCAGTTATCGGTATGTGATGTATCAAGGGGTTTGATATCCTTGGACTGCTCGTGAAGTGCATGCAGTGATTTGTCAAAGGTGATTTTTTTCCAGGCCGTTTGGGCAGGCGCCAATTCTCTGCCGTGACAGCTGCGGCACTCCGCAGCCAGGGGGCCTGATTTTTTCCCAGCATCACCTGTTTTGATATGACAGGAAATGCAGTTGTCGTGGTACAATTCCATGGTAGGTGCTGTGTCGGTCCGTTTGAATTTGAAGACGAATGTGCCTTCCTTTTCAAGGTGACACTCCGCACATTTACCGTCAGCAGCCTCGTTGTGCAGGGCGTGTAAAAAGTCAACTGACGGCATTTCATTGCTTGAAGGGGGAGCCGGAAGATCGATGGAGATCACATCCGGTGCCTTCAGATTATCCATATCTTTCACCTTGCTCTGACCGATCAGCGGGAAAAAAATCAAGATAACCATTGCAATCATTATCAGCTGAAATGATTTTACTTTTGACATGGTCCAATCCTTTTTACCTGAATTTTGGGTTTACCCAAATTTTGGCAAACCCATTTTGGGGTTTTGGTGTTGCTTACCGGGTTCAATAACGGTTTCCAATATCCAACTAAAATTATAGGATTAATTCCTACTTATTTTGTATGATTAAGTCAACAAAAAAAACGCATCTATTTAAAAAAACATGAATTTTTATTGATCGACAGATCCTGTGCCCAGTCTGGACAGCAGGAACAGGGTGGAAAAATCCGGTTGCCCGGTGGGGTCAAGACCATGCAGTTTTTGGAATTGCTTCAGTCCACGGGTGGATTGGTCGCCGACAATACCGTCAATGGTGTGTTGATAGAGCTGTTGTTCCTTCAGCAGGCCCTGAAGGGTTTTAATTTCATTGCCACGGTATCCTTTATAATAAGAAGGAATGATCACGTCAGGCTCCCAGAACAGGTGGTATCTGACCTCTTCGGACGGTCCGGTGTTGATGGCCAGCATATGAAAACTCTTTTTGATCGATTCAGGCATAGTTTGAAGGGAGACCAGTGCCAGTCCGGTGTCGGAGTGGATTTGGCGGGTGATCGCTTCAAGCTGCCCGGATTCCAGGGCTTTTGAGAACTCCGGTTCATAGATTTGAAGGTGGTAGGCCTTGAGGAAGGACAGGACAGGATCCTCCGGGGGAATTATGGGAGCCGGTTCACCGGTTTGGTGCGCAGGCGGGTCGTCCGGAGGTTCTGCCTGCGGCACTTTTTCCGGCTCGGGTATCGATTTGGAGATCACAATATCCGGGGTGAGCAGAGGGGTGTCGGTGGTCTGGGAACCCTTCTGGTAACGAAACAGGGTGATGCCGGCGATTCCGATAAGCGATGCACATAAAACCACCAAAACTGTCAAAAATACAGGGTTTCTTTTAAACTCAGATTCCCCTGAAAAGGTTTCGATAAACACATCTTCTACAAATTTTTTCCGGACAGTCAGCGTCTGTTCCATAAAGGCATGGTGAAGGGCCTGGTCCATGATCCGGTTGATCCTGCCGATATTGCCCCGGGACATTTTATAAAGGGTGGTCATGGCCTGCTTTTCAACGGTTATTTGCCCCTGGTCGCCGGCGCGGGTCAATCTAAAGCGGACATAGGTCGCCAGTTCATGGGCAGTGAGGTCCTTGATCTCATGCCATCTGTGCAGTCGTTCCTTGAGCGGCTTGAACGGGCGAGAATGGAAACGGTCGGCCAGTTCCAGGTTTCCTGAAAGGATGATCTGGATTCCGCTGTTTTGACCCGATTTAAGACCTGACAGGTGATCAATAAGTTCAAAGTCCCCTTCTGAAAGGTGTTGCGCATTATCGATGATGAGGGCACATACCTTGCCGTCACCGGCAACCGCAAGAATAAGCTGTTCCAGGGATTCCATCTGGCGGGTCACGTTCAGGTCGGTTTCGGTAAGCCCGATCTCCTGACCAATGGCCCACAGCAGCCCGTCCACCTGAAATACGGCGGCGTCGATGGCGGCGATTTGAGCGTCCCCGCGGAACAGGCGGTCTGCAATATGCTCAAGGATCAGGGTTTTTCCTGAACCGGTCTCGCCGGTCAGCAGCATAAGGCCGCTGCTCTGGAAAACACAGTGGGCAATATCATCGATAATGGCCCGGGTCAGGTCGGACAACCAGATATCTTCCTTGGCAGGGGATTTGTCAAAAGGATCTGTTTCAAGGCCCATAAAAGAGAGGTATTCACCGGAATTGAACTTTGAAGGTCTCAAGCGCTTTCCTCAATGATTTCATTTCATGTTAACCCGGTTCCCGGCACCCGTGGTTGGCTGGCCGGGGTGTACGCATGAAGCATCGCCTGAGGGTATACTATCTTTAATAGCGATATTTGCAAGGGGTAAATTGGAAAAATAGCAAACCCCGCCTGCCCAGGAGTGAGGGGCAGGCGGGGCGGGGGCTGTTCTGCAGGTGATAACCTGCGGCTAACTGTACATCAGGTTGGGCAGGAACAGGATGATTTTGGGAAAAATCATCAGGATAATCACGCCCACGATGACAGCGATCAGGAAAGGAAAGATACCCTTGAAAATGGCTTCAAGCGGCACTTCCGTATCCAGAACATTTTTGGCAACACCATAAACCACGTAAACATTGATCCCCACAGGGGGTGTGATGACACCCATCTCAGTGACCATAACAATGATCACACCGAACCAGATGGGATCATACCCCAGATTCATGACCACGGGAAAGAAAATCGGGACGGTCAGGGTCACGAACGCCAGGGCATCCATGAAGCATCCCCCGATGAAATAGATACCGATGATGACGCCCATAACCAGGAACGGTGAGATCTGAAGCTCACTGACCCAGCCGGCAATCTCAAAGGGAATCCGTGTAACGGCAAGGAACTTGCCAAAGATCACGGCACCGGCGATCAGCATCATGACCATGCACGAGGTCCTTAAGGTTTCATAGAGGGATTTGACAAATCCGGCCCAGGTGATCTGTTTGCGGATCATGGCGATGACCAGCACGCCGAACGATCCGATGGCAGCAGCTTCTGTGGGGGTGAACCATCCCACGAAGATCCCGCCGATCACCAGGAGGAATACGATAAGGGTTTCTGACAACCCCAAAAGTGCTTTGATCCGCTCTGCCCAGGAAAATCTCTCAGCCGGTGGTCCCTGTTCCGGGTGCATCCGGCAGCGGATGTAGATGCAGATGATAAACAGCAGGGTGACCAGCAGTGCCGGGAAAATACCGGCAACAAACAGGGCGCCGATGGATTGTTCGGTGAGAATGCCGTAGATGATCAAAACAACGCTGGGGGGCATGATCATGCCGATGCCGCCGCCGGATGCCACAGAGCCCGTGGCCAGCTCATCCGCATAGTTATAACGCTTCATCTCAGGCAGTCCCACCGTGGCCATGGTGGCCGCAGTGGCAGGGCTTGAACCGCAAACCGCACCAAATGCCGTACACGCAGAAACCGTGGTCATGGCCAGGCCGCCCCGAATGGCGCCAAGGTACTTGTAGGCGGCATTGTAAAGGCGTTTGCTGATGCCTGAATTAAAGGCCAGCTGTCCCATGAGAATGAACAAGGGGATGGTGGTCAGATCATAGGAGGCAAAGGTTTCATATACATTTCGGGACAACAGGACAAGTCCGGCATGCGGGGTGATCACCACACTGAACCCGATAAAGCCCACTGTAGCCATTACATAGGCTACCGGCATCTGGGTCAGGAACATGGCAATCATTATCACGATGCCGATAATACCGATCATTGTGGGAGTCATAAGGTTACACTTCTCTTAGCTGTTTTAGGTTGAGGATAATGCTTTCAATAATGGTGGCAGTGAATGCCAACAAGCCGAAAGCCAGCAGGTAGACGATATAGTAGATGGGGAACTCCAGATTCATGGACACCTCCCCGGTTTTATGGATATCGTGGGCATATAAAAACATCTGCCAGGTGATCAGGACAAACAGGATCAGGCTTAACAGTTGGGTACAGATCCTGATCCACAGTTGCGTCTTCTTGGACAGCAGCCTGACCAGGATCTCCACGCCCACATGCCCGTCCATTTTGTGGGTATAGGGCAATGCCGTGGCAATCACGATGGTGGCTAAGAATCCAACGATCTCTACCGATCCGAAAATCGGGTGCCTGAAATATCGTCCGATAACATCCACAACGGTCAGAAACATCATGCCTGAAAGAGAAATGGCTCCGATGATCTTTAAAATATCAGAGAACTTATCCAGCGGTTTCCAAATATTGTTGCTCATAAAACATCCTAAAAATGATTGAACCCCTTAAAAAGGCGGAATGGCAAAGGGTGCCATTCCGCACTCAAAATAAACAGATCTAATGTAATTAATCAGCCAGATTCGCCTTGATGAAATCTACAACCGCTTTACCATCAATGCCTTTTTTACCGGCTTTTTCGATATATTTGTCAATGACGGGCGCAGCAGCAGCTTGCCATTTGGCCGCTTCAGCATCGCTCAGGGCAACCACGGTGCCGCCTTTTGACTTAAAGAACTCCAGGCCGGCCTTGTCTGCTTCGTCCCATGCAACACCATGTTTGGCGGCAAATTCAGCATTGATTTCCTGGATCACTTTCTGATGGGCCGGTTTCAGGGATTCCCAGCGGTTCTTGTTCATGAATACAGCAAATGTGGTGGTATATGCACATGAGTAACTTTCAGTAACATATTTAACCACTTCACCCAGTTTCCAGCCTTTGTTGGCTTCCAGCGGGTGGGAGGAACCGTCAACAACACCCTTTTGAAGCATCTGGTAACATTCTCTCATGCTTTTACCCACAGGAACGGCGCCGAGAGCAGCCTGAACCAGGCCGCTGGTTCCGGTTCCCCTGAGTTTGAGACCCTTGAGTTCATCGAGGTTGCCGACCTTTTTATCCCGGGTATGGATCAGTCCGGGGCCGTGGGCATGGAGGAACATGATCTTGGTGTCATTGAACTCTTTGGGGTTGAACTTGTTCAATACAGCATTTGCCACTTTTGTGGCCTGAACACCGCTCTTGTATCCCATGGGCAGGTCAATGGCTTCTGTAAGAGGAAAACGGCCTCGGGTATATGCAAGAACAGTCATGCCGATATCGGCCATACCTGTTTCAACACCGTCATAGGTCTGGGGTGCCTTGGTCAGGGTACCGGCGGGAAAGTATTTGATTTTAATTTCTCCATTGGTTCTTTTTTCAACTTCTTTGCACCAGCCTTCAGCAAGCTGGCTCTGGATGTGTGTGGGGGGGAAGAAATTGGCATACGTTAGACTGGTGCCGGCTTTTGCTGGGTTGGGGCTGGCGATGATGAATGCACTGCAGAAGCAGACAATCAAAAAGGCAAAAAAGGTAATCCTCTTCATGTTGGTGACCTCCTAAATGTTGGTTTTGTTTGGAGCCAAATTGACTTGGGAACCTCAAAAAAGTGCGCTGGGTTGCTTGTTTAACCTCCTTTCAAGTTTAAAAATGTCTGGCAACGGACGAAAGTTTTACAATGTAACTATAAATCAGCTATGCAGATTACTATATTTTAGGCCAAAACGGGATGTCAAGAAAAAAAATGGAATTTACAAATTATTAATGTTGACCAATCAACGAATATATTTTTCAAAAGCCCTAAAGCCTTGCTTGATGGTTGTGGGGGCGTTGGGGTCAACATGGACTATGATTGATTTTACTATATTTTTCATGGGTATGGCTGTGGTACGGACCTCCTGAAAAAGAAGCTGAGAATGATGAGATTCCCGTTAAAATCATCAGTTGATTGGTCAATGATCCAAATCGATTTTTCAGCATAATTCATGGCGATCAGGATTGTTTTCAGAAGGGTTTTGACCGGGGAGTGTTCCGTGCGCCAAGGCCTGGAAAACCAAGAGCGAATTGCAATACTCTTATTAAAATCAATGGGTTAAAGGTATTGGTTGTCGGGATGGAAAAAAATCTTGACAAATAGCTGTAATGTATCTAAATAGTATCCATACAATAGCTAAGTTTCATCATTATTATGGCTATTTTTAATCACAAGGAGTGTGTTGCTGCAATGAACGAAAATGATGGCAACCCGTCAGAGATGGATACCGATTTTCTCCGCAGGAAAGTGAAATTCGAAATATACGGTGAGGAGATGATCGAAAAAACGGTGAACTCCAGTGGAAACAGTGGAAGGATATACCTGCCGCCCGAGTGGATCGGTACAAAAGTTAAAGTAGTGAAATGCTAACATAACTAAATTTGGGAGAGTATCATGGGAAACGTTCCTGATAAAATCTGGACCTGGCAAATGGTCAGCCCGTTCAAAAAGGACAGGGAAACAGGGGAGGTCACACCCGGAAAACTTGAAAAAACACAAATCGATGTACCGGCACTCAATGCGGGGGACGTGCTGGTGGAAGTGGCCGGCTGCGGCATCTGCCACACCGATCTGGGATACTATTATTATGGCGTGCCCACCGTGAACCAGCCGCCGTTGACCCTGGGCCATGAAATTTCCGGTACCGTGGTGGATGCGGCAGACGATGTAAAAGCCTGGGTCGGAAAAGAGGTGATTATCCCGGCGGTCATGCCCTGCCGGAAATGCGAGCTTTGCAAGACCGGCCGCGGTAACCGCTGCCTGGCCCAGAAAATGCCGGGGAACAGTATGGGAATTTATGGTGGATTTTCAAGCCATATCCCGGTACCGGCCATAGACCTGTGCGAAGTCAAGAACCGCGGAGACCTGGCACTTGAAAAACTGGCCGTTGTGGCCGATGCCGCCACCACGCCTTTCCAGGCTGCCAAGCGGGCGGATGTCCAGGTCGGGGACAACACCATCGTCATCGGGGTTGGCGGTGTGGGCCAGTACATGGTGCAGGAACTCAAAGCCCTGGGTGCAGGAACCGTGGTTGCCATTGACATCAATCAGGAACGCCTGGATACCATGTTGAAAAACGGGGCGGATTTTGCGATCAACTCTTCGGGTAAATCCTCCAAAGAGATCTCTGCCGAGCTCAAAGGCTTTAGAAAGGAACAGGGACTTCCCGGATACGGGTGGAAAATATTCGAATCCAGCGGATCAAAGCCTGGCCAGGAATTGGGACTGGCTCTCTTAAGCTTTACCGGTAAACTCGTGATCATCGGGTTCGGTCCACATAAGGTGGAGTACTCCATCTCAAGACTGATGGCATTTGATGCAGATGTGATTGGTACCTGGGGATGTCTGCCCGAGTATTACCCGTCGGTATTGAGTATGATCACCAGCGGCAAGATCAATTTTGATGAGTTTGTTCAGACCCGTCCCATGAGTACCATTGTAGAAAGTTTTGACGAAGCACATAAACAGTCACCGGATCAACGGATTGTTCTGGTACCGGATTTTTAAAATTATATAAAGGAAAAAAGAATGAAACTTGAAGGTAAAAGAGCGATTGTCACTGGCGGAAGCCGGGGAATCGGCAAAGCCATCGCCCTGTTGTATGCCAAAGAGGGTGCCGATGTCGTGGTTAACTATCACTCCAACGATTCCGCAGCAAAAGAAACCGTGGCCGAAATCGAAGCCCTTGGACGCAAAGGCCTTGCGGTTCAGGCAGACGTGGCCAGTTATGACAGTGCCAAAAAGCTGGTTGAAGCGTGCGTGAGCGAATTCGGCGGCGTGGATATCCTGGTGAATAACGCGGGGGTGTCCAAACCCTCCATGCTGTTGAAAATGAAAGAAGAGGACTGGGATGTCATTATCGATATCCATCTCAAGGCGGCATTCAATACGGTCCAGGCTGCAGGCCTTCACATGAAAGAGCAGAAATACGGCAAGATCATTAACGTCATCTCCACGGCCGGTATTTTCGGCACCATCGGCCAGATCAACTATGCATCTGCCAAGGCCGGCATCATCGGGTTCTCCAAATCCGCATCCCGTGAGCTGGGAAGATACAACATCAACGTGAACGTAATCTGCCCGGGGATCACCAAGACTGAAATGACCGGAAAACTCCAGTCCGATGAAAAGCTGCGCAAGATTTATGAAGGCCGTATCCAGCTCGGCAGATTTGGTGAGCCTGAAGAAGTGGCCCCGGCCTTTGTATTCCTGGCCTCTGACGATGCCAGTTACATCACCGGCCAGGTCCTGGGTGTAGACGGCGGTTATATCGGATAGACAACAACATTTTTTGGGAGGTAAAAACATGGCTTTAGATTGGATGCCGAGAGATAATGAGCAAAAAGATCATTCCCTGCACAGAAACCCGCACTGGGGAACAATGGATGATGCCCCGTGCGTTGTTTACGAGAAAAAGCCGTTGCTGGATCCGGACGGCAAGGTGGTGGAAGGGCTGTATGTAGCCTGGGTCACCCTGAACAACCCCAGACAGTACAACTCCTATACCACGGATATGGTCAAGGGTGTCATTGCCGGGTTTGAAAATGCATCCCTGGACAGAAGCGTCATTTCGGTCGTCTTTACAGCGGTCGGCCCCTATGCATTCTGCACCGGCGGCAACACCAAGGAATATTCTGAATACTACTCCATGAGATGTGATGAGTACGGCCAGTATATGGAGCTGTTCAACCACATGGTAGATGCAATCCTGGGCTGCCACAAACCCACCATCTGCCGCGTGAACGGCATGCGCGTCGCCGGTGGTCAGGAAATCGGGCTGGCATGTGACCTGGCAGTTTCCTCAGACCTCGCCATCTTCGGCCAGGCCGGTCCCAAGCACGGATCTTCCCCGGCCGGCGGTTCTTCCGACTTTCTGCCCTGGTTCCTGACCATGGAAGATGCCATGTGGAACTGTGTGTCCTGTGAAATGTGGTCTGCCTATAAAATGAAGCTCAAGGGCATGATCTCCAAGGTGGTCCCGGTCCTGAAAGTGGACGGCGAGTGGGTCAGAAACCCCATGATCGAAACCGACAACTTTATTGTTGACGGTGAGGTGGCCTATGGTGAATACAAGACCGGCCAGGCACTCAAGGATGGCAAGGCGTTTGTTAAACAGCACCAGCCCAATGCCGACTTTGAACTCCTGGACAAAGAGGTGGATAAGATCATCTGGCGCTTCGCCAACCTGTTCCCGGGATGTCTCATTAAATCCATTGAAGATATCCGCCAGAAAAAGAAATTTTTCTGGGATACCATGAAGAACGATCACCGTCACTGGCTGGCAGCCAACATGTCGGGTGAAGCTTTCCTCGGTTTCGGTGCGTTCAACACCAAGAAGATCACCGGCCAGGATACCGTGGACTTTATCAAGTTCCGCCAGAACGTGGCCGACTCCAGAAACTGGGATCTGGAAATGTTTGCCGAAGTCATGGGCAAACCCCAGGAATAGTCGATCGTGCAACGCTTGATATAGTGCAATAAAACGATACAGATAGTGTCTCTCCTTGAACCCCGGGCTGTTCCGCGCCGTTACAGTCCGGGGTTTTTTTATGCTTTCAGTTGCCCCGGAATAGGGGTATAATGACTTGCTTTTGCAGGCTGTTTTTCCTGACACAGTCTCTTCTTTCTACCTTTCCCGACTCTCTTTTCTGTGCAGGAGTAGTCTAAAATCATCGTCTATCGAGCAATAGAAGGTTCAGGGTATATAAAAATTGATTCAAACCAAGGGAGGAAAAAATGAAACAGGTTGCATGGGTTGTTTTCAGTATGGCGGTAAGTCTATTGTTTTCAATGTCAGTTGTCGCAGAATTGCGGGTCCACTCCTCGGGAATCACAGTGGATTCAGGCGCAAGCCAGTCCTATCTCAATTTTGATGCCACCAACGGATCCGGCGGATTTGGTATCCGGGACAACAACGGCAGCCTGGAATACAAGGTCGGCGCCAGTGGATCCTGGTCTGAATTTGATGCGCTGGAGGTGTGGAAAAAATCTACAATCGGTTCCCTTGAATATATTTATCCGGCTGCAGAAGAAACAGATAGTGAGCCCAATGCCTGGGTTTGCATCGGTAATGAAACGCCTGAAACCCTGCTTCATATCTATGACAATGATGATGACAACTCTGGGAATGAGGACCACAGGCCGCAGTTCAACATCTACCAGGACGGTGCGGGAGATGCCTCCCAGACCTTCAGGCTTCAGCTAATGGGGGGGCACCGTCACCACTTTACCCTGGGCATTGATCAGTATTTTAAGGCGGGCTCCCAGTCCCTGAACGATTCAGCAGATTTTAAAATTTCTCATGAATCCTATAAAGAGACCGGTGGCAGCGTACCCTCCACACTGGGATTCCTGAAAGGAGAAGCATACAACACCCCTGAAATGATGGTGAGAATCCACGGTACGGACTGGTCCGGCGCAGAACCGGATAAAGACTCCGTGGGCATCATCGACTTCAACCACCAGAGCCGGGCCAGATATTATGCAACCTCGGTGAAAGCAACGACAATCAAGGAGAATATTGCTGCCGCAGGTACCTGGACGCCGGTGTATTTCAACGGCGCTATAGATAATTCACTCTCCTGGGACGAACACCTTGAGGTAAAATCTGCCAGTGATGCAACCAATAAATGGTCCAGGTTTGTTGCCAAGGAGGAGGGATATTACCAGGTCAATGCCCGGGTTGAGTTTAATCTCATGGCTGAGCCGATTGTACCGGGACCGGGTGCTCTAGGGAATTCGGATAATATCGTGTCCATCTCTATCTGGCGCTATTCACAGGGGGGGTTCACCATGCACTCCCAGGGCAATAACCTTCAGATTGTCAATGGGAATTTGTTCAACTGGTACGTCGCCCTGAATCCTGGCCTGACCGGACCGGATAATCCCGGGTTCCTGTTTATGAACAATGCACCGAATATCAGTGACACGGTATACCTGAAAAAGGGCGAAGGCATAGAGATCAGGGTCCTGCAGGACACGCTGATTGATATTCCCCTGAATGTGGCACCGGCCACCGGCCCACCTGCAGTTGCGAATTATGTATCCATTCACAAGGTCAGCTAACATGCAAAGAAAATCGTTCCATGGAGGTGAACTCATGAAACATTTACTGGCAGCCACCCTGTTTCTGGCAACTCTCCTTTGCGGAATACCGGTCTGGGGCGCCGGGGGGATTGTGGTGATGAACGGTGGTGAAGTTGTACTCAACAGCCAGGCCATCCGGATGGGGTGCACGGATGTGGTGGTAAAGAAGGGCGGGTCGATCGATATGGGTAGCGGCACCATCACCCAGTGCCGCCATTTTACCCTGAACAGCGGTGCGTCACTGACCGATGCCACCGGGACCCTCTCTTTGAGCGGGACCTGGAAAAACAACAGCAGCTTTGTACAGGGCCCGGGAAGTACCGTCACCTTTTTCTCAGGGTGCGGGGTAAGCAACCATGTTACGGGCACGGGTGATACAGATGGTGACGGCGTGATGGACTATCGGGAATCTATCATCGATTCAAACAGTGACGGTTTGCCCGATTTTCTGGATCCTGCCATCACGGTGGCCAATTTTACCTCTCCGACATCGGTCTACCTGATGTTGCTGTTGGATTAGGAGAGGGTCACACACTTTCCTCACAGCAGTTTACATGATAAGAGGTATGCATTGAACACAAGATCAAGGAGAAACCCATGAAATTTACCATAGACCACTTTAATATCAATGTCCTGGATCTGGAAAAAAGCCTGGTGTTCTATGACAAGGCCCTGGGCCTCAAGGAAGCCCGCCGCAAAACCGCCGAGGACGGCAGCTACATCATCGTATATCTCACCGATGACACCGGCGTGGGAAAGATCGAGCTGACCTGGCTCAAGGCAATGGACCGGCCCTATGATCTCGGGGATGAGGAGTTCCATATTGCATTTATAGCATCGGACTATGATGCGGCCTATAAGCTTCACAAGGAGATGGACTGCATCTGCTATGAAAATCCGGACATGGGAATCTATTTCATCAACGATCCCGACGGCTACTGGCTGGAGATCATCCCGACCCGGTGATCCGGGCCGGGAATGCAGTCAACTATTTCATTACAGTGCCGAGATCAGCAGCAGATAGACAGGTGACAACGGCAGTACCGGCCGGTCATTGGGGTCAGAGGGATCAGACCCGCCGATAAACTCTTCGATATTGGTGAACCCGTCGCTATCCTTGTCGCCATCGGCATCATCCACATTCTTGTCCAGGCCGTAAAGGTCTTCCCAATAATCGGGCATGCCGTCGGAATCGGTGTCGGTCTCA
>QZLA01000044.1 GCA_004796375.1 Desulfobacteraceae bacterium
ACCCCTGAAATATAGGGGATGTCGTTCAGGTCCCTTTTCAGGTTGAAAAGCAGCACATCCGGCGGCATCTTGGCCAGGATGGCACCGGGGCCGGGGTTAATCTCGGGATATTCCATGGGTTCCATGGGAAGATGAAGCATGAGCTGCGCCCCTCTGGCGTGCAGAAAATCTGCGATCTCCCGGCCATGGGGGGCCAGGGGCAGGATGGAAAAGGTCAGGTTGGCATCCAGTTCATAAAAGGCGCGGGCCAGGCGTCTGTCATAGCCGATATCATCGATGATGATGGCGATCCGCGGTTTCTTCTTCTCCTCCGGTGTTACCGGTTCTATGGGTTCATAGGGGTCGGGATCAGGCGGGCCCTCCACCACGGGCTGGTTGGCATCGTCAAATATCTCAAATTTGAAGGTCTTGGCAGGTTTGGCCTTGAGCTGCTTTGAGGGTGACAGATTTTTGGGCGTCCCGCTGGATTGCTTGTTTGCAATGCCGGTCTCGGTTTCCCGGGCCTCATTGCGCTCGCTTTGGCTTGGATATGTGGGGGTCTTGCTCTTCTTCGTTGCGGTCTCCTGTGCCGCGGCCGCAACCTGTGCCGGCTTGGGTTCAGGAGATTTGCCAGGCAACTGGTTCAAAAAGATATCGGCCACCATGGCAAAAAACAGGATACAGGCGATGAGCATCATCAATCCGAACAGGATCTTTTTCAGCTCCTGGATGACCGATGGTTTCTTGAGTTTGGTTGTTCTGGGTTTCTTTACTGCACGCTGTCGTTTTGCAGGCGCCTTTTTCTTAGCTGCCATTTATTCTACTGAACACTCCATAACTGATCAAAATATCAAGCGCCCTTTTAACCTGAACATCCCGCTGCAGCTGTTCCGTATCCAGAGTTCCCGAAGATTTTTTGCGGTTGCTGTCACTGTCTTTTCCTGATCCGCCCTTTTCCGGTTCCAGGCTGTTTTTCAGGTCCTTTTCGCGGATCATCCGGTCAAATGCCGATTCCTCTTTCTCCTTTTTGGGCAGGATTTCATGGTCCACCGTGATGTCCGGTTCAATGCCCTTGGCCTGGATGGAGCGGCCGCTCGGGGTATAATACCGTGCAATGGTATACTTGATCCCGAACCCGTCTTTCAGGGGCCGGACCGTCTGGACCGATCCCTTGCCGAAGGAGGTGGTTCCTAAAACCAAGGCCCGGTGCTGGTCCTGCAGGGCTCCTGCCAGGATTTCTGAGGCAGATGCGCTGCCGGAATTGATCAGCACGACAATGGGGTAGTCCCGCTCGGTTTTGCCCGGGCGCGCCCGGTAGGCTTCACCCTGACCCTCTTTGCGGCCCTTGATGGAAACGATCACCCCATCATCCAAAAACAGGTCTGCCACCCGGACCGCCTGGTCCAGCAGCCCACCCGGATTGTGCCTCAGGTCGATGATCAGTCCCTTGAGGGGCGCCTCGGTGGTATCCATCTTTTCGAGCGCCTCTTCAATCTCCGTATCGGTGTTCATCCTGAAGTTGGTGACCCGCAAGTATCCGTATCCCGGTTCCAGGATGGTGCTTTTCACGCTGGTCATGGGGATCAGGTCCCGTTTGAGCGGAACGATCATGGGGTCTTTCACCCCTTCACGGATCACGGTGATCACCACCTCTTCAAACCGCGGTCCCCTGAGCAGGTTTACCGCTTCCCACAGGGCCATGTCCCGGGTGCTCTCGCCGTCGATGCGGATAATCACATCTCCGGCCTCGATGCCGGCATCATAGGCCGGTGTGCCTTCAATGGGTGAGATGACGGTCAGGATCCCGTCCTTGACCGTGATCACGATGCCGATGCCTGAAAATTCCCCTTTGGTGTCATCCTGGAGTTCGTCAAACGCCTCGGGCGGCATGAAACTGGAATGGGGATCCAGGTTCTCCACCATGCCCTTGATGGCGTTGTGGATCAGCTCTTCCGTATCCACCTCGTCAATATAATTCTTTTCAAGCTCCTCAAGCACATCGGTAAACAGCTTGAGGGTCTTGTAGGTTTTGTCCTCTTTGGCCTGCACTGTGCTGTCAACGCCTGCTCCAAACATCAATGCTGCTGCAAGCAGGAAGGTGATCCCCCACCTTCCGGTTATCGTTCCAATGAACCCCTTCATGTTATGCTCCTTTTCTTAACCATCTGAGCGGGTTGACAGGTTTTCCGTGGTGCCGCATTTCAAAATGCAGGCACAGTCCTTTGATGGACCCGGTATCCCCGGCCGTGGCAATCACTTCGCCGGTCTGCACCTTCTCTCCGGGTTTTTTAAATATCTCTTCCACATGGGCGTACAACGAATAATAATGCTCGCCATGATTGATGATCATTACATTTCCGTATCCCTTGAGCCATTCGGCAAACAGGACCTCGCCGTTGAACACGCACCGGACCGGCTCACCGCGCTCGATGCGGATGTCGATGCCGCTTTGAAAGGTCATGGACCCGTAGGCATCGGCTTTTGATTTTCCGTAACGGGAGATGATCTTGCCCTTGACCGGGAATTTGAGTTTTCCCTTGTACCTGGTAATCGGCTTGCCTGCGGTCGGGTTGTCCGCTTTTCTCCTGAACTTTTCAATGCGCTGGTCCAGATCAATGGCCGCTGCCTTGAGCGAGGCCACTGCCGCAAGGGAGAGTTTTTTCTGGTTCCGGATATCCTTGAGGATGGTCTCTTTTTTCTGGCTCTCTTTCTCCTTGATCCGGATCTGGAACCCCAGCTCCTGCTCGAGGTCCTTCTTGATGGTGTGCTGCTCTCCCAGGTCTTTTTCAAGGGCGGTAAGGGCATCCATGTCCCGGGTCTGGGTCTCGATCAAATCAAAATCAGACTGGATCACCCGCTTCATGGCATTCTGCTTGAGAAAGAAATCAAACACCGACTGGGGTGTGCCTGCAATCTCCAGCCGCCCGATCATGTTCAGCCGGTACAGCGCATCCAGGCGCTTGCCCGTGTAAGCGGTATTCTTCTTGAGTGCTTTGGACAGCTTCTTCTCCTTCTGCTTGATCTCCTTGATCTTGCCCTTGAGCTCATCGATATCTTCAGACAGGGACGCGGCATTGACCCGGGCCCGGTTCAGGGCATAGTCGATCTCGTTGAGCCCCTCGATGATCCGGCTCTCCTCTTCGGAAAAGGTGGTGATCTTGTCCTGCTCCTTCTTGATCTCCTCCTTGATCTTCTTGCGCTTCTTGATCACCTGCTTGGCCTTGGCGCTCTTGACGGCAGCCGGAGGGGCTGCGATCTCCACCTTGGCATCC
>QZLA01000155.1 GCA_004796375.1 Desulfobacteraceae bacterium
AAGCTAACCTGCCGGCCAGGGCATTTTGAAGTTTGAACAGCACTTCCGGAAAACCGGCTCAGTAATCCCGGTCAGGTTCAGCGCCTTGTTATAATTCCTTTTTTGGCCAAGAACGAATATAACCCCAATTTAAGAACTTACCAAATAAATAACCGATAAAACCATATTGCAAAGAACCAAAAATTAGAACACCAAATAGATCTATCAAAACTTTATATCTATTCGTGAATATTGATTCAATTAAGCTTGAAAACAGGTCTGATAAATAAAATGATGGCAATGAATATATTGCTAAAAACCAAAAAGCTCGAAAATCACCTGTGGCAAATAAAATATCGAATGCAATTATGGCCCAGAAAACAATCCACAAGCTTGCTCCTAAAAACATCCAACAAATTGGTGATAGAATTACCTGTTTCATGAATTATAACAAGTTAATCTCCGGTTGTCCGGATATCTCCTATATTTATCAATTCTATTTTTCTAACCGTATATCACGTTCATATTCATGATATCTTCTTCCTATCTCACGTCTGGTCCCTGGCATCCTTGATCAGCATCACAGAGCTGTCTTTTTTCATTTTGATTTTAAACAGGTCAGACACCCGGATCAGGTCGCTGAGTTTCTTGTATCCATAGTTGACCGAGGAAAAGGATGAGTTGTTCTGGATGTATTGCCCCACATTGGACAGATCGGCGTACCCGTTGTTGTCTGCACAGTGCTCGACTGCTGTCCTGAGCAGCTTGACCAGTTTGGTGTCTTTGCGGAGTTCATTCCGGTTCTTTTTCAGGTTTTCGCTGTTGCTGGAGGTTTCATCTTCGCTGGTTTCAAGGTTTTCCGTGTAGATGAACAGGGAACAAGCATTGACAAAGGGCATGGGTGTCTTTTTTTCGCCGAATCCATACACGGTGATGCCGGCGGAAAGGATTCTCATGACCAGGGGCGTGAAGTCGGAATCACTGGTCATGAGGGCGAATGCATTCAGGTTCTGGGTGTAGAGCAGGTCCATGGCATCAATGATCATGGCGGCATCGGTGGCATTTTTACCCTTGGTATAGGCAAACTGCTGGATCGGTTTGATGGCATGGGGGTGGAGTTTTTCCTCCCACCCTTTCATGCTCTCACTTTTCCAGTTTCCATAGGCGTGCCTGACATTGACCTTGCCGTATTTGGACAACTCATCCAGGACCCCTTCTATGGATTTGTGACTGACGTTATCGCAGTCAATCAATAATGCTATTTTTGTATTTTCAGGCATGACTCCCCTTTCTGCTTGTTGATAAAGGCCGGATCAGCCCTGTCCGATGATAGTGGGCAGCGAATTATACTGGATCTATAATAAACGGCACACGATTTTACAAGGAAAAAGTCGGCCTGAAAAGTTGCAATTCTCCATATTTTAAAATAGATAGACCTTTATGATCCCGATCAATTTGATAGGAAATAGGTGTGACCCATTAATTCATCAGTATATTGAGAACCGGTGCGATGGGAGGATTGCGGGTCAGCCGGACAATCCCGCCGAAGCTGCTGACAAACCAGTACTGTGATCGGGACGCCGCCCATATACCAGAAACCCTCGCCAGCGGGGAATAGAGGGAGCGGCTTTGGGTGTTCCAATGGATGACCTCAGGGCTGTTGCCGCCCATGAAAAGATCATTGGCAGACGTGCCGTACACATCATAGAGGTAGAAGCCGAACTGATCTGAAATCAACTGCCATCCGGATCCCTGGTTCTGCCAGGCACCACTATTCCCAACCACCCAGATATTATCAGGGTCTGGTCCCCAGGCAGCATAAAGGTAGCCGGCGTTTGCAATGGTGGTATCTGTCCATGATGATCCGTTGTAGTGAGACACCAGGCCGCTGCTTCCCACAGCATAAATATCATTGGCCGCAAATCCCCACAGCCCGAAGTACATTCTGTCGGGTACGGATTTCACCAGGGACCAGCCCGAGGCTGTTTTCCGGTATATTCTGGCGGTCTTTGGGCTGCTGCCTCCGGCATAGTGGTATCCGGCGGCATATACATTGTTCGCAGAACTTGCCCAGACACCCTTTAATTGAACGTCGGAGACATTGGCGGGATGGTCGCTGCTCCACCCGCTGCCGGTGTATTGATAGACGCTGGCGCCGGACAAGCCCCAGCCCACGGCCCAGATCATGGCGGGTCCCAGGCCCCACACATCGGATAAAAATGTCGAGGGCAGGGTTTCATTGACATCCCAGTTGCCATTCCCTGTGGAGTGAAGGATCACCCCGTTCCCGCTCACGGCCCAGATGTCCCTGTTTGACGATCCCCAGACTGCATGGATGGAATATTGATCTCCCTGGGTTCGGCGGGTCCAGGCTGTGTTGTTTTTCTGCATCAGCTCCCCGAATGATCCGGCAATATAGATATCATTGCCGGAAATCCCGCCCACGGCATACAGGGATTGGGTTGATCCCGTAGTCATCTCGCTCCAGCCCGACCCGTCAAGGCGGCAGACCACACCACTGTATCCGGTGACATACACCTCTGTGGTACTGGTTCCCCATATGTCTGTGAAACTGGCTAAGGGGATGCCGGGGTCGGTTTCCTGTATCCATGATCCTTCGGTATACCGGTAGATCCTGTTGCTGCCCACGGCAAAGAACACTGCGCCGGGTGTGGCCCACAATCCCGACATGGTGGAGCCGAAGCCGGCCTGGACGGTCCGGTCCTGCCAGCCGAACCCGTTGAAATAAAATGCCAGACCATTGGTACCCACGGCCCAGATATTATTCAAGCCCGTTCCCCACAGGGCTTTGATGTGGCTCATTGTGGACGGGGCGGTCATTTCAACCCATGTTGATCCATTGTATAGGAGGATGGTGCCGTACCTGCCGGCAGCAAAGACCTTGCTGTTGCCGGTTCCCCACACCGTAAAAAGCTCGACAGGTGATGGCGAGGTCATCTGCTGCCATGAGCTGCCGTCATAATGCAGGATCACCCCGTCATCCCCTACGGCAAACACATCACTGGCTGAAAAACCGAACACATCATGCAGGTCGCTGGTGGTGGGGGATTTCATGAGCACTGCCCCTGATGCACTGATATGAAGAATGGTCCCGACATCACCCACGGCAAAAATGTCAGATGCCGAATGGGCCCAGATACTGTTGATGGTGTTTCCCTGGGGTTTGGGGAGTTCCCAGGTCCACCTGTCCCGTGCCTGTAACTGAGATACAGATAAAACGAACAAGATGGATACAATGGTGCGGGTCAGATAGTTTGACATGCCGGACCTCCGTGAATCAGGTTTGACTACCTACGGGCTTGAGTCAGCAGATCAGATATCAGGCCAGGAAGATCCCGGGTACTGATCCTCTTACTGGAGCAGGATCAGAATCGGGGCAATGACGATGGACCCGCCCATGGTGAACACGTCGCTGACAACGGATACAGAGGCATCGCTGTTTCGGGCCCGGACCCGGCAGTTGTCCCGGTGTCCTGCCGGTACCCTGTAATCGAACCCGTAACGGATGCCCTGGCTGCATTCGCTGCGGCTGCCCAGCTCCTGCCAGGTGGTGCCCCCGTCAAGGGACAGGTCAATACATACGGTTGAGAAGGCGTCTTTTGTCCGGACCCAGGAGGAGGTCCACTCAATGGACTGGGTTGTACCGGCAGGCCATTGGTCCCCTGCGGCCGGGGAGTACAGGGTAATGTTGGCCTGCCGGTACAGCTCGATGGGGGTATCATTGGTATCTGAGGGTTCCCCATCAAGTGCATCACTGACCCTGATCATGAATCCGTCGGAGTATTCCGGGGTTGCGGGGGTGGTCCATGGATATATCCCGTAATTGGGCCAGGAGGCAATTATGGTTGTCCATGTTGAACCGTTGTCTGTTGAATACTCAAGTTTGACGTCGGTCATGGTGGAATACCCGCTGCTTGACCAGGGGATATTCACCGGCGTATTGGTTGCGAGTTCACCGCCGTTGGGGGATAACAGACTGACTTCTACGGGGGTGTGAGGGTTCTCCCAGAATGCATACTGGAGGGTGTCCTGGGTGATATCCTTGTAGACGATGTGGACATTGTCCATGGAATCCAGGGCAATGGCGCTGTTATAGCCGACAAACCCACTGTTGTCCACCTGGGTGATGACCCAGCCGCCTGCTCTATTGGTGGCGTATTTCAGTGCGCTGAATGAATGATCATAATATGAGATATGCACCCGGTCATTGGAATCCACGGCAATATCGCAATCCTCTCCAACTGCATAGTATCCCTCTATGGTTTGAGTGGTCCAGGTGCCGGATGCATTGGTGGCATACTTCAGGTCACCATTTGAATAATCATAGTAGGCGATATGGACCTTGCCGCTGGAGTCCACAACAATTTCAGAGTCCCTGCCGACCTTGTCTCCGTCCCCATCGTCTGCAATATGAGCGCCCCATCCGCCGGTTACATTGGTGGTGTACCACAGGTATTCCGTGAGCCCGCCGCCGTCATAATGGCTGATGTGGACCCTGCCGGAGGCATCCAGGTCAATGGAAGGGTGAGTCGGGTGAAGGTGCACGGTATCAAACACCATGGTTGTGAAACCCGATCCCAGTGCCGGCGTGGTTGCATATTTACCCCGCCAGACAATGTGGGGGCGGCCGACTGCATCTACGGCGATAGATGTGTTTTCAAGCATGATTTCTACCGGGCCCTCTTCTCCCTCAACCACTTTTTGCATATCCCATGGTCCCAATCTGTTGGTGATATATCTGATTTGACCACCCCCTGATCCCGAGTCCTTAAACCGGCTATAGGAGATATGGATCTTATCATTGGGATCCACGGCAATGGAACTGTATCCCCCGGCATTCTCATCATCATCCAGCATGGTGATGTCCCAGGTGCCGCTCTTGTTGGTGGCATACCTCAGCTCGGCCGTGTTCCACCAGTTGTAGGAATAGGACACATGGAGATCATCATTGGAATCCACGGCAATGGAGGGTCTACCGCCCAGCTCAATGGTCTCGATGGTGGTGATGGTCCACCCGGGTGCAGCAGCATTGGCAGACCCACCTAACATTAAAACAGCGGCTAAAACGCAAGCCGATAGAATTGACCATCCAGATGTTTCAGACCGTGCCCTCATTTTTACCCCCCCTTTTATTGGGTACCTTGAATTTCATGGGTTCCCCGTGCGCTTCAATGGACCCATGATTTCAATTAGCATGCCAGGGTTTGGGTTGATACGGGCTTTCAGGGGGGGGCTTCTTTAACTTGCTCAATTTACATGAAATTTTTGACTTTTCAAGTTTTCGATGTGCGATTGTTTAGCCAAACCCGGCGTAAGGCAAAGGAAAGCGGCAACAATTCCGGAAAAAGTGGAAAAAACGGAAAGCAAAGTGCCCAAAGTGGAAAAATGATTTGCCGGGCGATCAGTGTCCCGCGAGTCCTGAAAACACCTGGCGCAGGTCGTGCTGGGAGATCTCCTGCAGGGCGGCGGTATCGCGGGGGACAGGGTCGTGTAAAGAGGATAGAGGGACCGGGTCAAGGGGGGTAGGTTTGACCCGGTAAACCCTCATGGGGCGGGGGGAGTTGAGGGGGTTTTTCTTGGCCTGGCTGTCTAGCCAGCGGTCGCACTGGTCGTGGGTACCGATCATCAGGATGTAGAACTCGTCTTTTTCCTTGATGCAGACCATGCGGTAGCCTTGCCCCAGGTTGTATTTAAACACCTGTTTGACCCGGGTTTCCCGGGTTTGGGAAAACCGCCCTGCCTCCAGGATACACCGCCCGCCAATAATCCGGTCGATGATGGTTTGCGCGCGCTGTGCCGCATATTTGGGGGCATTGTCCTGTGCCTGCATCCGGTCCAGGGTTTTCTCAACTTTAGTATGAATATGAATCCGGTTCAGCATGAGTGGCTCCTTGATGGGAACAGAATAAAAAATAATCGGGGCAGTGGCAAATTGATTATCCTGATGGCAGAACCGGTTTTGTATTGGCAGGGGCAATACGCGGAACAAAATTTTAATTGATCCCTATTGGAATCATGATGCTTTCTGTGGTAAATCAGTATTTTTATTATTAAAAAGTTCAAGGAAAACCGATGCGGACCATATATGTGGACATGGATGATGTCCTGACCGAGAGCAACCTGATCTTCCTGGATGTGCTGGAGCGGGAGTTTAATAAAAAGGTGGGGTATGAGGATATTCACACCTTTGATCTGAAGGTGTCATTCGGGTTGACCGAAGATGAGTTTGAACGATTTTTCGAATGCATCCACCAGGAGGATGAGATGATGAAGCAGACGCCGGTGCCGGGCTCAAAAGAGACGCTGCAGCACTGGCAAGACCAGGGGTATGAGGTGAAAATCCTGACGGGACGGCCGGTGGCGTCTGAAGGCGTGTCGGTTGACTGGCTGGCGCGTCACGGTTACGCTTATGATTCATTCACCATTGTGGACAAATACAACCGGGCGGCCAGCAAGGGGAACGGGTCCATGTCGCTGGAGCGCCTGGCCGAGTGTTCGTTTGACCTGGCCATTGAGGATTCCGGCAAGATGGCGCAGTTTTTGAGTGAAACCATGGGGGTCCAGGTGGCTTTGCTCGAACGGCCGTGGAACCGGTCCATGGATTTTAACGGCAATGTGGCACGCTGTGCCGACTGGCAGGAGATTAAAACCCGATTCGAAAGGGTGTAATACAGGATGGCAAAACTCTATTTCAGATACGGCGCCATGAGCTCCGGCAAGACCACGGCCCTGATCCAGGTGGCCCACAACTACCGGGAAAGAGGCATGAAAACCGTGATCGTCAAACCGGCGATCGACTCCAAGGGGGAAGATAAAATCCTGTCCCGGCTGGATATTGCCCGGGATGTGGATATTGTGGCAGCCAAGACCGATGACCTGTTTGAGATACTCGGGGAATTAAAAGACCAGAACGGGGCGCTTCACTGCGTGCTGGTGGATGAGGCCCAGTTCTTGACCCGGGACCAGGCTGAGCAGTTGTTCCGGACGGCCGTGCTTCACGATATCCCGGTGATCTGTTACGGCCTGCGGTCCGACTTTCTGCTCCAGGGATTTGAGGGCAGTGCGGAACTGCTGCTGCTGGCCCACAGTATTGAGGAGCTCAAAACCATCTGCCGGTGCGGGAGAAAGGCGCTGGCCAATGCCCGGAAGATCAACGGGCGGTTTGTATTTGAAGGTGACCAGGTGGCCATTGACGGCCAGGACAATGTCAAATATGAATCGTTGTGCGGCCAGTGCTACTATGCGTATAAAGATAAAAATGTGGAAAGGGATGCGACATGACCCCTGAACAGACCGAACTGCTCAAGAAGGCCCAAGATGCGGCAGCCATGGCCTATGCCCCCTATTCCGGGTTTCATGTGGGTGCGGCCGTGCTGACCGACAAGGGTGTATTTCTCGGTGCCAATATTGAAAATGCCTGCACCAACCTGGGCACCTGTGCCGAGCGGGTGGCCATGGCCAATGCCCGGATGAACGGGGCAACAAAGATCATCGGTATTGCGGTCAACTGCGTGGATGCCAAGCCGGATGACACGGGAAGGATCGCCCAGAACACGGCCATGCCCTGCGGCGCCTGCCGCCAGTGGCTGGCTGAACTGGCCCCGGAGGCCTGGCTGGTGACCAATGCGTCTGACACGGTGTTCCAACTCGCAGACATTTTACCTTCAGCATTTATATTGAGGTGATCCATTGATTCAACAAGATTATCCATCGGTCCGGATCGGCGTGATCGGCGGCAGCGGCCTGTACGACATTGACGGGATCTCAGATATTAAAGAGATCGACATGGATACGCCGTTTGGCAACCCCTCGGACAGTTATATCACGGGCCGGCTCAACGGCACGGGTGTGGCGTTCCTGCCCCGGCACGGCAGGGGGCATACGCTTTTGCCCTCAGAGGTGAATTACCGGGCCAATATCTACGGATTCAAGGTGCTGGGTGTGACCCATATCCTGGCGGTGTCTGCCGTGGGCAGCCTGAGAGAGGAACTCAAACCCAGGGATATCGTGATCCCGGACCAGATTGTGGACCGGACGTTCCAGCGGCCCTCGACCTTTTTCGGAAACGGCGTGGTGGCCCATGTGCCCTTTGCCGAACCGTTCTGCGCCGAACTGTCGGACAAGGTGTATGACACGGCGGTTGCATGCGGGGCCACGGTCCACAGGGGCGGGACTTTGGTGACCATGGAGGGCCCGGCCTTTTCCACCCGGGCGGAATCCAACCTGTACCGGCAGTGGGGCACGGATATCATCGGTATGACCACGCTGCAGGAGGCCAAGCTATCACGGGAGGCAGAGATTTGCTACACGGCCATGTCCATGGTGACCGATTATGACTGCTGGAAAGAGGATGAGGCAGACGTGAGTGTGGAGGCGGTGATCGCCGTGCTGAACCAGAATGTGTCCATGG
>QZLA01000328.1 GCA_004796375.1 Desulfobacteraceae bacterium
GTGTCTGCACTGAAATACCTGGCCGTGAAAGGGGTGGTGCCTGCACCCCATGTCCAGAAAGATGTGGTGAACTACAAAGATCTGAACAATGCCTACTTCATTCGAAAAAGCCGGGTCAAAAGAGAAAAGCTCGAACTGCTCAAACGGGCAGCAAGTTTTGATGAAGTCTGTAAAACCCTGAGCCAGAAGGGGGCCCAGTCAGAGGCCGAGCGCTGCTTTCACTGCGGGGTGTGCACCCTGTGCGACAATTGCCTCAAGTTCTGTCCGGATGTGTCGGTCATTAAAAAAGAGGACGGCACCGGTTATGATATCGATCTTGACTACTGCAAAGGCTGCGGTGTTTGTGTGAATGAGTGCCCGCGGGCAGCCATGATCATGGAGGAGGACATATGAAAAAGGTACTCATGGGAAACCATGCGGCCAGCTGGGGGGTACAGCTGTCCCGGGTAAAAATGATTTCAGCCTATCCCATCACACCCCAGACCCATATTGTAGAAGAGTTGTCTGAAATGTGCGGAGACGGCAGCCTGGATGCCCGGTTCCTGAAAGTGGAATCCGAACATTCGGCCATGGCCTCGGTGATCGCGTCACAGGCCACGGGTGTCCGTTCGTTCACGGCCAGTTCCTCCAACGGTCTTGCCTTGATGCACGAACTGCTTCACTGGGCCGCCGGTGCACGCCTGCCCATTGTCATGGTCAATGTCAACCGGGCCCTGGCACCGGGGTGGAATATCTGGGCTGACCAGGGAGATTCACTGTCTCAGCGGGATACAGGTTGGATACAGATCTACGTGGAGGACAACCAGGAGGTGCTGGATTCGGTCATCCAGGGATACCGGATCGCAGAATCGGTCGACCTGCCGGTGATGATCTGCTACGATGCTTTCTTTTTAAGCCACACCTATGAACCCGTGGATATTCCCAGCTATGATGAGGTAGATGCCTGGCTGCCGCCCTACACCCCGACCAACCACCTGGATCCGGAAAAGCCCAAGTCCTTTTACCCGCTGGTCATGCCGGACAACTACATGGAGATCAAGTACAAGTTTCAGCAGGCCCATGAGCAGGCCATTGGCGTGATCGATGAGGTGGGTCAAAGCTTTGGCACTTCGTTTGACCGGTATTACGGTGTGGTGGAAGCGGTGCAGTGTGAGGATGCGGATATCATCCTCGTGACGTCGGGTACCATCACCAGCCCTGCCCGTCTGGTGCTTGAGGAGATGCGGCAAAAGGGTGAGAAGGTGGGGCTCCTCAAAATGCGGACCTTCCGGCCTTTCCCGGTCAAGGCAGTCCAGCAGGCGCTCAACGGCGCAAAAAAAGCCATTGTGGTGGACCGGAACTGCTCGTGGGGCAAGGGGGGTATTTTTGCCGATGAGATCAAGTCAGCCATGAGTAATACCACCGATGCCCCCATGATCTATTCCTATATCGCAGGGTTGGGCGGCAGGAGCATCACACCGGATGATATCCGGGGCCTGATCGAAGAGGCCATTGAAAGCGACAGCCCCTCAAGTGAATCCGTATGGAAAGGATTAAAACTATGAGAAAAGAATTTGCCCATGATGAACTCATGATGCCCGGTCACCTGGCATGTCAGGGCTGCGGCGGTACCATTATCATGAAACATGCCCTCAGGGCTGTCGGACCCGATGCCGTGTGCGTGATTCCGGCATGCTGCTGGACCATTATATCCGGCAACTTTCCATACTCGGCACTCAATGTTCCGGTGCTTCATACGGCGTTTGCCACCTCAGGTGCAGCCGCATCCGGTGTCCGGGCCGGGCTGGACATGCAGGGAAAGCATGACACCAAGGTCCTGGCCTTTGCCGGTGACGGGGGAACCTTTGACATCGGTATCCAGTCGCTGTCCGGGGCTGCAGAACGGAATGAGGATATCATCTATATCTGCTACGACAACGAAGCCTATATGAACACCGGTGTACAGCGGTCGTCGGCAACACCTGAACGGGCCTGGACCACCACCACCCCGGTGACCCATCCCAAATCCGGTGCCAAAAAGAACATGATCCAGATTCTGGCCGGCCATAAGGTACCCTATTGTGCCACTGCCAATATTGCATTTCCCGATGACCTGTACCGGAAGGTGAGGAATGCGGCCGAAATCAAGGGAACCTGCTTCATTCACGTGCTTTCCCCCTGCCCGTCCGGCTGGAAAATACCGTCTGAAAAGGCCATTGAGGTTTCCCGGCTGGCGACACACTCCAAGGTGTTCCCCATTTACGAGGTGTATCACGGGGAGGAGTACAAGATCACCATGGAGCCGGATGAGATACCGGTATCCGACTATCTCAAATCCCAGGGAAGGTTCCGCCATCTCAAGGAGGAGGATATGGACTTTATCCAGGAGCGGGTGGATTATGAGTGGAAAATCCTGCTCCAGCGCTCCATGATGGAACCGTTTCACATGAATTTTTAAAACCTATCTAAAGGTTTTATAGGATATCTCGTACTTGGCTGCCTTGTAAGAGAACTTGCGCACGGTGATGCCGATCAGTTTGGCCGCTTGCTTGATATTGCCCTTGGTGTTTTTCAAGGAATCGATGAGGATCTCCTTTTCCAAGTTGGCAATGGCCGCCTCAAAGTTCAGGGGAAGCGTCTTTGATTTCACCCCGGTCTGGAGGCTGGGCGGCAGGTGATAGGAATGGATCGCACCTTCATTGCAAAGGATCACGGCCCGTTCGATACAGTTTTCAAGTTCCCTGACATTGCCGGGCCAGTGATACTCCATCATCATGTCAATGGCAGGCGTGGATAACCGTTTGATATCCTTTGCATGGGTCCGGGTATACTTTTCCAGGAAAAAATCTGCCAGCAGGATAATATCCGTTTTTCTCATGCGCAGGGACGGGATGTATATCGGGAACACGTTAAGCCTGAAATACAGGTCTTCCCGAAATTCTGACATCTCCACCATCTTTTCCAGGTTGGAGTTGGTGGCCGCGATAATACGGACATCGGTCTGCAGGGGCTTGTATCCCCCTACCCGCTCAAACTCCTTTTCCTGGAGGACACGCAGCAGTTTTACCTGGGCATTGAGGTCCATGTTTCCGATTTCGTCCAGGAACAGGGTCCCGCCGTTGGCCAGCTCAAACTTGCCCTTTTTCTGGAAAGATGCGCCGGTGAACGATCCCTTTTCATGGCCGAACAGTTCACTTTCAATCAGGTTTTCCGGAATGGCGGCACAGTTGATTTTGATAAAGGGTTTCTGGTTCCGGCCCGAGTTGTAATGGATGGCGTTGGCCACCAGTTCCTTACCGGTCCCGCTTTCCCCGCGGATCAGCACGGTGGCATTGCTGGATGACACCTGGGCGATCATCTGGAGAACCTCTCTCATCTTGTTGGAGTTGCCGATGATGGTGTCGAAACTGTATTTGTTCTCCAGCTCATTTTTCAGGCGGATATTTTCATTTGTGAGCTGCTCTTTTTCCACCCGGACCGACTCGATGTTGATCACATGGTTGGCCACCAGGGCAGCCACAACAGACAGCATCTCCTCTCCCTGCTTGAGGGATTGCTTGCCTTCAAAGGGCCGGTCCGCACTGATGGCGCCAACCACCTGGTTGTCTTTTTTTATAGGGACACAGATAAAGGAGTAGTCCTTTCCCTCTTCCATTTTCCTGGAGTGGGTTTTGTCAAGGAACAGCGGCTCCTCACTGATCCGGGGAACCGTTGCCGGCTCACCGGTCTCAATGACCGTACCGATAATCCCCTCTCCGGGAAGGTATTTGATATTTTTAGTGGTCTGCTCTGAAATACCATGGGCCATTTCAATCCGGATCTCTTTGGTTTCAGAGTTGATCAGAAAGATGATCCCGCGGAGCAGGTTTAAGGATTCGGACAGTACACTCAGCACCTTGAACAGGGATTCCTTGATATCCATATGCTGGTTCAGGGCAGTGCTGATGTCATACAGCAGGGAAAGTTCTTCAATCGATTTCATATATCAAAAGGGTGTTGCCGCGTTAAAAGTTAGAATTATATTGCTAAACCAAACGGTTTGGGCTAAACTCAACCTTATACAAATAGCCTATTTAATTTAAAAAATCAATTTCATGGAATAAATCCCGGTCCAGGGATGATACGTATGACCGCCAACGTTTCTCAACATAACCAATCCAGGGATGCCGGTAAAACCCTGGAGGTACTGTTTGAAATCTCCGCTGCGGTAAACTCCACCCGCACCCTTGAAGAGCTCTATGCAGAGATTCATCAGGCACTGGGTAAAATATTCAATGTCGATAACTTCTACATTGCCCTGCACCATGAAGAAAAAGACTCGATCTCCTTTCCCTATTTCGTGGATGAAATGGATGACACGGTCACCGAGATCTTCAATTTTTCAGAAACCGGGTCCCTGACCGGTCAGGTCATCAAGGCCAAAGAACCCTGTATATTTAATGAAGACCAGATCAGGGAACTGGGGTTGCGAACCAAACGGTCAGCAACCATCGGCACGGTATCAAAAATCTGGCTGGGCGCCCCCCTGATTATCAAGGACAAGGTGATCGGGGTGATCACCATCCAAAGCTACCGGTCTGCAAACGATTTTACCGGGTCAGACCTGAACCTTCTCAACTCGGTATCCCAGCACATTGCCCTGGCCATCGAGCGCAAGGAATCTGACGAGAAACTGACCGAGCAGCGCCAACTGCTGCACAAGATCCTGGAAACATCACCTGTGGGCATTGCCTATCTGGAAAACCGGGTATTCAAGTGGGTGAATACGGAAATGGTCCACATGCTCGGTTATGACCTTAAATCAGAGCTTGAGAACCAGAGTGTCCGGATGATCTACAGCTCGGATAAGGAGTATGACACCGCCGGTCAGATTATATCCAAAGACCTGGCATTAAAAGGTAAATGCGACCTGGAATTCAACCTGATTAAAAAAGACGGTGCCACTTTTTCAGCCAGCCTGATGCTGTCAAGCTTTAACCCGGTAAACACCATGGCGGCCACCATTGCCATCATTACGGATATCTCCGAGCAGAAGACCGCCCAGCAGGAAAAAATAGAAAAGGAAAAACTCCAGGGTGTCCTGGAAATGGCCGGTGCCATATGCCACGAGTTAAACCAGCCTTTGCAGACCATTATCGGATATTCCTCCCTGTTCAAAAGCCCTCAGGACCTGCGGGAGGAGGATCTGGATTCCATCAGGGAACAGGCCTCCCGGATCGGGGAGATCACCCGCCGCCTGGCAAACATAACCCAATATAAAACCAAGGAATATCCCGGAAAAACCAAGATTGTGGATATCTGGGGGTCCAGCAGAAAACCCAACTGAAAATACGGTTGAAAAAAAATCCAGAATGTGAAAATATCAATGGATTTTTATTCAATTCAGGAGGGTTGCGCGCAATTTGAAACGAGATCCGGACAAAACTCTGGAAGTGCTGTTTGAAATTTCCTCTGCAGTTACCCAGACCCGCAATCTGGATGAATTGTTTGCAGCGATTCACCGGTCGCTGAATCTACTGTTGAATGTGGATAATTTTTATATCGCCATTTACCACCCCCAGAAGGATTCCATAACCTTTCCCTACCATGTCGATGAAATGGACGTAGACCCAGAGGAGATTTTTCATTTCAGCCAGGTCCCCTCTTCAACAGGACAGGTGATCAAGCAGAAAAAGCCATTGATTTTTTATGAGGCGGATATTCAAAGGCTGGCCAGAAAGCTGGGGAAGAAAGCCCTGGGGGCCACCAGTAAGATCTGGCTCGGCGCACCCTTGAAAATCCGTGAACGGGTGACCGGGGCTATTGCGATCCAGAGTTACAGATCTGCCAGCGCATATAATCATCATGACCTGGAACTTTTGAACCTGATTTCCCAGCATATTGCACTGGCCATTGAACGCAAGGAGTCCGAGGAAAAACTCAGCTTGAATAATAAGCTGCTTGAAAAAATACTTGAATCCAGTCCCGTCGGGATTGCCATGCTGGAAAATCATGTATTCAAGTGGGTCAACAACGAAATGGTTCGCCTGTTCGGTTTCCCGGATAAAAACAGCCTGGAAGGACAGGGCGAGCAGGTGATCTTTGCCAGCAGCCTGGATTACGGTGCCGTTCGAAAGAGGGTGTCCACACATCTGGCCAGGAGTGGAAAGGCCGACTTTGAGATGGACCTGATCAGGCAGGATAAACGCGTGTTCCCGGCACACGTGAGGATCAGCTGTGCTGATATGACCGATCCGCTGTCCCGGGTGATTGCCATCTATACGGACGTGTCCCAGCGGAAAACGGTCGAAAAGGAAAAGTATGAAAAGGAGCGGCTTCAGGGTGTCCTGGAGATGGCCGGGGCGGTATGTCATGAGCTGAATCAGCCGCTGCAGGCGATCCTGGGGTATTCGGAGCTGCTGATGATGAAGGAGGAGGATCATCTTCCGGATGACCGGCGGCTTCATTCCATAAAATATCAGGCCGGAAGAATTGAAAATATTACACGGAAGCTATCCGGTATCACTCAATATAAAACCAAGGAGTACGCCGGAAATACCAAAATTGTGGATATCTGGAATGCGGATCGATAAAAGGGTTGGGATGCACGACCTGCCGGATCGGCATGAAACAGTCCCGACGTCTCAGGCGGTAAAGAGTTCGGCATCCTTCATGGCCAGTGCATCCAGCCGCTGTTCAATAACGGCTCTCAAGTAACGATCGGGATCAAGCCTGTCAGAGTAATAATTCAACACCCACCACAAGGTATTTAGTTTTTCCTTGTCCTCCTGCCACCAGGAAACCGATTCTTCGATGGCTTGTGCATTTTCACATTCCGAGTTGATCTTGACATAGAAATCATGGCATTTTGCCCGGGTAACGGGCTTGAGGGAAAGGACTCTGACGGTGTTGCGGTTGATCATTGCAGCCTCCTTGAGGACATCCGATAGATACCTTTTACTGTTTAGGTAAGTACATGAATAAAAACTTGATGTAAAGTATAAATATCAGTCAGTTACCATTTTTTTTTCTACCCGGTGAACAAACCAGATTTAATTTGCATATCCATGCTAGAATACGATAACATCAGGAATAAATCTAGGTTAGGCCCATCGATGCACATGAGGAAATGCACCCAATGACATTGGAACACAATACAGGATCCATGCTGGTAATCGGCGGATGCAGGAGCGGAAAGAGCAGTTATGCACTGGAGTACTGCAACCATATTGCTAAAGGTACCAAATATTTTTTAGCCACATCGGTCCCTCTGGATGATGAGATGAACCAGCGGGTGACCTCCCATCAGAAAGAGCGGGGTAGTGACTGGCAAACCATTGAGGAACCCGTAAATATCAACCAGGTGCTGCTGGGCCTGCCCGAACGTACCGGGGTGGTCCTGGTGGACTGCATCACCCTGTGGATTTCCAACCTTATGGCCCAGCGCATGGGTGCGGATGATATGTTCCAGGAGGCCCATGATTTGGGCAGTACACTCCAGGATCTGCCCTTTCCGGTGGTACTGGTTACCAATGAGGTGGGGAGCGGTATTGTACCTGAGAACGCACTGGCAAGAGCCTTCAGAGACAATGCCGGAAAAGTCAACCAGATCATTGCCAATGCTGTGGATAGAGTGGTATATACAGTAGCCGGTATACCCATGCAGATTAAGCCTGGATCCGTTCCTTTGGCATAAACCTGCCGGGGGTGACAATACCGGTTAATGGTAAACCTGTTGCAGTCGGGAAATCCCATGTATAAATATCTGTTCGGGCCGGTTCCTTCACGGCGCCTGGGCATGTCCCTGGGCGTGGACCTGGTCCCTTATAAAACCTGTACGTTTGATTGTGTCTACTGTGAATCCGGGAAGACCACTCTATTGACCCGTGAAAGGGACGCATACGTCCCGTTTAACGAAGTAAAAGAGGAGATCGATCATTTCTGGGCGCATCACCCGGACCCGGACTTTATGACCTTTTCCGGTTCGGGCGAGCCAACCCTGAACAGTGACATCGGACGGGTGATCCGCTACATTAAATCCAATCGGCCCGATATCCGTGTGGCTGTCCTGACCAACGGATCCCTGCTGGGGGATGAGCAGGTGCAGCAGGACCTGATGACGGCCGACCTGGTGGTACCTTCCCTGGATGCGGCCCTGGCCAAAAGTTTTACTCGGATCAACCGTCCCTGTGACGGTATCGATATGGACACTTACATCGGCGGTCTCGCGTCGTTTTCAGCCGCTTATCCCCATGATCTATGCCTGGAGATATTCATCCTTCCCGGATATAACGACACCTCAGAAGATTTTGTCCGGCTCGGCAAGGTGGTGCGGCAGATCAATCCGTCACGCATCCAGCTCAATACACTGGACCGGCCGGGAATCATTAAAAGTCTAAGACCGGCCATGCCCGATGATCTTGAAAAAGCGAAAACCTACTTCAAAGGATATGACACCCAAATCATCGCCTCGGTAAAAGATCAACCCAATGACAAGGCGTTCCGCAAGGATATGGAAACGGCCATCCTCGAAACCATTCTCCGGCGGCCCTGTACGGCGGCAGATCTGGCATCTGTCCTGGGAGAAACGGTTGAACGGATCGAAACGTGCCTTGCCGGACTTCGATCCGCGGATCGCATTGAGAGCGTCGTTCAGGACCGGGGTAAGTTTTATCAGATAAAAAAGGATCATGAAGTCACTTAAATTTTTCCAGGACCTGCAGAGCGCGGTTCAATTTATCACGATTTTACCGGCCGGAACCGGTCATGGGTTTAATCCCATGGGCATGATCCGGTTTTTTCCCCTGGTGGGCATCATTGTCGGGCTGGGCCTGGCCCTGGTGGATGCCGTGGCGTCCTTCCTGTGGCCGGACAGTGTGTCCGCCGTATTCGGCGTCTTATACCTCGTGGTGGTCACCGGAGCCTTTCATCTGGATGGCCTGGGTGATACGGCAGATGGTATTTTCAGTCACCGCTCAAAGGAGAGGGCCCTTGAAATCATGAAAGACAGCCGATCGGGCATGATGGGCCTGGTCGCAGTATTCATGGTGCTGGCCCTGAAAACAGCCGGGATCTACGCGGTGAAAACCAGTGTCCCGTATAGCGAGGTACTGCTCTATATGGTATTTATCCCAGGCCTTTCCAGGGGTGCCATGCTGTTCGGGATCCGGTTTCTTCCCTATGGCAGGCCGCAGGGTACCGGGCATGATCTGTTTTCTGAAAAACTTCCCTTGCGTGCCTTTGGCTATAGCCTGATCCCCGTGGCAGGGCTACTGGTGTTTACAGCCAACGGCTGGCTTGTCCTGTTGACTTTTCTCTTATTTACCGCCCTGACCCTCTGGTTTTATCGCAGCAAGCTCGGTGTCATCACCGGTGATATGCTTGGTGCCATGACCGAAGCAACAGAGGCAGTTCTGTTTTTAACTGCTGGAATTCAAATGATTTAGATAAGGATGTAACCCGATGATTACTGGACATGGCGGCAATCTTGCAGCACTGGCAGGGCGCCTGGACTGCAGGATTGCCGATATTGTGGATATGAGTTCCAATATCAACCCCCTGGGACCGCCGGACCGTATCAATGAGATTCTTGGCAGCCATCTGGCTGATATCCGTGCGCTGCCGGACCCGGATGCTTCCCGGATGACCAGGGCTTTCTGCAGCTATCATGATATTGACCCCTCGCGGGTGGCGCCGGGCAACGGCACCACCTTTTTCATCTTTACCCTGCCCCTGGCTTTGGGGGCCAGAAACGCATTGATCCTGGGACCCACTTACTCTGATTACAGGGATGGGTGCGGGATGTACGGTTGCGAGGTTGAGCATTTTACCGCTTTGGCCAACGACCATTTTGAGTTTGATCTGACACAGGTATCCGGCAGGGTCAAAGGAAAGGATATGGTATTCATATGCAACCCCAACAATCCTACGGGTCGCCTGGTCGACAAAGCGGCGCTGACGGGGTTGATAGCAGCCCATCCGGATACCGTATTCCTGGTGGACGAGTCCTACCTGCCGTTTGTGGACCATGCCGACACGGTGAGTCTTTTAAAGGAGACCCGGTTTGACAACCTGGTGGTTCTCTCCTCCATGTCCAAAATATTTACCATCCCCGGGCTCCGGACGGGCTTTCTTGTGGGGCATGAACAGATTATCCAGAAAGTCATGGCATATTTTCAGCCCTGGTCAGTCAACTCCCTGGCCCAGACAGTGATCCGGGAGGTGTTTGAGAACCCCGATTTTATTGAGCCGTTTTACAGCACTACAAGAGCCTATGTGGCAGAGGAGCGGGAGCTTTTTGGGCAGGCATTTCACAATGATGACCGGATAACGCTTTATGAGTCGTGCGCCAGCTTTATTCTGGCCAAACTGGAAACGGACATGGGGTCTTCATCATTCTGTGAACGGGTGGGCAATCATAAGATCCTGATCCGGGACTGTGAAAATTTTGACGGGCTGGATCATCAATTTGTCCGCTTTTCACTGAAAACCCGTGAGCGGAACCAGCGCCTCATCCAGGTGGTCCAGGAGGTGCTGAACCATGCTTGACGCCATGGGAGTTGAGGTGATCTTCCTGGCCTTTGCGCTGGATGTTGCGTTCGGGGACCCGTCTTGGCTTCCACATCCCATTGTCTATATGGGAAGGGCGATTGGGTTTTCGGAAAAGCAATGGCGCAAACAGATCCGAAATGAACGGCTGGCGGGAACCTGTTTCGCCTTGACACTGATCCTTTCTACCTTTCTGGTATCCTGGGGTTTGATTGAGCTTTGCCGCTGGATACATCCGCTGGTGGCGACAGGGTGCGAGGTGCTGCTGCTTTTTTTCTGCCTGTCTGCACGCTCGCTGGAAGAGGCGGCCATGGCCGTTGCAAAAGCGATGAAAACCGATGGCCTTCCGGCTGCCCGGAAACAGTTGGCCATGATTGTCGGGCGCCA
>QZLA01000268.1 GCA_004796375.1 Desulfobacteraceae bacterium
GGTTCTTACCGGTCTGTTTGCCGATATTGCAGGGTATGGTTACTTTTCATCCTGGTGGTTTGTGGCATGGGGGTCTACCATTGTAGTGATTGTTTGCGGCTTGATTATCCTGAATTCAATAATAGCACTCAATCAACATGCCAAGGAACAATCTGAATCATCAGACACGACCATTAAAGGTATCAGTTATCCCTTTTACTGGATATTGTACAACAGTATCTACATTATTATCCTGATGGCGTGCATTACCGGTATTGCAATATCGTGGGGAGCCAGCGATCATTTTTTCTCTCAAATCTGGGTCGCATTTAATCAAGAAGTGGTGTTGGGGAAAATTGTCCTGAGCTTATCCGGATTTATCTATGCCTTGATCGCCCTATTGGTCACTTATATGATTACGATAACCGCAAAGAAAATGCTCACCAGATACATTCTAAGCAGCAGTGGCATGTCTGCAGGAGCGAAAGATTCAGTCATTACCATATGTATTTACCTGATCTGGTCTGTGGGGATTTTATTCAGCCTGTCAGTATTCGGGCTGGATACAACATCTTTGACAGTTGCCTTAGGCGCTCTGGGAATCGGGCTGGGTTTTGGTCTGCAGAATATCTTCAACAACTTTATCAGTGGGCTGATTCTTTTGTTTGAACGCCCGATCCAGGTGGGAGACATTGTAGAAATTGGAGGGGTGTGGGGAGAGGTGAAAAAAATAAATGTTCGCTCCACACTGGTTCAAACCTATGATAACTCCAGCTTGATTCTACCCAATTCCGAATTCATCAGTGCCAAAGTAACCAACTGGAGCCATAAGGATCAGTTTATACGGAGAGATCTGTTCATTGGGGTTGCGTACGGTTCCGATACCAAACTGGTCGAAGACCTTCTGCTGGAAGCCTGCGAATCGGTCTCAGAGGTGTATTCTTATCCCAAACCGCCCCGGGTACATTTCATCAACTTCGGGGACAGTTCTCTCGATTTCCGTTTGAGATTCTGGTCCAGTATTGACGACTTTATTCCGGCAGAAAGCAATCTACGATTTGAAATCGATCGCCTGTTTAAAGAACACAACGTGGTCATTCCATTTCCCCAACGGGATGTCCACCTTAAAAATCCTGCTTAATCACACCAGGATTCCTCCAACAGATTATTGTTTGTGGATGTGACGGATATTTTCTGGATCCTGCCCCAAAAGGCGTGCGGCCGCCTGGTCCACGGCCCAGGGATCGGTCCCTGCGATCAGTTTGTTCACTGGTGGATTGCAGGTGGCACCGCCCAGGTGAAAATCCTTTAATCCCAGGCTGGCATCCATCAGGGTCAGGTCCGGAACCAGGCACCGGTTCAACTCGATGATGGACTGCTGCATGCGCTGGTGAAACACCGCCTTTTTCCAGAACCCGCCCCCGGAGTAATACTGGGGCGGGGCAAACCCCATCATGTTTTTCAGGGTCCCGGTCATCTCAGCCAGAGAATGGGCCTTTAACACCGGCAGGGATATGATCATCGATTCAAAGGCAATTTTTGGAAGGTGCATCACCGGGTATATCTCATTGTCCGGGCACTCCACCTCTGTGACCGGGGCATAATTCAGATCAATGAGATCAACCTGAACCTCATCTGCCAGATCCCCGTATCCCAATATCCTGAACACCTCATCCGTATCCAGGTCGGAATCCCCGCACCCTTCGGCAATACTGATCCGGGTATCTGTTTTCTGCCGGATATATTCAATAACGGCCCGGCAGAACAACACATGAGTGGTGACCGGGAATTCACTGGCATTGACCAGGTTGGGTTTCAGGAGAATCGGTCGATCCTCTTTGAACAGGTCTGGTGCCCCGACGGCATCCATGGCTGCAGGAACGCTTGCAGAATAATTTTCAAAATCGATAAGCTGTACCGTGGTCATATTCAAAATCTCTATTCATGTATTATCGTATAAAAAGGCTCCCCTATCTTTTTCTCACAGGAATTGATCCGGATCAATTCTTTATTCTGCCCGTAAGATATAATGGCTAAAAATCATATGAACAAGGAGAACAAACAATGACTAAAAAAGACGAACTGATAAAAAACATCGACTTTTCAAGTGCATTAACCCTGACCCACCTGGTGGACTATGAAACAGGCCGGGTGGTTTCCAGGACGCTTGCCTCAAAGCCCCATGTCAAC
>QZLA01000310.1 GCA_004796375.1 Desulfobacteraceae bacterium
CCGGTTCCCCCGTATTTACGAGTGGTGGAGCTGTCCTCCTGAGTAAAGGCCTCAAACAGGGATGACCGCTTTTCGGGACTGATGCCGATGCCGGTATCCCTGACCCTGAACATCAACTCCAGGGGGTCGGTATCCATACGCGTGGGTTGGATGGTGATGGTAATCTCTCCCTGTTCTGTAAATTTGAATGCATTGCTGACCAGGTTGACCAGTACCTGCCTGATCCTCAAGGGGTCGCCTTTCAAGGTATCCGGTAAGCCCGGATCCATATCCAGGATGAGTTCGATCTCTTTTTCAACCACCTTGTCACGGAACTGGTCGATCACCTCCTCAACCATGTCCCGGACCCTGAAGGTGATCACCTCGACAGAGAGTTGGTTGGCTTCGATTTTTGACAGATCCAGGATATCGTTGATCAGATAGAGAAGCGATCTTGAGGATTTCCGGATCACGTTCACGTATTCGGTGGCCTTCCTGGACAGGGGCATGTCGTGAAGCAGATCTCCCATGCCGATGATGGCATTCATGGGTGTCCGGATTTCGTGACTCATATTGGCCAGGAACATGCTTTTGGCTCGGCTGGCGGTTTCCGCCCTGTCCCTGGCTGTGACCAGCTCCTGATTGGCAGACCGGAGCTGTTCGGTTCTTTCGTGGATCACCCGTTTGAGTTTCCCGCTGGCATACTGCCAGGCCACAACAAGGACAATCATCAGGAAAATGAAAACAGCCAGACCATACAGGCTGCTGACCCATAGTTTACCCAGGAGCAGCTCGATCATGGTCCGTTTGGGTAAGGGGTGCCAGGCGACCAGGAGCGCGTTGTTTTCCCCTTTTGGGGTACACCACCCCAGGCCGGATTGAATGGGGTGGTTGATTCCGGAGCGGGTTGGGATGGGGGCGGCACCCACGAGGAAAGGCCGGTGGTTGACCTTGAAGATGAATCCGTCCGGTGCATTTTCAAGGATTTTATTAAAGTGACGCTTTTTAGTCACCTCGCCCGGCAGCCTATCCGTATACGAATACACGGCAAAGCTTTTCTCATCACCCACGGAGATGGTCTGGTTCTGTGTGGCCATTGGCCAGGCCGTCCGGTCCAGGTAATCTTTTTTCAAAAGAACTGCGATTTCCATTGGGGCATCATCGCTGGAAAAGAGTTCTTTGAGATGCTGTGCCACATCATTCAGGTCTCTTCCGACCTCTACCATGCCGATAATGGTCTCTTTTCCGGTGTCAGGATCTGTGGTTTTGATCGGGGACACGCCCCGGATTCCGGAGTAGGCCCCTCAGGTTTCAAAGCCGCTGGCCGGCATCCGGGTCTCATAGGATTCGAACAGCAGGGTGTCCTCCCGTTTTCTGGAGTACCCGAACAGGGAGGGCTGGTTGACCTGCAGGAAGGATATGAACTCTTCTCCTATAAGGATCTGCACGTCTTTTGGTCTCGGGCCCTGGGATAACCTTCCCCACCGCATGGAAATGCGGTGCAGCAGCTTTTTTCTGATCTGATCCACGGATTGACCATGGGGTTCCGCTTCGCTGGATGCCATCACTTCGGTCGCTCTATTGACCAGGTGCCTGACTTTGGGATCTTCGGAGATCACCGTTGCCCAGCGTTCCATTTCAAAGGCAACCGCCCGGATCTGGGTGGGCACACCCCCCTCTATGATTCTCACATAGTCGGATTCGTTGACCGCACCCCGGATCATGGATGCATAGATGATCAGCACAAACCCAAATACACATGCGGCAATAATCAGGGTCAGAATGCCGAACAATCTATAGGGCTTTCTGGGTTTTTCATTGATAGGCGGTGGTGTCTGGCCGGCAGTCTCTGTATTCATATCCAATTATCCCAATGGAAAAATATCTTGACAATCAAACGGCATATAAAGATACTCTAGTAACGGTTCGCTGGTTGTCAAATCTTATGGAAGTCAAACCTATGAACTCTTTTATCTGGAACGCCGATCCGGTGCTGCTCTCCTTTTCCTTTATCCAGATCCGATGGTATGGTCTCATGTTTGCCCTGGCATTCCTGACCGGATTCTGGATCATGCGCCGGACCTATATTAAGGAAGGGCTGCCGGTTGAAAATCTGGACCCCCTTTTTATACATATGATTGTGGGCACGATCATCGGCGCGCGCCTGGGCCATTGTTTTTTTTACAACCCCGGATACTACCTCTCCCATCCCATGGAGATTATTGCGGTCTGGCAGGGTGGCCTGGCCAGTCATGGCGGCGGGATCGGCATTTTTATCAGCCTATGGTTTTATCATAAAAAATACAAGAGACCCTATTTAGAGATTCTGGACCAGCTTTCTATTCCCACCGCGCTGGGCGGTTGCTTTATCCGGTTGGGAAATTTTTTCAATTCTGAAATACTGGGCAAGGCATCTAATGCCCCGTGGGCTGTTGTGTTCAAACGGTTCGATGATGTTCCCCGCCACCCGGCCCAGTTATATGAATCCATGGCCTACCTGTGTATCGCCCTGATTTTAACCGGGGTGTATATTTCTTTCAGGGGATGGTATAGAAAGGGCGGTTTGTTCGGTCTGTTTCTCTTTTTGGTATTCACGGCCAGACTCCTGATTGAATTCATGAAAGAGGGGCAGGCAGCCTATGCAATCGATTCAATACTCAATACCGGTCAGGTGTTGAGCATACCGTTCATACTATGCGGGATCATTCTCATCTTTCGTTCATTGCTCCCGCTCAAAGTGAGGATCTATGAGCGTCAAAAACCAGATCTTTGATCAATTCAAAATGATCGGTGATCTGCCTTACGGAGCAAAATTTTTCAGGGTTGATCTCCATTTCCATACCCCGGCATCTGAGGACGCCCGGGGCGCAAACCGGTATGGGTTCAATCCTTACAAAGTCAGGTTTCCCAATGATGATGCAGATCAAACCGATCCCGTGCATCGGGCAGAGGTCATTCAGATCCAGGAGGGGATTGTAGAGGATGCCCGGCAGGTCGCCCGGCAAGTCGTCAAAAGATTCATGGAAAAACAACTGTCCATGGTGGCTGTTACGGATCACAATTCCCTGGGCACGCTGTGGTCTGATCCTGAATCCAAAGGGGCATTCATGGATCTTTGTGCACCGACCTGGTATGAACTGCTGGATGATGAAGCGCAGAAGGTCAATCATCAGGCAGGAAAAACGATGATAACCATCCTCCCCGGCGTGGAGATCAGTACCACCGGTATCCATATCATAGCAGTGTTTCCCGCCCAGCATCCCCGCCGCAAAATTCATTTTATCATTTGTGACCTGCTTCATGATCTGGGATTTGATATGGAGGAATGGGGAAAGAATCCAAAAGCGGGCAAATCCAGTGTATACAATGCCATAGAGATGATAACAGCCAAAGGTGGTATTCCCATACCCGCCCACATTGACGCCCCGGATCAGGCCATGTTGAACCTGTACAAAATCAACAGCCGGAGTATGAAAAATGTACTCGAGCACCCGGCCCTTCATGCTGTGGAGATTGTCAAGCCCCGCCGCTTTGAGCAGCAGGATTCCCGGCTCAAAGTGCCCCTTAAGCAATGGATGGATACCTTGCGGGTCAAAAAGAAACTTCCCGGGCTTGCCTTCCTGCAGGGTTCAGATGCCCACGACATTGACGCCATTGCCAAGCGGTTTACATGGGTAAAGATGACGACCCCTTCCTTCTCAGGATTGGGTGACGCGTTGATGATGCCCTCGTCCAGGGTCAGGATTTCAGACAAGTTTTCCCTGCCGGGCAGCGGGTTGTTCCTTCATGGCCTGGCCATTGACCTTCCTGAATTCGGAAAGAACCGGATCCGCTTCAACCGGGGACTCAACTGTTGTATGGGCAAGCAGGGAACCGGCACGAAACAGCTGTTTGAAACCATACAGGCTGCCACCCATAGGGATATCCCCATGGTCCAGGGCCGGGTCATGCTCTATGTTGAACAAAAGGACGCGCAGCACTCCCGGCTGTTTGCATTCTATCGGGATGCATCATCAGACCCCCCCCGTCTTTTTAAAATCGATCCGGCCCAGGCATCAGACCCGGTCATAGAGGTGGAAACCGGTGAGCCGGATGCCGGATCTTTAATTCCGAAATTCTATCAGGCCGAAGAGATCGACCGGATTATCAGTTCCAAAAGGAACCTGGATCTGTTTTTAAAATCGGTGTTCAACGATCCTGCTCCGGATCAGGTTGACGACTTTAACCGGCTGTTTGCCATACCACGATTCCTGAAAAAAGATGCCAGTCCCCTGCTTCGGGCAAAGGAGCATAACGGGGCATATGAGATTACAGCCGATGTAAACTGGGGGAGAAAAAAGGAGCGCCAGGTCGATTTTTTCAAGCTCAATGACAGCCTCAAAAGGGCCCTGCTCCTATGCATGATCATTATTCATAAGGATTTCGGGCCCGCCATCATTGATGCGCCCGAATCCCAGTTTGACAATGCAGATATCATGAACTACCTGGTACCCGTGATCAAACTGTACAAGGAAAACCAGCAGATCCTCCTGTTTACCGGCAATGCCCTGCTTGCAGTCAATACGGACCCGGATAACTATATTCTCCTTGAGCGTCCATCGGCCCGGGGATCAGGCAGACAGCGGTCAAAGGTATTTTCCGGATTTGCCATGGATGATATCCAGCACAAGGATCGTATTCTGGATATTCTGGAGGGTGATTTAAATTCGTTTCAGAATAGAGCCCGGCGGTATCAGGATTAATTTGACTTTAAATCATTTTCATATCATAAAGTACTTTTTTATTAACCTGCACCAAGGAGAGTTTTGATGTCGGACCAAGAGAAACATGATGAGAACATTGACAACGAAGAGGTCGATTTTGCCAGCATGCTCTCGGAGTATGATGCCGGGAAAGCACAGGATCTCAAGGTCGGTGATCCCATTGAAGGACAGATTATATCCATCGGCACCGCCAGTGTATATGTGGATACCGGAACCAAAAGCGATGGCGTGGTGGAGAGAACCGAACTTCTGGATGAAGAGGGCGGGTTTCATTACCAGGTGGGGGACCGGGTAAAGCTTTACGTGGTATCTGTCAATGAAAGTGAAGTTATTCTTTCCAAAGCACTCTCCGGTGCGGGACAGGCATCAATGATCGAGGAAGCATTCCGTTCAAGGACCCCGGTGGAAGGGAAAGTGACCGGGATCATCAAAGGCGGTTTCAGCGTGGATATCATGGGAAAGCGCGCCTTTTGCCCGGTAAGCCAGATGGATGTGAAATATGTGGAGGATCAGGAAGTCTACCTGAATGATACCCATCATTTCCGGATTACCCGCTATGAAGAGGGCGGGAGAAACATCGTGGTGTCCCGGCGGGAGCTGCTGAATGAGCAGATCGAGCAGGAAAGAAAGGCATTCCTGGAAACCATCTCCGCCGGAAGCATTGTTCAGGGAAGTGTCAGCAAACTCATGTCTTTTGGGGCCTTTATTGAACTGGCACCGGGTGTCGAGGGCATGGCCCATATCTCGGAGTTGAGCTGGTCCCGGGTGGAGAAACCGGAAGATGCAGTCAGCCCGGGTGAATCGGTTAAAGCCAAGGTGTTGAGAATTGAAGACCAGGGTGCCGGAAAAGCCCCTAAAATATCATTGTCTATCAAGCAGATGTCGGGTGATCCCTGGGATGATCTTGAAAATCACGTCAAAGCCGGGGAGCAGCTTTCCGGAAAAGTGGTCCGGCTGGCGCCGTTCGGTGCTTTTGTTGAAGTGGCCCACGGGCTTGAGGGCCTGGTCCACCTCAGTGAGATGAGCCATACCAAACGAATTGTGAAGGCTGACGAAGTGGTCAAGGCCGGTGATGTTGTTCAGGTGGTGGTTAAATCAGTGGACCCGGATAAAAAGAGAATTTCCCTGAGTATCAAAGACGCCCTGGGTGACCCGTGGGTGGGGGTATCAGTCCGGTATACCGTGGGCAGTACCGTTAAAGGCACCCTGGAAAAGAAGGAAAATTTCGGGCTGCTGATCAACCTGGAACCCGGAATTACGGCCCTGCTTCCCGCTTCGGTCATGAATGCATCCGCCAATGCGTCCGAATACGAGCGGCTGAAGCCCGGAGACCTCACCGATGTCGTGATTTCGTCTGTTGATGAGGAAAAACGCCGGATTTCACTGGCCACGGTCGGCGATGACACGAATGATAACTGGCAATCCTATTCCGGTAAGTCGGATAAACCCATGGGAACCATGGAGGCTGTTTTCATGGAGGCGCTTAAGAAACAGAAAAAATAATGCCCGGGAGACCCTGACCAGGGCATTCATATCAGGAGTTTTGCCTGGTGAGAAAAGAGGACACATATCATGCCGGTCTGGATATTGGTTCGACAACAGCAAAACTTGTACTGACTGATGAGCAAAATGAACTTGTTTTTTCTGAATATGCCCGGCATCATGCACGAATTATCGAGACGGTCCATGGTTTTCTGACCCGTGTCTCGGATCGGTATGACAACCCTTCACTGAAACTCACCCTGACCGGTTCAGCCGGGATGGGGTTGGCTCAGAGATTGAAGCTGCCCTTTGCCCAGGAGGTGATCTGCTGCCATGATGCAGTGATGGCATCCTGGCCCGAGGTGAGAACCGTTGTCGATATCGGGGGAGAAGATTCCAAAATGGTCTTCTTTACCCCGGGACGCCCTCCGGATATCCGGATGAACGGGAGCTGTGCAGGGGGGACCGGATCATTTATCGATCAACTCGCGGTGCTGCTAAAGATAGCGCCCTCCCACCTCGACACCCTTGCAGAGAAGCACACCCGGATTTACCCCATTGCTTCCCGGTGCGGGGTGTTTGCCAAAACCGATGTACAAAACCTTCTCAGCCGCAATGTCTCTTTGCCGGATATTGCGGCTTCTGTTTTTCATGCTGTTGCGGTCCAGTGTCTCAATACCCTGGCACGCGGTGCAGATATCCGTGCCAAGGTCCTGCTTTGCGGCGGTGTGTTCACCTTTCTGCCCCAGTTGGCCCGGTTATTCCTGGATGCCCTGAATCTGGGAGATCAGGATCGAGTCCTCCCGCCTCATCCCGAATTTCTGCCGGCCATTGGGGCGGCCATATCGACCAAATTCAAAGTCCCGGCCCGTTCTGTCCGGACGATACTCAATTTACTCACCCGGGATGGGTGTGATGATCATGGGCAAAAACACCTGGCCCCGTTATTCCGGAACCCTGAGGCACGCCGGTCATGGATAAACAGGCGGGATACCGTCAGGATCCGAAAAGAAGAGCTGGCCCGGTATGCACATGACAACTGTTTTCTGGGCATCGATTCCGGCTCGACAACCACCAAAATTGTGGTGACCGGGGAGGACAAGGCGGTATTGTTCTCCTGGTACAGTAACAATGACGGAAATCCGGTCCAGGCAGCGGTTCGGGGTATCCGGGCATTTTATAACCAGGTCCGGGTCCTGGGAAAATCTATACGGGTGGTCCAGGCGGTGGTGACCGGCTATGGAGAGGAATTGATCCATGCCGCATTCAATATGGATGGCTGGGTGGTGGAAACCATTGCTCACTATGAGGCAGCACAGGATATCCTGCCGGATGTATCCTTTATTCTGGATATCGGCGGACAGGATATGAAAGCGATTTTTGTCCGGGACGGGGTGCTCAACCGGATTGAACTCAATGAAGCCTGTTCTTCCGGGTGCGGCTCATTTATTGAAACCTTTGCCCGTTCCCTGGGGTATGGGGTGGAGACATTTGCAGAAATGGCCCTGGATGCCCAAAGGCCAAGTGACCTGGGGACACGTTGTACCGTGTTCATGAACTCCAGGGTCAAGCAGTCTCTCAAGGACAATTCCCGGGTAGAGGACATCAGTGCCGGGCTGTCCTATTCCGTGGTTAAGAATTGTCTGTATAAAGTACTCAAACTCCATGATACCTCCGTCCTGGGCAACCGGGTCGTGCTTCAGGGCGGGGCCTTTAAAAATCCCTCCATTGTCAGGGCCATGGAGATGGTACTGGGTTGTCCGGTCGTATGCCCGGATATGCCGGAGATGATGGGTGCACTGGGTGCTGCCCTGATCGCCGGACGTACATACCTGGAGGAGGGGGGACAAGCGGGCAGGTTTTTATCCGGCAGCCGGTCTGAAGGCAGCTCCTTCAATCATCAGGTGATACGGACGGCCCTGGATGCGGTGGAAAACTATGCCACAACCCAGGTCCGCTGCAAGAGATGTGATCATGCCTGCCGGGTCACGCGGTTTGAATTTCCCAATCAGCGGGTGTTTTTTTCAGGAAATAAATGTGAGAATATCTTTTCATCCAGGGCTGCCGGGCCGAACGGGGAGTCGTCTATCAACGGGTTTGATTTTCCAGGATTCAAGAGTACCCTTCTGTTCGACCGGGAACCGGCCCCTCATAACGATCCGGTGTTGACCATAGGCATTCCCCGCTGCCTGGGCATTTATGAAAATTACCCGTTCTGGCATGCACTGTTTACCGGCTGCCGCATCAATATCCGTCTGTCCCCGCCATCGACCATGGGGCTCAGTGATCAGGGTATGGGCAGCATTATGTCCGATAATATCTGTTTTCCCGCTAAACTTGTCCATGGCCATGTGATGGACCTGACCGCGGGCCGCAAACTCCGGACAGGGTATCGGACCGGGCACTCGACACCGGACCGTATCTTCATACCCATGGTCGTATATGAGAGCAAAACGTTTGAGCAGGCTCAAAACAGCTACAACTGCCCCATCGTAACCGCCTATGCCGAGGTGATCTCCAGCAGTATCCAGCCGGCGGAGCGGTTTAATATTCCCCTGGACCGGCCTGTGATATCCTTTCATGACCAAGATCTGCTGGTAAAGGCCTGTGTGTCATATCTTCGGACCCTGGGGATCCCGAAGAAAACCATCCGATCCGCCGTACACCAGGGTCTGGCTGCCCAGGACCGGTTCAGAAAAGAGATCAAAGCAAAAGGGGAGGCCGTGATCAACAGTGCGGCACGTGACAATCGATTGCTCTTTGTGCTGGGCGGGCGGCCCTATCATGTCGACCCGCTGATCAACCATAAGATCCCGCAGATGATTTCCAGGTTCGGAGTGGATACCATCACTGAGGATGCTGTGCCCGACCCCGGGACCGATCCGCTTGAGGATACCCGGGTGATCACCCAGTGGGCTTACCCCAACCGGATTTACCATGCTGCCAGGTGGGTTGCCGGTCAGGGTGACCGGGTGCAGCTGGTGCAGTTGAATTCCTTTGGGTGCGGGCCGGATGCGGTGGTGATCGATGAAGCCCGTCAGATCCTTGCAGCCGGGGGCAAGCCCCATACGCTGATCAAAATTGATGATATTTCCAGTACGGGATCGGTAAAACTCCGCCTCAGGTCTTTGATCCAATCCTTGAAACGCCGCGCGTCACGGACACTCGAAAACCGGCCTGGGAATGTGACGTGCCGCAAAAACACACCGGTCTTCAGGGTGAAGGACCGAAAGCGGGTGATCCTTGCCCCGTTTTTTTCAGAGGATTATTCCGGATATTTGCCACCGATGCTTGGGGCCATAGGGTACCGTTTCCGGATTCTGCCCCGGCCTGACAGGCAATCCGTGGAGCTCGGCCTGAAATATGCCAGCCACGACATCTGCTACCCCGGGATCCTGGTGATCGGGGATGTTGTCAAAGCACTGTCTTCAGGCCAATATGATCCGGATCGCATTGCCGTAGGCATTACCCAGACCGGCGGGCAGTGCCGGGCATCCAATTACATCGCGTTGATCAGAAAAGCCATGATTGACGCAGGGTTTGAACAGATTCCCCTGATATCGGTAACCAACATCACCGGCCTGACCCATCAGCCCGGGTTCCGAATCAACTGGCTTTGCCAGATCAAGCTGATATTCATGACCCTGATCTTTGGGGACTGCATCGCCAAGATGTATTATCCCACGGCAGTCCGGGAGGTTGACCCGGGGACAGCCAAGGGGTTGAGAAACCGGTACATGAAGGCAGCAGGTCCCTGTATTGCCCGAAGGGATTACGCAGGGTTGATCTCTCTTCTCGAGGAGGCCGTCGATTCATTCAACCGGGTCGATGTCCGGGAAGTTTCTGCTCCCCGGATCGGCATTGTCGGGGAGATTTACGTAAAGTATAACTATTTCGGGAATCAACACCTGGCGGACTGGTTGATCGATCACGGGGTAGAGCCGGTCATTCCGCCGCTTCTGGATTACTTCCTCCAGGATCTGGTCAATTTCAGGGAAAATACCCGGGCCCACCTCAGGCATCGCCGGGTCAAGGATCTGCTGGGGGTGGGGATCGAAGCATGGGTGAACCAATGGCATCACATAATCCACGAACGCATGCGCCGATTCAGGTTTTACACTCCATTCCACAATATCCGCCTGGTTTCCCGGAACGCGTCAAAGATTCTGTCCCTGGTCAATCAGTTCGGTGAGGGGTGGCTGATACCCGGTGAGATCGCATGTCTGGCCCAGGAAGGCATTCACCATGTCATCAGTGTGCAGCCTTTTGGATGCATTGCCAACCACGTGATATCAAAGGGGGTTGAATCAAGGATCAAATCTTTGTATCCCCGGATGAATATCCTGTATATCGATTTTGATTCCGGCACTTCAGAGGTCAATGTCCAGAACCGCCTTCACTTTATCATTGATATGGCGGCCCGGGTTTCCGACCCAAATAGTCCCATTAAATAAAACTTGACAAAACGAATCACTTCTAACATGAATAGGAAATTCGTTTCACGGTTTGGAACATGAGGGGTGAACCGGATAGCTGCAAAGCCCGTATTTACCATGTAAAAGTTTTGGAGATTACTCAGGGGGTTAAAAGAAATGCCTTTTCTTGAAAAGTATGTTCGATTTGTTGACGGACTGAACGACCGGGTTGGAAGCCTGATGGGCTGGCTGTGCACGGTTATGGTGCTCACCGTATTTTATGATGTGATCATGAGATACGGGTTCAACCAGGGATCCATAGCGGTCCAGGAGATGGAGTGGCACCTGTTTGCCATCATTTTCCTCGTGGGTGCCGCCTATACACTGAAAGAGGATGGGCATGTCCGGGTGGATATCCTGTACCTGAATTTCAGCGAACGAACAAAGGCCTGGGTGGACCTGATCGGCACCCTCGTGTTTCTGATCCCCTTTGCCCTTGTGGTGATATATTCCACAAAAAATTTCATACTCAACTCCTGGGCGGTCAGGGAGATGTCACCGGATCCGGGCGGGCTTCCAGCAAGATATGTCCTCAAGGCGATGATCCCCCTGGGCTTTTCTTTGTTGATTCTCCAGGGTATTTCACAGGCAGCCAAGAAACTGATGGTGATAACCGGATACCGGATGGAGGATGATCAGTAAAATGGAAATGATTCACGAATATATGCCCCTGATTATGTTCACGGCCGTGTTCGGCCTGTTGCTCCTGGGATTTCCCGTCGCCTTTACCATTGGCGGCGTGTCGCTGTTTTTCGGGTTGTACGGATTTGGCCTTGACTTCTTCTCGCTCCTGCCCCTGCGGATATGGGGAACCATGAAAAATTTCACCCTGCTGGCTGTGCCCCTGTTTATCTATATGGGGGTGATGCTTGAAAAGTCGGGCCTGGCTGAGGAGCTGCTTGAGACCATGGCCCTGGTGTTCGGTAAAATCAGGGGCGGACTGGCCATCTCCGTCGTGTTTGTCGGTGCCCTGATGGGGGCATCCACCGGAATTGTCGGGGCTACGGTCGTGACCATGGGATTGCTGTCCGTTCCTACCATGCTGAAGAGCCGGTACAGCAAAAGCCTGACCACGGGAACCGTGGCCGCGTCAGGGACCCTGGGACAGATTATACCGCCGAGTATTGTTCTGGTACTTTTGGGGGACATCATGAATGTACCGGTGGGAGACCTGTTTGTCGGTGCCGTCATTCCCGGGTTTGTCCTGGTGTTCCTTTATATGCTCTATATCTTTTTCATCTCGCGTCTCAAGCCGGAGTGGGCACCCCCCATTGATCCGGAAATCCTGGCGCAGATCTCCACAAAAGAGCTTTACATGCGGGTGTTCAAGGCCCTGGTACCTCCCTTGACCCTCATGATTGCCGTACTCGGGTCCATTTTTGCCGGGATTGCATCCCCCACAGAGGCCGCATCGGTCGGTGCGGTCGGGGCCACCCTGCTCACCGTGATGCACAAACGGTTCAGCATGGGTATCGTCAAAGAGGTGATGGACATGACCACCAAGCTGACCTGTATGGTGTTCATCATCCTGGTGGGCGCCACCACCCTGGGTCTGGTGTTCAGGGGACTTGACGGAGACGCACTGGTCCGCGGGCTGATCACTTCACTGCCTTTTGGTCAGTGGGGGATCCTGTTCATCGTGATGTCGATTATCTTTATTGCCGGATTTTTCCTGGATTTCATCGAGATCACCTTTATCCATGTACCGGTACTGACACCGATTATGATCTCCATGGGAGTGGATCCACTGTGGCTGGCGGTCCTGATCGCCGTGAACCTTCAGACCTCATTTCTGACGCCGCCTTTCGGGTTTTCCCTGTTCTACCTGAAGGGGGTGACACCACCGGAGATCGATACCATGGATATCTACAAGGGGATCATTCCCTTTGTCATCATCCAGGTGATCGGCCTGGCCATTATCTGTCTCTTTCCCCAGGCGGTAACCTGGCTGCCTTCGGTACTGCTGTAAAGTCTGTTAAAAACCGGATTAAAAAAGGCCCGGTAAACGCATCGCTTTTACCGGGCCTTTTAGGTTTACGGGATCCGTATTAGAGGTATTTCATCCTCTGGTACGGTTCTTCCGAAAGTTTGTTCCAATCGTAGATGGTCTCCTGGAACTGGAGGAATGAATCATAGGCCTTGCGGCTCATGGGATCGGAGTCGGCGACTTCTTCAAGCACCTCTTTGGCCAGCTCTTTGAGTTTCTTGAGGACCGGTTCCGGGAACTGTCTGAGTTCAACTTTGTGCTTGTTGATCAGTTCGTTCAGGGCGGCATTGTTTTTGGCTTCAAACTCGGAAAGCATCCACATATTGCACTTGTAGGCAGCCGCTTCAACAATGGCCTTGAGATCGTCCGGCAGTGAGTTCCAGGCATTCAGGTTCACCATGGCTTCAATACAGGTGCCGCATTCATGCCATCCCGGATAGTAATAATATTTGGCGGCTTTATAGAAACCGAGTTTCAGATCATGGAAGGGGCCAACCCATTCCGTGGCATCAATAACGCCGCGATCCAGGTTGGTGTAAATTTCACCGCCGGCCACGAGAACCGCATTACCGCCGGCTTTGGCCAGGACTTTACCACCAAGTCCCGGAATTCTCATCTTCAGGCCCTTGAGATCATCAACCGTATTGATCTCTTTGTTGAACCATCCTCCCATCTGCACACCGGTATTCCCGGCCACAAAGGGTTTGAGGTTGAATTTGGCATACACCTCTTCCCAAATCTGCAATCCGCCGCCCGAGTATAACCAGGCATTCAGGGACTGTGCATTAAAACCAAAGGGAACGGCTGCGAAGAACTGTGTAGCCGGGCTTTTTCCTGCCCAGTAGTATGCCGCGCCATGCCCCATCTCCACGGTTCCCTGGCTGACCGCGTCAAACACGCCCAGTGGCGGAACCAGTTCACCACCGCCGTATACGGAGATCTCCAGGCGTCCGCCGCTCATCTCCTTGACCCATTTGGCAAAATTGTCCGCACCCTCACCCAGCATGGGGAAATGCGGCGGCCAGGTCGTCACCATTTTCCAGCGGTAGGTTTTTTCCTTTTTGGCCATTGCTGGTACTGAACTTGTGGCAAGACCTGCCCCAACAGCTGCTGCGCCTATACCAACCTTTTTGATAAAGTCACGCCGTTTTTCATCTGCCATGTAATCTCTCCTTTTTTAGATTGCGGGTTCTATACCAAACACCATTCAAAAAATGGTCATTGCTAAAAAGAGGTTAACGGCTTCCGGGGTTTCTGATTCACCGGACGGCCCGGGTGAATTATTCGATCCCTGAAGCGGCTTAAAGTGGTTGCGATGGTTTTCCTAAATTCAATAATCTGGTTTTATCCAGAAAAATCAGATGAAGTCAAGGTATAATAGTATTTTACTTGCGGGAGGTGAGGTACAGCCCGGCAAATATGATCACCCCGCCAACGATGTGAAACGGCAGAATCGATTCATCCAGGAAAACAAATGCCATGATGGCTGTAAACAGGGGCAGCAGGTACATGAAGGCCGCTGACCTGGCAGGACCGACAACTTTCACACCATGATTCCAGAAAATATAAGACAGGATCGAAGGGAAAATCGCGAGGTATCCGAAAATCAGAAGGGTCGCCCGGTTAAGTGCAAAGTGGGTGGTGACCCTGAGTTCCCACAGATAAAAGGGAAAGATGCAGATCACCCCCAGAACAATGAGACAGCTCAGGAGCGAGACCGGGTGGATCACCAGGGGCCGTTTCTTGAGCAATACGGAATACAGCGCCCAGCTGGATATGGAGACAAGGATCAACAGGTCACCGGGGTTGAATGTCAGCGCGATGAGATTGGAGATGGACCCCTTAAGGATGATCACCATCATGCCGGCCATGGCGATACTGACCCCGAGGCTTTGATTGAACCGGGGAAGTTCACGGTTCAGCACCCAGGCAAACAGTATCGTCATCCCGGGCATAACGCCGATCACCAGGCCGATATTGGTGGCACTGGTGTACTGGGCCCCGACATACAGCACCGAGTTGTATACGGCAACACTGAAAAAGGAGAGGAACAACAGATACAGGAAGTTTTGCCTGATCACCGGCCAGTCCTTCCTGATCAGGGGAGCTGCAAAGGGGAGGATGATCACCATGGCAATAAACCACCGGTAAAAGGAAAGTGCCATGGGTTTGATATCAAATACCGCCCACCGTGCAAGAACGGTGTTGCCGGACCAGCACAGAATCGTAAAGACAAGTCCGGCATAGGCCAGCAGATGCCTTCCTTTAGGGTATTGCGGCGTATTTGGGGCCGGATTATCCATGGGACTTGATAAATGCTCCGATCTCATCGATGGCGGTCCGGCCGGCTTCCAGGTATTTTGCAAAATAGTGCCAGACGTGGAACATGTCCTCATAGACGGCAATCCGGATATCTGCTCCGGCCTCCTTGCCGGTGTGTGCCAGTTGTCTTGAATCATCCAGAAGGACTTCATTCTTTCCGACATGAATGAGGATGGGGCACAGGGATTGGAACCGGTGGTGCAACGGGGACACTTCAGGGTCATCCAGGGACAGATCCGTATACATCCGGGCGGTTTTCAGCAACAGGGCCTGGCTGAGCATGGGATCGGCATCTGCCCGGTCCGTATGGGAGGGGGACTGACACGCCAGGTCGATCCATGGTGAGATCAACACGGTACAGGATGGCATCGCTAAGTTTTCCCGGTCCAGGCGAGCCAGAAGTCCCAGTGCCAGCCCTCCGCCTGCAGAATCCCCAACCAGATTGATCCGGGTGGATTCCGGCAGGTTTTTCATCAGCCACATCAGCATGTGATAGACATCCTGGGCACCTGCCGGGAACGGGTACTCCGGGGCCAGCCGGTACTCAAAGAGCAGGGTTCGGGTTCCTGAGGCGGCTGCAATGCGGCTGGCAAGGTCCCGGTGGGAGGTGATGGAACCGGCAATGAATCCGCCCCCATGAATAAACAGGGTGACCCGTGAGGGATCCGGATTTTCCGGGATCAGCCAGGCTGCATGGATGTGATCCACATCAAACTCGGTGAATTCAATGGACGGATCCGGCTTGAATACCCTTGCCCCGCTGTCCAGCAGAAGACGGTACTGTTGAACCCCTACCGATTCAAAGGTGGGCCTGGATTTAAGGTGTTTCAGTATGACAGACAACACATGGGATGTCATATTTTTCATGTGACTACCTGATAAGGGGTTGTTCCTTTAGCGGAAAAACGGTATCACAAAATTTTGATTTACCCAACAGGTTTATGGGATTTTTAACAATACCGGCGGATGAAAAGGATTAGCGCAGGAGCCATGAAACAGTATTTGTTTGTCACCGACCTGGACGGCACGCTGTTTAACGATACCCGGACCATATCAAGGAAAAACCTGACTGCCCTTGCACAGGCCAGATCCATGGGCAGTATCACAGCCATTGCCACGGGCAGATCCCTGTATTCCTTTCAAAAAGCCATGGTATCCCTGGGGGATTCGATCAGACAGGAGCTGCCCATCGACTATGTCGCCTTTTCCACCGGTGCAGGCGTAATGACATTTCCCGGTGAACAGATTATCCGGCAGCACCGGCTTGAACCTGAGGAGGTGGCCTGTATTTCCAATGCATTTGAGCGACTGGAGCTGGATTACATGATCCACCGCCCCATACCGATGACCAACCATTTTTTATATCGATGTCACAGCCGTGATAATCCGGATTTTTTTTCAAGGATCCGGATATACCAGGACTATGCCCGTGAGATGGACACCGCAGTGACCGTGTTTGAACCGGCCACTCAGCTGCTGGCTGTGGTACCGCCGACGCGCCCGCTGGATTTTATGGCCGATCTTGCAAATGAACTTGAACCGTTCAGCATGATTCAAACCACCTCTCCCCTGGACCACCAATCCCGGTGGATCGAGGTGTTCAATAAGGAGGTGTCCAAGAGTCAGGCCATCAGCTGGCTGGCTGACGATCTGAACATTGATCGGAAAAACATTGGCGCCATCGGGAATGACTACAACGATCAGGATCTGTTAACATGGGTGCAAAAAGGGTATGTGGTGGCCAATGCCCCCCATGATTTGAAACAGCAGTTCAGGGTTATGGATTCCAATAACCGGGATGGCGTGGCCGGGGCTGTTTTTGATTTTCTGGGCGGATCGGTGTCGGCGTGTGGCGCCGCGTTTCACACCTCTTCGTCCAGATCGTAGCCCGGGTAAAGTTTTTCAAAGCACTCCGGGCAGATCCCATGGGAAAAGATCTTGTCACGGAAGTGCTCCTCGATAGGGATCCAGTGGTTTTCATCCTTCCGGATATTCTTGCAGCTGGCACAGATGGGGATGAGGTTGTCGGGGTTTTCTTTCAACGATTTTCTGAATTCATTATATTTCTGCCTGAGTTCGATCAGGTAAGAAATGTCCCTGACCACAGCAATGGCGCCTGAATAGGGTGACCCGTCATCTGACAGGGGGCTGCAGACAAATTCAGCATGGACCGGGTGCCCGGCCTTGTGTATCAATTGAACCTCGTAACGGCTGGTCAGCCCCTGCTCCCTGATCTGTGTCTGCTTGAGGATGGTGTCAAAGCTCTCTTCAGAAGATAGATCCTTGAGGTTCTTATGGCGGAGCTCTGCCTTGGTATATCCCAGGATATCGCAAAAAGCCTGGTTGATATAGGTCAGGTTTTCATCTTTGTCTGCCGTGAATACCCCTTCACCGATATTTTCCGTTATTGTCCGGTACTGTTTTTCGCTTTTCTCCAGCTGGAGGCGGTAGGCTTTGTTTTCCCGGGTCAGCCTGGCATTTTCCAGGACCCGGGTAACCACGTGGCGAATCATGTTCAAATCACCCACCGGTTTGGTGATATAATCCTTGGCCCCCATTCTCAGGGCATTGATGATATCCTCTTTTCGCCCGGCACCGGAAACCACCACCATGGGGATCTGCGGATCATGATCCTGCACGGCTTTCATCACTTCAAGCCCGTCCATGACCGGCATTCTCAGGTCGGTCAGTATAATGTCCAGGTGAGTGGCGTACATGATATCAAGTCCGGCCTGCCCATTTTCTGCGGTCAGGACATGATATCCCTCATCTTCAAAATAGGATGCCAGGCTGTGCCGGATGGACAGCTCGTCATCAATGATGAGTATGGTTTCCTTTTTCGGGTTCACAGGTGTTACAGCTCGTCAATCAGTTTTTTCATGTCCCGGACAGCCTGTTCCATACCGGTTAGAATGGCACGTGAAACAATACTGTGTCCGATGCTGAATTCATGGATCAGATTATGTCCTTTGAATGCCTGGATACTCCGGTAGCAGATTCCGTGTCCGGCATTGACCCCTAGCTTGAGTTTGGCACCCATTTTGGCCGCGTTGACAATCCTTGAAAACTCGTGGTTCCGGGAAGGTTCTGTTTTGGCTTCACAAAATGCCCCGGTATGAATTTCGATCATGTCAGAATCAATTTTGTGCGCCATTTTGATTTGATCAAGGTCCGGATCAATGAATATACAGGTTTGGATACCCGCGTTTTTAAGGGTGGTCACTGCTTCCTTGGCCATACCCTGATGGGTGATGATGTTCAGTCCGCCTTCGGTGGTAATTTCTTCCCGTTTTTCAGGGACCAGGGTAACGACATCCGGTTTGATATCCAATGCGATATTGAGCATTTCGTTGGTGGCCGCCATCTCAAGGATGAGGCGTGTCTGAACCACCTGGCGGAGGATCCGCACATCGCGTTCCTTGATATGTCTGCGGTCTTCTCTCAAATGTACCACAATCGCGTCGGCACCGGCCGTTTCCGCAGCAATGGCCGCTGCAACCGGTTCCGGATAATGAATCTGTCTGGCCTCTCTGAGGGTGGCCACATGGTCGACATTTACTGCAAGTTCAGCCATGCTGTCCTCCTTATATTAAAATGCATTGAGCATGGTGTTGTTTTCAATGGTCCGGATAAGTTCCAGGCTTTTCTGTTCCATTATTTTTGCCTGGTCCTCGCCCTGTTCATGGTCATACCCGATCAGGTGGAGGATCCCGTGGATCAGAAGCTGCGATACCCGTTCATCCAGGGTAATCCCGGCCTCCTGTGCCTCGGTTTGGGCATATTCGGCCGAAAGGACCACATCACCCAGGAGTCCTGGCGTGATGTCGGCAAAATCACCCTCCTGCATAGGGAAGGAGAGCACATTGGTGGGACCTTCGATGTCGCGGTACTGTCGGTTGAGTGCGGCAATACCCGCGTTGTCCATGATCACGACCGAGATTTCACTGCCATCATATTCCAAGGCGTTTAAGATCTGTTCGATCTTTTTGTGAACCCGGCTTGTGTCCACCATTTTGCTTTGCTGGTTGTCTATGAGTATCCTTGATGCTTCCATTTTTTTCTTTCTTCTTTTCCTGGGGTTTATCCGTATACTCAATTCTACTATGATATATACTGGTTAAGATATTGTTAAAGCTTTTGGCAATTTCATGAAGATCCTTCAGGGTCAGTTCACATTCTTCAAGCTGGCCGTCTGCAAAGATATTGTTGATCAGCTCCTTGACCCGGCCTTGAATCCTGGCCGGTGTCGGCCGTTCAAGGGCCCGGACCGCGGCTTCCACCACGTCGGCGAGCATCACGATGCCGGCTTCCCGTGTCTGGGGTTTGGGGCCGGGGTACCTGAAGTCCCCTTCATTGACGTTTTCATTTCCGCTGGACAGGCTTTTGTTGTAAAAATACTTGATCAGTGATGTGCCGTGATGCTGTTGAATGCCGTCGATGATCTCTTTGCCCAGCTTGTATTTTTTTGCCAGTTCCACCCCTTTTTTGACATGCTGGATCAGGATCAGGGCGGACATGTTGGGCGACAGTTTGTCATGCCGGTTTTTCCCATCGGCCTGGTTTTCAATAAAGTAGAGGGTTTTATCCAGTTTACCGATATCATGATAGTATCCGCAGACCTTGGCAATCAAACCATTCGCACCGATGGCGGATGCCGCAGCCTCGGCCAGCGTTGCCACGATGACGCTGTGGTTGTAAGTACCGGGTGCTTCAATCATCAAGCGCTTAATAACCGGTTGATCCAGGTTGGAGAATTCAAGCAGCTTGATCTCTGTGGTGTAATCAAAGATGAATTCAATCAGCGGGGTGAACCCCGTGGTCAATACGCCGGCCAGGATGCCGCCGGTAAAAGCCAGGAGCGCCTCGATACCAATGGTGGACAAATCGGTGCTGCTCAGGGAGTAAAGACTCAGGGATAAGGCAATCAGTACATTGAACGTGGCCAGTTTGAAACTGGCAATGATAAAGTCTTTGCGCTCCTTGTTCTGGTTGACCCAGTAGGCTGCTGCAATACTGCTCAGAAAATAGAATATAAATACTTCAAAATTGTTGCTGAAATTCAGCGCGGTCAGCACAGAGATAATGATTGAAAAATAAAGGGCAATATCGAATCCCAGAAAGAGACACACGGTCATGGCACCCGCAGAAATGGGCAGGAACATATACATGGAAGAAGATCCGATATCAAATGGCAGTACACCGCCGGCGGATTGCGTGATGGGCGTGATAAACCGGGCCATGATGAGGTACAGCATCAAACCCAGGGCCAGGAAAGTGATATGTTTATTGTGTTCGGTCTTGAGCTTGGGGTGGTGCCTGATAAAGAGTGTGTATACCGCCAAAAGGCTGATAAAGGTGATCAGGACCTTGCCGGCAATGGAAATGAACAGGTTCTTTTTTTCAACCTGGTCCTGAAGCGCGGCTAGCTTCATTTGCTTGATCTGATCGACCCGTTCCCCTTCCCTGAGAATCATTTCGCCTGCTTTGATTTTGTAGAGAACCGGTTTGATCAGGCTTTCCGCTTCGAGTATCCGCTTTTCGGTTTCACTTTTATTCAGGGTGATATTGGGCTGAAGCAGGCGCTGGCAGATATCCACGATCAGGTTTCTCAAGTTGTAGTTCATCTCCCTGAGCAGGGGCTGCCCGATGATCCGTACCATGGCTTTGGCCTGGTCCGGGCCGTAGAACACCTTAAGGGAGTTCACGATCTTCTCATCGGAGTTCTGGATGGTCCGCAGGATGATCCCCTTGTTCTCCTCTTTCAGCAGAAGGTCTTTATTGGCAACGACGCCGTTGGTAAGGATCTTATCCAGTATGGTTTTGATCAGTTTGGGAATATCGGGTGCAAATTCATGATTATGGAGTACCCCATAAGCATCCTCTGCAATGGACACACCCAATGCGGTCTCGAACGCTTCACGGGTGGCCATGACAATGGCTTCTGTTGGCGGTGGGTCCTGGGCCGTACCATTCCCGGATGGATCGGTTTTCCTGAGCAGCTTTTCAGGGATTTCAAAGGCCTGGTCGATGTGATCCGAGATCTCCTCGAACAGTTCCGAATCCAGATCATACACATTGCGGACCGTATTTTTTACCTGATTTTTCTTGGCCTGGGTGGCATCCCTGTCCTCGACGAAAAAGTTTTTGTGGGCCTTGATATCCCGCCGGGCCACATCTCCGATCTCATAAGAGAATGTCAGCTCGGTCTGCTTGGGAAAGTGGATCAGCGTAAACAGGGCGGTGATAAGTATAAGGGCCGCCCAAGGCAGGTAGGGGGTGGACTGGAAAAATTCCCGGGTGAGCTGCAGGCTGTTTTCAGCTTTGCTTTTTTTCATAGGCGTCAATTATTCTAGAAACCAGGGGGTGGCGGACCACGTCATCTTTTGTGAAATTGCTGAATTGGATACCTGTGATATGTCTGAGTATGGACTTGGCCTCAATCAATCCTGACTTTTTTCCCTGGGGAAGGTCAATCTGTGTGATATCTCCGGTAATAATTGCTTTGGATCCATACCCGATCCGGGTCAGGAACATTTTCATCTGTTGGGAGGTGGTATTCTGGGCTTCGTCCAGAATGATGAATGCATTATTGAGCGTACGGCCTCTCATAAACGCCAGGGGGGCGATTTCAATGGTTTGGTTCTCAATGAGCAGCCGGGCCTTTTCAAACGCGATCATATCATACAGTGCGTCGTAAAGCGGCCTTAAATACGGGTTGATCTTTTCGGCAAGGTCACCGGGCAGAAAGCCTAAGGCCTCCCCGGCTTCAACCGCCGGCCGGGTCAGTATAATCCGGCTGACCTCGCCGCGTGAAAATGCTGCCACGGCCATGGCCATGGCCAGGTAGGTCTTGCCGGTTCCGGCAGGGCCGATGGCAAACAGCAGGTCATTGCTTGCAATGGCATTGACATAGGCCTGCTGGGCCGGGTTTCTTGGTGTGATCGGTTTTTTCTTTTCAGTGATGTATACCGGCTTTTCAAACATCTGTTTGAGCTTGAATTCCGGATCACTTTTCAATACCTTGATGGCCGCATCGATATCAGCGTTTCCAAAGGCAATCTGCTTGGACATCATATCATACAGCTGATTGAGAAGGGTAACGGCGATCCGGGTGTCTTCAGGATCCCCGGAGCAGCTGACATCGTTGCCGCGGGTGTTGATTTTGACATTCAGGGCATCTGAGATTCTGACAAGGTTCTGATTGCGGTGTCCGAAGAGTTCTCTTGCAATTTCAATATTTTGGAAATTTATGGTTTCCATAATTACTAAGGTGCATCTTATTTAAATAAAGGTCAATAAAAATCTTGACTAAAAAGCGCAATGATTGTTAACAAAGTAATCTCCAAAAGTAAATAGGCTATAAGATAATGAACATCTTTGACATTGCAATTATAATTATTGTTTCCTTCTGCCTGATCCGTGGATTGTTCAAAGGACTGATCCGGGAAGTGGCCGGTATCATCGGTGTAATAGCCGGGTTTTACGGGGCATATACCTATTATAAACTGGCCGGTCCCTACCTTGCCGAATGGATTCAGGCAGCCGCCTATCAGAACCTGGTGGCATTTTGCGGCCTGTTCTGCCTGATTGTCGTTGGGGTGAGCCTGGTTTCAGTGATCATCCGGAAATTGCTCAAAGTGGTTTTTCTAGGATGGGTGGATTTCCTTTTCGGTATGATTTTCGGTGCGGCCAAAGGGGTGCTGATCGTTTCAGTCATCTTTATCATTATCACGACATTTGTACCCAACAATTCACGGCTTCTGGCCGGCTCAACTTTCTCACCATATGTGGCCGAGATTTCACGGACGGTCATGCTTTTTGTTTCAAAAAATTTCAGAACAGATTTTCTTTCTGAACTTGAAAGGATTAAAACAATTTGGAGTCACTAACCCCTGTACTCGATATCGTACGGAAATTAAGAGGGGACAACGGGTGTGCATGGGACAGAAAGCAGACACCGCAATCCATGCTCAGGTGCCTGATTGAAGAGATGTATGAGCTTCAGGATGCCATTGTGGCAAACGATGTCCCCAACATTCAGGAAGAGATGGGTGATGTCCTGTTTCAGCTGGTTTTTATCATCGAGATGTACCAGGAGAGACTGGAAATCAGCTATGATGACGTTGTCCGGCAGGTATGCGAGAAAATGATCCGGCGTCATCCCCATGTTTACGGTGATTCCAGTGTGGATACCGAGGATCAGCTGCTCACGGCCTGGGACCGGATCAAACAGGAGGAAAAGGCCGCTAAAAAGGCAGCCGATTGTGAAAACCGTGAACACACGGGTCCTACTGTTCAATCTGTTCTGGATGATATACCATCGGGCATGCCGGCCCTGTCCCGGGCATGGCAGGTATCTAAAAAGGCGGTCAAGGCAGGTTTTGACTGGGATGATATGGCCGGCGTGCTGGGTACCTTGAAAGATGAGGTCCGGGAGTTTGAACAGGCCCATCAAGAGGGCAGCGAAGCGGATATACTGCTTGAAATCGGTGATATTTTCTTTACGGCCGTAAATGTGGCCCGATTTGCAAAGGTGTATCCTGAAACGGCCCTGGCAGCATCTACATCCAAGTTCGAAGGGCGGTTCAGGACGATGGAACAGGTGCTTGAAAAAAAAGGAAAGGCTTTAAAAAGCCTTTCCAGAGAAGAAGTCGACCGGTTATGGGAAGAGGTTAAAAACAATCCGGGCATTGCCCGGTAAATTGGCTCTATCCTGTATAATCTCCCCGTTGAAATTTCAGATACTCCCTGTTGGCCGTGACCGCAGTTTCCGCAGCAATCCGCTTCAGACCGGCATCCAGGTTCTTATCGGATCGGGCATCTTCAAGCAGGGTTTCGGCATGGGTGATGATCTCCTCCAATGCAGGGGCGATCTGTTTGAGTGACATATCAGGGTTTCCCAGCTGAGCAGAATACTGATCCAGTAACCCCAGCAGGTGGTCGGTCTGTTCCTGGACCGGGGGGTTGGACGGTTTCACACTCACCGGTTTTGAGGGGATCTCCTCCAAACCGGACACTTGTCCAGGGGTGGTTTCTGGTGCATCACTCACCTTTCCCAGGGCATCTCCGAGCAGGTCTTGGAATGCATTGGATCGGGGGCTGTTTGCCGGTGGCGGTGTGATTTGCTGCACAGGCTGCCCCATATCAGGTGTTTGGTTTATTTTTACCATAACGGCCTCCTTGTCTTACCCATACGGTGAAAGCAAGAGATATGCCATGGGTGCTTAAGGGATGTTTTTGTTTTAAAAAAGAATGAAATCAGGGTCTTATGGCTCATTGCTCATGACAGGGAAGAGAGCCGGGGAGGGGTCAGGGGAAATATTTTCTCGGTTTAAATGACTTCATTCATCAAAACCCCGGCCATTTTTTCCGCCACCTGGTCCGCATCAACCGTATACTGATTGCTTTCGACCTGTTCTTTGATACGGGCAACCAGTTCCTGGCGGTTGACAGGGCTGACCTCTGCAGCTTTTGATATCTTCTGGATATCCCTGGTTTTACTGGACAGGTTAATGCTGTCAGCCGGAATATCGGCGGCCGCTTTTTCTGCCTTGGGTGCCTGGGTACCGGACTGCAGTGGCTTGGATTGGGTATATGCCTGATTAATATAGTTGGAAGTTGAATTGGATATCTTCATGGTCAACCCCTTTATCTGTTAGACTTCCATATTCTTGTCAGCGACTTCTCTGGCCAGTTCAGTCATCCGTTTGACAATGAACTTGGAATCTTCCACAGACAAGGTATGGGTAATTTTCTGATTATTTTTATCCACCACCGTATAGGTGAACTGGTTTTTGGTTTTACTGAAATTAATTTTCTTGCCCAGTTCCTTTTCAATCTGGCTGGCGATGTTCTTTTCGCTCTGCTCTTTGGGACCTTCGGTGATGATGCGGTCTACAATATTGGAGGCCACCTTTTCGATGATGGCCTGCCGTTTGCCTTCGGATGAAATCGTGACATTATCTGCAGAAGCCTTACCGGTATTTACAAATTTATTCTTACTCAGCATCTTCCCCTGGCTGAGTTGCCTGGAGTAGACCTTGAGCACGTTTTGAATTTGATATGACGGTATCTGCATACTTTCTATTTCTCCTTAACCCCATTATCGGTCAGAGAAAATAAAAACTAAAATTTTTTTTTAATTAATCGTCAAAATCTCCTTCAGGGCCCTTGTCAGAGTCAATGGCCGATGCTTTTTCAACGATTTTCTCCCGGGTCCATTCATCCGGGGATTCGATCCGGTCGATTTTGGTTCCGGCATGATGTGATCCGTTTTCAAGGATGAGGTCGATGGCGATATCTGCGGTGCCTCCTGCATTGAATACATCTGTCAGCAGGGTGTAGACAAAATCCTCCACCCCTTTGGCCATGCGGGAACGCACATCTGCCGGCTGGGCGAGCAGGGTGGCTTCAAAGGGAAGGTTCAGCTTTTTGAAATTTCCTCCGGTCCATCCGTTGTCGGCGGCATGGGCCAGCATTTTTTTCCAAACCTCGGCGGTGACCCCGCTGTCTGCCTTTTTGATGAAATTCTTGTCCGGGTCCAGTATGGCATTTCCAAAATCATTGACCTCAAGCCCCCAAGAGATCATCTGGAGGGCGGTGGCAACGTTGGCTTTGGTTGTTCGGGTGTTTGAGGCAATGGCCCTGAGACGGTCCGAGTTGTTGCCGGAGGTGCCGTGCTGGGCGCCGGATATCCGGTAAGGAGAAAGGGTCTCATGGATTTGCGCGGTGAGATCAACGTTGATCCCTGAATCACTGGCCTCAATTCCATGGGTCGTGCCGTTATTCAAGGCGATCCAGTCGGGGAAAATATCATGGGCATTAAGCCCCTGGATCAGGAACAGTGCTTCTTCTGCAGTTGACAGCCCGGCTTTACCCTTGATCTCTCCGACTTCGGTTTCGAGGCCGGCCCATTCCGGAACAAAGGGGTAGAGTGCGATATTGGCCAAAAGGTTCTGGTCATCCGGCATGTGGGAGGCATCAATGGCAATGGAGGTGACGCCGGCATCAAACAGGGATGGAATCACGACCTTGGCGGGCTCGATATCTGCTTCGGATTTGATGCCGAAATGGTCGGCATGAATGGCGACCGGAACCGTGATACCCAGCTCATTCATGATGGCATCCACATAGGTGGCGATATTCCACAGGTTGACCGCGCAATAGGCAGAAGTGCCGCCTTCTGACCGGGCAATCTCGATAATGATGGCGGCATTGGCCCGTTGGGCCGCTGCAAGGGCACCCCGCAGTACGAAACTATTGCGCCCGTTGGCGGCGATGGTCATGCATCCGCTCTTTTTGAGCATGGCCTGGTCAATGTATTTTCCGCTGACGATCAGGGCTTTGGAGTTCGGGAACAGGGATTTTATGTTTGGCGGGCGTCCAATATCCAATGCCTTGTTGAACTGGTCCGGGGAAATACGTGACTGACTCATGGTGCCTCCTTGAAATTATTTGGGTGCCACTGTTCACATCTGCCAATGATTTTATGCCTTGCTTAAGGCTCATTTTTGACATGAACACCTTTGGAAATCAAGGTTTTTCAATGGATGAATGATGCCTCATATCGATTTTTACAGGCGGTGCGTATGGCTTATCGATGCTTCATGATATGAAATTGAATTATAACTATCTGTATAGATAAATAATTTTATTCATGATGAAAGATTTTGGTTTTATGAATTATGCGCTTGACAAGTGGGAAAAAGATTTGGTAGACAATGAATTGTTATTCATTTTTGTGAAAGGATCTGTTGCTTGCAGAAAAATAAATCTGAAAAATATTACAAAATTCTGGACAGCGCTGGTGCCGTGTTTGCCAGGCACGGCTTTCACAAGGCAACAATTTCCCAGATTGCCGCGGAAGCCGGTGTGGCAGACGGAACCATCTATCTATATTTTAAGAATAAGGACGATATACTATATCAGATTATCAGTTTCAAGACCGACCTGGTATTCAACAAGATGCACCAAGCGGTGGAGAGCGGTAAAAATGCCGAGGAAAAATTAAGGCGGTTGATCCACTGCCACCTCGAAGAGTTTCAGGGTGATCAAAACATGGCGGTCATCTTTCAATCCGAGGTTCGCTATCTAAGGGAGATCCAGTCTCAATTCAAGGATATCTCAAAAATGTATCTGGATCTGCTGTCCGAGATTATCGAGCAGGGGCAGATAGAGGGGTGCATGCGCCAGGATCTGTTTGTCGGGCTGGTGAAACGGTTTATCCTGGGGGCTGTGGAAGGGGTGATCAGTACCTGGGTTTCAGCCGAAGGGCGTTATGATTTGGTATCTATGGCCGATCCTCTGGTGGATCTGTATATGACCGGATTAAAAGGGGAGTAAATCCGGCTATAGTGACTAAATCCCATATATTTGATGAATCAGGCTTTTTGCTTGACGTGATTCTTTTAGTTTATTAAAAAATTTTGAGTTTGTATTCATTTGTATCTAAACATTCAGGAGGATGATAAAGGATGTCTTCAATAATCGGTCCAGCAAGTTATAAGTTGTTCGGCTTTTTTCCAACGGCAATCCTGTCGCTGGTTATTCCAATCGTCGGGGTCGGGATTTTTGCCTACATTATGGCTAGACGGGCGGCCCCTCTGGTCAGAGCCAACCCGGATTACCGGTTTGATAACATATTCGCGCGGGTACAGAACCTGTTTTTCGTCTGGCTGGCCCAGATCAAACAGCCCAGGTATATGCTGGCCGGTGTACTCCATATTGTGATTTTCTTTGGTTTCCTGGTCCTGTCCATCCGGTCCACATCCCTGGTGATTATCGGGTTGTCCGACGGGTATGTACTGCCCGGGTTTGGCGGTGCTCTCGGGCATGTATACAATTTTTTCAAGGATTATGCCGCGACATTCGTTCTGATCGCCTGTATCGTTGCCGCCGTCCGCCGTGGTGTGTTTAGACCCGCCCGCTATGCGGTACCGGAGCAATACGGCAAGGATCATACGGCAGAGGCGGTATTTGTCCTGGGTGTCATTTCCACCCTGATGATTTCTGAAAGTTTGTTTGAAGCCGCTGAGCTGGCCTTTGAAGTCCAGACCCAGGGGCACACCCATTTTCTCGCACCGCTTTCCCTGGTGTGGATTTTCACCAAAATGCTGTCCAATGCGCCGTATGGATTCCTCCAGGGCCTGCATATCTTCATGTACTTCCTGCATGACCTGACCTTCTTCTTTTTTCTGTGCTTTCTGCCCATGGGTAAACACTTTCATGTCATTACCTCGATTTTCAACGTCTTCTTCATGCGGGTCCGTAAAGGCGACATCAAACCGGTCAAATATGGGGTTACTGCCGAAGAACTCGATGATCTGGAGTCCTTTGGCGTTAAAAAGCTTGAAGATTTTACCTGGAAGCACATGCTGGATTTCTACTCCTGTGCCGATTGCGGCCGCTGTTCGGATCAGTGCCCGGCCAATGCCGTCGGCAGGCCCCTGTCTCCCCGCTTTATCACCATCAAGGCCCGTGACCTGATGTTTAAAAATTATCCCATGTCCGGTGAGATCTATAAAAGCAATATGCTGGTGGAAGATATCTATACAGAGGATGAGATCTGGTCCTGCACCACCTGCGGTGCCTGCGAAGAGGAATGTCCCCTGTCCATAGAATATATTGACAAGATGGTTGATCTGCGGCGTGGTATGGTGGATGAGGGTATGGTTCCCCAATCCCTGCAGAAACCGCTCAAAGCGCTTGAAAAGCGCGGCAACCCCTATGGAAAGATGGAGAAAAAACGTCTGGAATGGGCCGCGGATAAAGAGTTTAAAGCCCAAATTCCGATCAAGGACCTTGGCAAGGACGCTGCGGATGTGCTCTACTTTGTAGACAGCATCACCTCATATGATGACAATATCCAGGAAATCGCACGGAAAACTTCGCTGATTCTGGACCGCGCCGGTGTGGATTTCGGTGTGCTTGGAAAACTTGAAAAGGATTCCGGCCATGAGGTACTTCGTTTCGGGGAAGAGATGCTGTATCAGGACCTCAAGGAGCAAAACACGGAAGCGATCCTTGAAACCGG
>QZLA01000282.1 GCA_004796375.1 Desulfobacteraceae bacterium
CTTTCGTTTTGTTGTGGCTTTCTTTGGCATCGTATGGTTTTGATAGCGGAAAAAACCATAAAAATCAAGTAAAATATGAAATCTAAAATTGGCCTAAATTACTGTTGACATAGGATTATTTAGTCTGTATTAGATAAATTTGATTAAATATTTAATTAAATTATTAATCAAAAATATAGTGCAGCTCTCAAGGCTGCACCGGAATAATTAACAGGAGTCAAACATGGCATTATCATTTATGGAAGGAAACGAGGCGATCGCCAGGGGAGCCATAGCAGCCGGGTGTAACTTTTTTGCAGGTTATCCCATCACTCCGGCAACCACGGTCTTTGCCAATATGCTTAAGATGCTTCCTCCCAAGGGCGGGGTATGCATTCAGGGTGAAGATGAGATCGCTTCAATGGGGTATTGTATCGGTGCATCCATGGCCGGTAAAAAAGCGCTGACCGCCACATCCGGACCGGGGATCAGTCTATACAGCGAGCAGATCTCCTTTGCCATCGGGAGTGAAATCCCCATGGTCATTGTTGATGTTCAGCGGCTGGGACCCTCAACAGGGTCGGCCACACGGGGGGCGGACAGTGATATTCAATTTCTCCAGTGGGGGTCCACCTCCGGGGTGCCCGTCATCGTCCTGGCACCCAGTGATGCACTGGACTGTTATGTGCTGACGGTTCATGCCTTCAACTTTTCAGAAAAGTACCGCTGCCCGGTGTTTATTGCCTCCAACAAGGAGATCGGGATGACCAAGGAAAGTGTGGATCTGGATACTGCCGTTCTTCCTCCCATCGTGAACCGGACCTTTTACTCGGGCGACGGGTTTCTGCCCTTTGAAGCCGAGCCTGCAGCTGCACCGCCGTTTCTTCCCATCGGCGGAAACACCCTGGTCCGCCAGACCTCATCCACCCACGGACCGGACGGGTTTATTACCATTGATCCGGAAGTGATCGCAGCAAACCAGCAAAGACTTCGGGACAAAATCCTGATGGCTGAGGAATCGCTGACCCTGTATGAAGAAACCGTTCGAGAAGATGCCGACACCCTGGTGATCAGTTACGGGGTGACCTCCAGGGCGGTCGAAGATTCCTGTCAACAGCTTGCCGAATCCGGTACTCCCGTGTCTACCCTCAGTCTTAAGACCCTGTGGCCGGTACCCCAGAAACTGATTCTTGAAAAAACGAAAGCGTATAAAAAAATTGTGGTCATAGAGATGAATCTGGGCCAGTACATCGAAGAGATCAGGAAAGTCGTGCCTTCATCCAACCTGGTGTTCTACGGGCAGATGAACGGGCTGCTGATTTCACCTGACAAGATTATGGAGGTCATCACACATGGATAGTCTGCTGAATAAAACAAGACCCCTGGTATACTGTCCCGGGTGCACCCACGAGCGTATTGCCAAAGGGCTGGACAAGGCTTTGATCAGCCTTGGATTGAAACCTGAGAAAACCGTGATTGTATCGGATATTGGCTGCTCAGGCCTGTTTGATACCTTTTTTCACGTTCATGCCCTGCACGGACTCCACGGCCGGGCCCTGACCTATGCGGCCGGGTTGAAACTGGCGGATCCCGAATTAAATGTCATCGTTACCATGGGGGACGGCGGGCTGGGGATCGGCGGCGCCCATGTGCTGTCCGCCTGCCGGAAGAACCTGGATTTGACGTTGATCGTTTTGAACAATTTTAATTTTGGTATGACCGGCGGTCAGTATTCCGTGACCACACCGTCAGATGCGGTGGTTGGATCGGAATTTCTGAACCAGGCGGAAAATCCAATGGATATCTGTGAAGTGGCCCAGAGTGCCGGGGCTACATTTATCAGCCGGTGCTCCGGTCATGCTGATGCCCTGAGCAATACCATCGCCGACGCCATCACACACAAAGGATTTGCCGTGGTGGAAACCCTGGGGCTGTGTACCGGTCGTTACACCAAGCGGAACCAGCTCACCCCAAAGGCCATCGACATCATGATCGGATCCATGTCGCAAAAAACCGGTGTTGTTCCGGAGAATCAGCGGCCTGAATACGGGGAGCAGTACCGGAAGTTCGCTGCCGAGAAAACCCAGTTCCCTGAACCGGTGAGAATTGAGAAGCAATATGATATGGCCGATGCCGGGCGGCGTGAAATTCTGATCCTGGGCAGCGCGGGCATGCGTATTGTGACTGCCGGAGATATCGTGTGCTATGCCGGGATTGCTGCCGGACTCAACGCCTCCATGAAAAATGACTACAATATCACGGTCCTGAGGGGTCAGTCGGTCAGTGAGCTGATCCTGAGTCCGGAAAAGATCGGGTACGCCGGGCTCGAGTCTCCCGCCGTTATCCTGGCGTTGAGTGAAGAGGGGGTCAACCGACGGGCAAAAGTGTTTGAAAAGCTGGCGCCCACGACCTTTGTACTCAAGGAGAAAAGTGTGGATATCCCGGCCACGGGTGCCCAAGTGTTTGAAGTGGATTTCAAGTACATGGGGATTAAAAAGGCGGATTGGGCCCTGGCCGCCCTCGGGGTCATTGCCCATAAGGAGATCGGTATCTCCCTGGATATGCTGACCTTGGCCCTGAAGACCCGGTATAATGAATCTCTTTACGAGAAATCCATGGTCACCGTCAACAAAGTCCTGGAGAGCGGGATATGAGTACACGTACCGAGGCGTTGATAGAAAGGCGCAGGCAATGTGTGGCCAATGCTGTCGCCAGCTTGAACCCCCTGTTTATTGAATCGGGCGAAAATGCGCGGATCACGGATGCCGACGGCAATACCTATATCGATTTCGCTTCGGGGATCGGGGTGAATAATCTGGGGCACTGTCATGCCGGCGTGGTGGATGCGATCCGGGATCAGAGTCAATCCTGTATCCACTCGTGCTTCCATGTGATGATGTATGAACCCTACATCGAATTGTGCGAAAAGCTTAACGCCCTGGTCAATGTGACCGGGACCCCGAAGACCATGCTGGCCAACTCAGGGGCCGAAGCGGTTGAAAATGCGGTAAAGATCGCCAGGTGTCATACCAAAAAAAGAGCGGTGATCTGCTTTGATAATGCCTTTCACGGCCGCACGATGCTGACCATGACCATGACCAGTAAGATCCGTCCGAATAAGACAGATACCGGTGCATGGGCACCGGGGGTCTTCAGGGTGCATTTTCCTTACTGTTTCAGGTGTCCCTGGAATTTGACACCCGATACCTGTGATATGGCCTGCGGCAGATCCTATTTTGAAGACTATGTGTTCAAATACCAGGTGGATCCTGATGATACCGCCGCCATTATCCTGGAACCGGTCCAGGGGGAGGGCGGATTTATCCCAGTGCCCGAGGGGTATCTTGAGCAGGTTCGCGAGGTCTGTGACCGCCATAATATTGTGCTCATCTTTGACGAGATCCAGTCCGGTTTCGGCCGGACCGCCAAGATGTTTGCCTCGGATCATTTCGGGGTTAAACCGGATATCATGACCATGGCCAAATCCATGGGCGGCGGCCTGCCGATTTCCGCCGTTACCGGTAATGGTGATATCATGGATGCCGTGCCCGTTGGCGGACTTGGCGGCACCTACGGGGGGAATCCCGTGGCCTGCAGGGCAGCCCTGGCTGTTTTAAAAGCGTTTGAAGATGATGACCTCCTGGCAAAAGCCGGTACCTTGGGCGATATCGTCGGGGCCAGGCTCTCAAGGATGTTTGAGCAATACGACATCATCGGTGATATCAGGGGATTGGGCGCCATGATGGCCATGGAAATCGTACAGGGAAACAGCAGTATGGCACCGGATGGGGACAAGGCCTCATCCATTGTCAGGATCTGTCGTGAAATGGGGCTGCTGGTGCTCGCCTGCGGCACCCACAAGAATAATATCCGGCTGCTCATGCCCCTGACCATTGAACCTGCCGCCCTGGAGCAGGGGTTTGATATCCTGGAATCTGCCTTTAACGCTGTTTGATTCCGGGGACAGGTTTTTCAAAACGACAGGCCGGTGGCAGGCAACTCCCGCCATCGGCCTGATCCTGCCAACGCATCTGAGCCGTTCTGTAAAAAAAGGTTTTACTTTTTAATTTGATTTTATCGTTTGATTCTCATACTATGAAGGATCATTAACCACTGTGTTGATCAAGGGTCTATACGGTATGAATAAAAATGAGACGATGTTCAAGGGCTTGAGTAAAGCCGGTCTGGAGGTGCTGTCCCAGAAGGCGGAAACCGTCAATCTCAATGAAGGTGATGTGGTCATCCGGGAAAATGACGTGGATGAAGGGCTGTTCATGGTGGTCGACGGCACGCTTCACGCCCAGAAGAAGGTGCCGCCCAAAAAGATGAAAACCATTAAATCGTTCAATCCAGGTGATATGTTCGGGATTTCGTCGTTTATCAGTGCCAAACCCAGCAGGTATACCATAAGCGCTGAAACGCCGGCCGCTCTATACCGGGTTGATCGGAAAATACTTCAAAAGCTGCCGGCCGAACTGGAACGCTATTTCCTGCGAAAAATGACGGTGCTTGCAAGGGATCGCCTGGAAAATGTTGAACGAAGAGAAAGTAAACTGACCATTTTTAACATGGCGCTGATGGAAGAGATGTTCTTGCAGGCGACCCAGAATGCACCGGGGATCGAATCCTCGGAATTTATTCGCGAGGTGATCAGCAAAATTCCGCGATTGCCGGTGTTTGCATTGTCCCTGGCCGGAAAACTTCTGGAGGATGACATCACATCACGGGAGGTGGCTGACGAGGTTAAAAAAGATCCCTCCCTTGCAGGGATGATTTTAAAGACGATCAACTCCTCATATCACGGGATGGCCCATGAGGTGTCCGACCTGCATGATGCCATTGTGCTCCTGGGGTTTAATGCGGTATCACAGATCACTATTGCAGAGGGGATGAGGCGGTCTTTACCGGATTCTCCCCTGTTTCGCGAAATCCATGATCATTCCCAGGCA
>QZLA01000140.1 GCA_004796375.1 Desulfobacteraceae bacterium
AAAATTTGGTAAGCATCTGTTTTCCTGCTGCAGATTATTGAATTTTAACCTCAAGCCCGTCTGAAAGATGGTTGATGCCGGCAGTCACGACCCGATCTCCGATTGACACCCCTTCAAGTATTTCAAATCCCTGGTTGGTCATCCGACCGATCTTGACAGCCTTGCGCTCAATAATACCAAGTCCCTCTCCCTTGCTTTTTACCACGTACAGGAACCTGCCGCCGGTATCCTCTCCAACGGAATGAACAGGCACCATGGGATGGCTGACCGATTGCTCGGACTTGAACGCCACATGCAGGGCAGCCGACATCCCGGGACGAATGGCATCGGAAGGGTCCAGTATTTCGATGGTCACCGGATAGGTAGAAGATTCGGTATCAATATTAAAGGACACTTCGGTGATTTTCCCGTTAAAGGTCCGGTCCCCGATGGCAGTAAAGGAGAGGCTCACCCGGTCATCTTTTTGAATTCCCGAAATATATGCATCAGGAATCCCGACCAGTACCTCCATACTGTCCATACTGTGAATTTCAAGTATCACCTGGCCTGCAGTGAGATTTTCCCCCTCTTCAACCGATACATTGGATATCCGTCCTGCCATGGGCGCATGAACCTTATAGTAGCCCAGTTCCTTTTTCTTCAGGTCCAGGGTCTTTTTGTCCGCCAGGTAGGTGGCCTTGGCATTGGCCAGTTTTTCTTTGGCCGCCTCATACTCGTTCAACGATACACTGTTGTTCTCGTACAGGCTTCGAAGCCGTGACAGATTGGACGTGGCGGTTTCCATGTACACTTTGGACTTATTCACGGAAGACAGCGTCTTTTCGTATTGCAGGGTTGCATCTGATGCGTCCAGGGATGCGATCAATGCGTTTTTACGTATGGTATCACCCTCCTTGACCAGAATCCCTTCAAGCTTTCCTCCCAGCCTGAAGCTGATCCGGGACACACTCCCGGCCTTGGACACACCGGAAAAAGTTCTCCCGGTATCCACACTGCCTGTTGTCACGGTCATGGTCCTGACCGGTCTGATCACCTTTGCGGGCTGCTCCTGTGCCCTGTCACCACAGGCGGCGACTACCATAACTGAAATGACAACCAGAACAAGGGGTTCCAGATATCTCATAAAGCGGTTCCTTTATTGCTGTTTTATGTCCATGAATGATTTCAGCCGTTTTTCATATTCAAGCTTCTGCTCCGGCGTTGAGAACAGTCGGTAACGGCCGGTTGCCCGTTCAAGATTGAATACAGACAGCAGATATTCATACGCGGAATTCAGTGCACCGAGCTGGGCATTAAGCGCATCATTCTGTGCATCGATCAGGTCGCTGATCGCCACCCGGCCCTTTGCATATGAGTCCTGTACCAGATCCAAGCTTTTCTGTGCATATAGATCCGATTCTTTGGAGGATTCCAGATCGATATACTTATTGGTTACATCCAGGGCCGCGGACCTGACACCTGCTTCAATGCCCAGAACAAGATTGTCCATTTTTTTCTTGAGCTGGCTGATCTGCTGTTTTGTCCGCACTTTGTTAATGGTTGTGCTGCCGCCGGTAAAAAGCGGCCATGAGAGATTGATTGACAGGGACCACTGATCATCTTCAACACCGGCACCGGGCACATCAGCCCCCTCTCCTCCCCGGCTGAACACGTGGCCGGCCTCTGCGGCCAAGGCTGCTGTAGGCAGGTAACGCTTCTTTTGATAGTTTAAATACTGCCTTTCCAGGCCCGTCAGATTGGCCTCAATCTCCCTGATTTCAGGTGCATCGTCAAGGGCCAGCACAATGAGAAATTCAATAAATTTCTCAAAGGTCGCGGGGTTGTCAATGTAATCGAACTCATCGATGTTTGAGTAGGTCTTGAACAGATTTCCGGTCAACGACTCATCCCTGATAACAATATCCGTATCCAGCGGCTGATTCATCAAACGGTTCAGATTAATCCGGCTTTGCTTGTATCCGCTCATGGCTTCAAACAGACCCGACGTGGCTTTGGCTATGGCACTCTGCCAGCGGTAAACATCGGAAAGTCCTGAATGCCCTGCTGCCTGACGGTGTTTGGCAATGACCAGGTGGTGGTTGGTCAATTCAAGGTTCTTTTTTTGGATAATGGCTTGAGTTTTGGCTTTCAGAACAGTGAAATATGCATCTGCTGCCGTGTAAATAGTATCCAGGACAAGCGCATCATATGATTCGAGGCCGGCGGTCATCAATGCCTTGCTCAGGTCCACACGGGTGGCCAGATCATCTGAAAAAAGGACCTGTTCCATTCCGATACTTCCTGATGCTGTCCTGCGGGCCTGCTGCCCGCCAGACATTTCTGCCCGATGTTCATCAATGATGGTATAGGTTGTGCTGGCAGACACGGTGGGGTAGTATCCGGATTGTGCCAGATCCAGATCCTGCTCAGCCAACAGGATATCATCCTTGGCAATGCTCAGGTCCAGATTCTTTTCAATGACCCGTGCCACCACCTCCTCAAGATCCATGGCGCCGATGCTGGTTTCGGCAAGTTCATTGACCACATTGGCCTTTGCAAGAATGGAAAACTTGGGAGAAAACCCGATATCCCTTGCGGCCTTGAGGTTAATGGTCAGTTGTTCCTTGAAATCTATGTTTACCGGCATATTTGAAAAATTCACCCCATCCAGCAACGATTCAACGTTCAGCGCAATTCGCCGTACGACTTTTACCATGCTCTGCTCCGGGGATATGGATGCCAGCACACCTGAATGGATATCTTTCAATGACGCCCCGAAAGCGGGGATGCCCTTCTGGGCCAGCCCGCTGATCAGCTCTTCTTTTTCAGTTCCTTCGAACCGCCCCAGGTGAGCCACATACGCTGCATCAAACTCATGGCTCCTGTCAAGGGCATCCTTGATGCTGTTCTCAAGGCCGACCAGGACGAACCCGGCCTCTCTTTTGGCCGTAAGCAGCTCGATTGGATCGGCATTCTTCACCACGGCATTGATCACATTTGAATCCAATACAAGTCCCACCTTTTTGTAGGGATATACATCATGAAAGACATTCAGGTCCCGCTTCAGGGACTGATTAAACAGGATATAGGTAAAATTATGAGTACCTGACCGGTTGTTTTCGGGTTGGGCGAGCCCCTGGATCTCAGGTTCCACAATCCCCACAGCAAGGGTGGGTTTGGTAAATCGTTTGTTTTCAACCGCAGCGCCGCTGGATAAAACACCCAATGTAATGATCAGGTTCACACCCGTGTGCTGCTCCAGGTATTGAAAGTGCTCGGTTGCGTGTTTAAAACGCCAGTCTGCATTGAGGATCAGACTGTCATTGAATCTGACTTTTCCGGGCATCAGAGATGAAAGCTCTGATTTCAGACTTTTGAGCATCGCCCCGCTGGTGGGGCCGGTGCCGTCGATGATAATCCCCGGTTTGATGATTTGAATTTGTGAAAAAGCATTCACCGGAATGCACGAGATGAGACAAAAGATGGCAATCCATTTTAAACGTGTCATGGGCAGCCCCCGGAATTATGGATAAACAACAGGTTCACGATTGGTAATGACATCCTGAAAAAAATATACCAGAGCGATAGGAAATGCAATATCATTTCAGGTGCTCACGAAACCTGAATACACCTTCAGCGGTTCAAACTGTTTTTCCTGTAATGGATGAATGAGTCAGCCGTATATATGGTCAGGGCGGTCCAGATAAAGATGAACGTCACCAGTTTCTGGTAGGAAAAGGGCTCACGGTAATAGAAAACAGCCAGGATAAACGAGCAGCAGGGAGCGATGTACTGCATGAAACCAACCGTTGCCAGGGTGGAGTGCTTGGTGCCGATGGTGAAAAACAGCAGCGGCAGCCCGGTCACCAGACAGGTTCCCGCAAGCAGCAGGTCGGTCTGCCACCCGATATTGAATAACGCCCCTTCGCCATGGGCCATCAGCCACGCGATATACCCGAGGGCCGGAAATGACAGCAGCAGCGTTTCCGTTAAAAGACCGGGAAGGGGCTTGACTGCCATCACTTTGTGCAGCAGGCCGTAGATGGCAAACGAACCGGCAATGGCCAGTGCGATCCAAGGAAAGGTGCCCAGGCCGACGGCATAATAAACCACCCCGATCCCGGCCAGGATCAGTGCAAGGGTCTGGTAAACCCTGAGCCTTTCCTTGAGGAACACCATGCCTAAAAATACCGTAATCAGCGGATTGATATAGTACCCCAGGCTGGTCTGAAGCACCTGGTCATGATTAACCGCCCAGATGAACAGATACCAGTTGAATGCCAAAATAAGGGTGGTGATCAGCAGCACCATGAGATACCGGGGATGGCGGAAGATATCGATCACTTCACGGGACCGTTTTTGAAACAGCAGAATGATGACCAGGAACGCCAGAGACCACCAGGTGCGGTGCATCACGAGTTCAAAAGAGGATACATGGGCCAGCAGTTTCCAGAAGATGGGGCAGAATCCCCAGATCAGATAGGCCGGTAATAGAAACATGACCCCTTTGACGCCGGGCTGCACCGGTGCGCCTGCAGACGGTTTATCTGCCATGAGGTGATGTCCTGCCTGGAGCGGCACTTTCCAAAGGGTCAATGCCGCGGCTATCGGCAGGATCAGATCCTTGCTCAGCATGTTCCCGGACATGGCGGGAGATGGTATCAAAAGCCATCTGTGCCGTCTGATCGATACTCAGATCCTTGAAGGCCTCATAGGGAATTTCGTCCAGAACGGTTAAGGTCATGGTGCGGATGCCGGTAATGGTCAACGAATGTTTGGGCAGTGCATCCTTTGTCCCGTTAATCACCACCGGGAGGATCGGTGTTTTCATTTTGTGCGCCAGGATAAACGCCCCGGGTTTGAAGGGCTTCATAATACCGCTGGAAGAGCGGGTTCCTTCCGGGAAGAAATAGAGGGACGCCCTCTCAGCCAATGCGCTTTCACAGTCTTTCATCATCTGCTCCCGGCTTTGCTTGTCCCCCCTTTTGATCCTGACATGGCGGTTGAGCATCATGTTCCAGCCGATAAACGGCAGCCTGAACACCTCGGCCTTGCTTACCCAGCGAAAAGGATACATCAACCGGTACGCCACCAGAATATCCAGCTGGGACTGGTGATTGGATACGATCATATAGTGCTTTTTCATATCCATCTTTTCACGGCCGATAATGGTCACGTTCCAAATGGGAACACACCAGGTATAAACCGATCCCCAGAAGGCACTGTACATGCTGAGAGCGATCAGTCTGCGGTCAAACAGGACTGTCAGCGCCCAAATAATCAGGGCGGGGATGAAAAACAGAATTGAGGTGATGCCGATAAAGGCAAGGAGAAACCAGGAGAAAAACGTGTTGATCAGTGATGCAGGTGCAGAACGATCAGAGGTCATAGGGCGTCAAGCTTTCATATCCTGCTTCTGTGACCAGAATGGTCTGTTCAAATTGCGCTGACAGGGATCCGTCGTTGGTGACGGCTGTCCACCGGTCCTCCAGGACGTGCAGGTCCCGTTTACCCAGGTTGATCATGGGTTCAATGGTGAACACCATACCCGGCACCAGGGGCAGTCCTTTACCCCGTTTTCCAAAGTGCAGGACCTGGGGCTGCTCATGGAAATCAATGCCCACACCATGCCCGACAAACTCCCGGACAACGGAACACCCCTGAGCCTCGGCATAATTTTGGATGGCCCATCCGACGTCACCCAGTGTGGCACCGGGTGCAACCGCTTCAATGGCCCGCTTGAGCGACTGGGCTGCCACATTGACTATTTTTTCCCCGTCCCGGGTCGGTGTGCCCACGAAAAAGGTTTTACTGGCATCGGCATAATACCCGTCCAGGATGGGGGTGATATCGACATTGACAATATCTCCATCCTCAAGGATTCTTTCAGACGGGATACCGTGGCAGATCACCTCGTTGATCGATACGCACACGCTTTTGGGAAACCCCCTGTAATTCAGAGGTGCGGGTATGGCTCCGGCCTGGACGGTCCGGTTATGGACAAAGGTGTTGATCTCGTCTGTTTTCAGCCCCGGACAGATCATTTTTTCCACATCATCCATGATGGATAACAGGAGTTCACCGCATTTACGGATGCCCTCTATTTCGTGGGGCTCCTTGAGATGGATGCCATACCTGTTTTTATATTCCTCTTTCAGGGAAATCTCCTTTTTTCTGTTCCTGCAGCAGTTCTTGAACTTTTTTCCGGAACCACACGGACATATATCATTCCGGCCGATTTTTAATTTTTTATTCTTCATCTGAGTTCATATCTCTTACCGGTGATCCCCATAAGGAATGAGCATAAGCATTTTCGATCCTGATGTCAATCAGATCACCAATGGCAGGGCCCTTTTCCCCGGCGGGAAAATGGACGATCTTGTTGGATTCGGTCCGCCCCATCATCTGCTGGTTGTTGGAAAATTCACTCTCAAAACCTTCTCTGGGCTTCGTACTTTTACCCTCTACCAGAATCTGCACCGTCTGGCCCACCAGGGCGATGTTTTTACGGATGGTAAAGTCTTCCTGCAGTGCCAGGAGGCGATTGAGCCTTGCGCGTTTCTCCTTTTCATCAACCTGGTCCGGAAACTTGGCTGCGGGTGCACTTGACCGGTCTGAGTAGGCAAAGGCAAATATGGAATCAAACCCGACCTCACTGAGCAGGGACATGGTATCTTCAAAATCCTCCTGGGTTTCCGACGGGAAACCGACAATGATATCGGTGGACAGTGCAATTCCAGGGCAGGCATCTTTCAATTTCGAAATCAGTGACAGGTAGTGCGCCCTTGTATACCCGCGGTTCATCTTTTTCAGTATTCGGGAAGACCCGGATTGAACCGGAAGATGAATATGGTTGCATACTTTATCAAGTCCTGCAATGGCGTGGATCAGCTCATCGGACAAATCCTTGGGATGGGATGTGGCAAACCGGATTCTTTTTACGCCATCAATCCCGCAGACCTGCCCAAGCAGACCGGCAAAGGAGGTCATCCCCTCTTTCTGACCATAGGAGTTGACATTCTGTCCCAGAAGGGTGATCTCGCCGACGCCGTTGTCACATAGAGTCCTGATTTCATCAAGGACCGAATCCGCGCTGCGGCTGCGTTCACGTCCCCTGACATAGGGTACGACACAATAGGTACAGTAATTGTCACATCCCTGCATGATCGTAACAAAGCGGGAAACCGTGTTTTCCTCAAAGCAAGTGCTGTCTGTGGGCGCCTCAAAAATTGAAGCCGAGCCTTCGATATCGGTAATCCGCCTTTTGCCGTTGTGAAGGGCCTTGATGTGTGATTCAAACCGCTCAAATGCCTGGGTGCCCAGCACCAGGTTCAGATGCGGCAGTCTTGAAAACGCCTTTTCCCCTTCCTGCTGGGCCACACATCCGGCCATGACCGTAATCAGATGGGGGTTGGTTTTCTTTTTCTCTGCAAACCGCCCCAGGAAAGAAAACGCCTTTTCTTCGGATTTATGACGAATGGAACAGGTGTTGCAAACCACCAGATCTGCATCATCCATGGCGGCTGCCATGCGGTACCCCATCCGGGTAAGAATACCGGCCAGTTTCTGTGAATCATACACGTTCATCTGGCATCCGATGGTGTGGATATAGGCCTGGCCATTAGATTTCATTGATCTGATATTCCTCTTTGAGTTCGTCAATAATCGAGCCGGCCGTATCCACCATATCCGGAGAAATGGAAAGCATGATATGCCCCTTTTTCGGCTCGACCGTGCTGACAACTGCCACACCTTCGTGGGCTTCAAATATGAACTTGATAAATCCGATTCCGGATTTATCAACATGGTAATCCTTACGAACAGTATTTTTTTTCATAACCTCTCATTATATCATCATTTTGCATCTTCAATCAATCATATTTCACATTTGATGACCCGGGCAGACGCATCACCCAAAAAGATTGCCCCAAAAGATTGAATTGACTTTACCCATGCCATCTTATAAGTTTGGCAGAATTCATGGAAACCCGATTGACATATCATGACCCGGATCAGGATCAAATGATCCGCCTGGCAACTGAACTTAACTGCAGCAACATTTTTGCCGGCCTGTTGATTAACCGGGGAATCACAACCGCTGCCAAGGCCAATGTGTTTTTAAACCCCGGGCTTGACCAGCTTAAAGATCCGTTTTCATTAAAAGACATGGATCAGGCCGTCCAGCGGATCTGGGCCGCTGTCAGGAACCAGGAAAAAATATTGATTTTTGGTGACTTTGATGCAGACGGGGTTACCGCCACCTGCCTGCTTAACGATTTTTTCACCCACCTGAATGCAGATATCACCTGGTATATTCCCCATCGGACCAAAGAGGGATATAGCCTTCAACCCACACATATCCAGCTGGCCCTTGAGATGGATGTGGACCTGATCATCACGGTGGACTGCGGGTCTTCAAGCCATGAGGCCGTTGCCCTGGCCAACAATGAAGACATCGACGTTATCATCACCGATCACCATGAGGTCAACGCGCCCTATCCGGAATCGATTGCCATGGTCAACCCCAAACGGCCGGACTGCCCTTCCGGCCTCAACTACCTGGCCGGCGTCGGTGTCGCATTCTATCTTGCCATTGCTTTGAGAAAATACCTAAGGGAGCAGCGGCTGTTTGAGGAGCTGCCCGAACCAAACCTGCTCAACTTCTCAGACCTTGTCGCATTGGGAACCATTGGGGATATGGTCCCCCTGGTCAACGAAAACCGGGTGCTCTGCAAAGCCGGGCTCAATATTATCAGGAACGGGTCAAGACCCGGCATCAAAGCCTTGTCAAGCGTGAGCCGCATCAATTACCAGAACATTGACTCCGATGATATCTCATTTAAAATCGTACCCAGGATCAATGCAGCCGGACGCATGTCCCATGCCAGGATCTGCGTAAACCACCTGTCATCCGTTCTCCCGGCCAACGCACAGGAGACCGCCCTGGTACTTGATCAGCTCAACCTCAAACGCCAGCAGGTTGAAAAGAATATTGTGGAAGCCATTGAACATCGCATTGCCAAATCCCCCGAGCTTCTGGATAAAAGCACCCTTGTCCTCTGGGATGACGCGTGGGAGGCAAGTGTTTTAGGCATTGCAGCTTCTAAACTTGTCAGGAAATATGCCAAACCCGTTATCCTGATATCCACTGCATCTGAACCGGCCATGGGATCCGGAAGAAGTCTTGAGGGATTGAATATCCTGGATGCACTCACATCATGTACGGACCATTTAACACGGTTCGGCGGTCACTCCATGGCGGCCGGCCTGTCACTTGATGCGGACAAACTCGAAGCGTTTACTGCCGATTTTGAGACCCGTGTACAGGAACTAACACGGGAAGCCGACCTGACGCGAACCCTTGCGATTGACAGGGTCCTGGATATGGAGGACATCACCATGTCACTGGCTGTCGAAGTTGACCAGCTAAGGCCCTTTGGGGTGGGAAACCCCGAACCCCTGTTTATATCACGGAATATCCGGGTGCTCTCTTCAACCATTATCGGTACCAATCACCGCAAGATGGTGCTCCAGGATACTGCCTCGCCTGCCGGTCGGAAGGTGGATGCCTTCCATTTCAACCTCTCTGATCCCGATAACCAGCCCCAGCTTTATGATCAAGTCGCATACCGTATTAAAATCAACAAGTTCACCATGAAATCCCCCCAGATTATCCTCGAGGATTTATAAATTTATCTTGAAAACAAACCGGTTTTCATATTATATATGTAAGTTAACATTGGGCAGCTGAATTAAGATCAGTTTTTTTGACACCAAAGGAATAATATATGGCCAAAATATTCTATACCGGAAACCGGGAAGCAAAACTTCTTTCTAAAATCGAATCTTCAAAGGAAAGGGAAAGAATCCGGACGATTTCCACTATCCGGGATAATATTGATTCCTTTTCCAACAAAGTGTCCATGAAACTGATCGAATCCGGACTGATTGAAACCGTCAGCAAAGCCACTGTTGAAAATCAAATTGCCAAATGCCTGGAATCCCTGTGCAACTCAGAAGATTTTGATATCGATTACCAGGTGGCGCCCTTCAGAACCCTGGTATCCAACCCGAACATTGCCAGCCTCTACATGACTGCTTTTGTTGTTGAGAAACTGATCAACCACAAAGATGTTGTGGATATCTACGGAAGTGATGAAGATATATACTTTTCCATTCAGAAAGAGCTTGGCAAGCTGATGGACGGCCCTTAATCCGGTTCCCGGCCATGGGTGATCCCCAGGGTTGACATCAGTTTCGGCGTTGGCACACCATCCATGTCGTATCCCCTTACCCGGTAATACCGCGCCAGCATCTGATCCAAAGGAACGCGCCTGCGGTCCGGATCATCTTTCTGGGACTCGTCCATCAGCCGTTGAGGCAGTGTATCGTCCTGCCTGGTGATCCCTTCCCTGCAATTCATCCAGCGTTCCAGCACATGAATCCGTTCACCCGCAGCCCTAAACTCGCGAGAAGATATGTCAATTCCACTGATGGCCTTGAAAAATGCAGGAAACAGTGAAAAATCAACCAGGTTCAGGGCAATCAGACTCATATGCTGCATCAGAAACCGGAGTACAATCCGTGGGGTATATCTGGACAATACCGGTTCAAGGGTAAAGGCATAGCCTGTGAACTGGCAGATCCCCAACGAGTTGATGGCGCAGTAAAGATCCTCGAAAAACTTGACAAACAGATGCTTTGACTTGACCGTTGTCGGGTTCAGGAATCCTAAAAAATTTTCAAATGCCACAGGAAAGGAGGACAGATGACAGGCGCCCCGGTTGGCAACAGCATATCCCAACCCCTGCCCCCAGGCACCTCTTGGGTCATATCCGGCCATCTCAAGCCCCTTACATTGGATAGCAAATGACTGCCCACCATATTTTTGGGACAGCCACCTTGTCCCTTTGGCCATCTCTTTTCCAAACCCTTTGAGCCCTGCAATCTCTTCAAGGGCTGAAACTGCCTTCTCCAGATCCCCAAAGGACAGATCCGTATTAACCAGGCCTCTTTGCCCGGCCTCCATCACCCATGCCAGGGTGCCGCCGGCAGAAATGGTATCCAGGCCTTTTTGATTACAGAAATCATTGAGCAGTGAGATGTGATCCGGTTCAAAAATACCGATGCTTGCACCCAGCAGTGCCAGGGTTTCATATTCCGGCACCTGGGTGTCCCGGTCATTGAACCTGCCTTTATGCCCGCACATGATGCTGCAGGGCCTGCAGGTGGAAAACCGGGTCTTGTGCTTTTGAGCGATATATTCTCCGGTAATTTGGTGGTCTTTTTCGTGCCGGCCATACTGGAAGTTTTTCACCGGCAGCATCCGCTGCCGGCTGACCGGCCCGGTGTTGGAAGCTGTTCCGAAATTGCGGTTCAATAGAGAAATGGGATTGCGGTTGATGTAAGCATTGGCGCGGATTTTCAACCGCTTGAACCCCTCATCATCAAACGGCTTGACTTTGGCGGTTCCTTTTTTGACCACAAGCGCTTTGAGGTGTTTAGCCCCCATCACCGCGCCAATCCCCCCGCGTCCGAGATACCGGTGCCCTGATGCAGCATTGGCAAACAAGACCCGGTTCTCCCCTGCAGACCCGATCACAAGGGACTGACACGCTTTTATGTCCAGCAGTTGCTGGGCTTGATCAATATCCTGACCCCAAAGTGCTCCTGCAGGGTGAAAATCCACATGCTCCTGGGAGATGGTAACGATTTGCGGAACCTTGGCCCTTCCCAGGATAATCAATCCGTCCAATCCGCAGGTTTTCAACTGCCGGCCCAGCGGTCCGCCACATGAAGCACTCCCGATAATACCGGTAAGGGGTGACTTAAACACGGCGTGAAACCGTGACGAGCAGGGCCCTGATGTCCCTGACATCACTCCGGTGGTGATCACGATAATATTTTCATCCCCCAGGGGATCTACCCCCGGAGTCAGGCGGTCATAAAGCAGCTTGATGCCAAGCCCTTTGCCGCCGAGATACAGTTCGCGCTCCTGATCTGAAATCTGGGTCAATTCATAGGTCTGGGCGTTTAAGTCGATCTCTATAACTTTGTTGAACATGCGTCAGTGATCCGGTATAGATGGTCAGGCAATCACAGAAAAGCGCCCGAACATCAGTGTTTATGGGGGTGCCGGCCATGACGGTGAACATGCTCATGCTGGTGGACATGAACCTCTTCATCGGTCAGGATTTTGCCGTTTTCCATGGAATAGATCTTATGGGTGACCTCGTGGATAAAATCAAACTCATGGGAAATAATCATCATAGATATATCCAGGCTGTTGAGGATATTGATCAATGTTTCCTTGACATCCATATCCAGACCGGCTGTGGGTTCATCCAGTAGCAGGGCCTTGGGGCGCATGGCCAGAACGGCCGCCAGCGCAACCAGCCGCTTCTGTCCCCCTGACAGCCGATGGGTAACTGAATCCCGGATCCCGGACAATCCCAGTTCATGAATGGTCTCAAGGGCGGTATTTTTGGCTTCCTCCTTTGAAAACCCAAGGTTCAAAGGCCCGAATGCCACATCATCCAGCACCGTCGGACAGAAAAGCTGATCATCCGCATCCTGGAACAACAGGCCGATCTGGGTTCTAATGGCCTCGAAATCCTTTGGGGTGCGCATTGGCTTTCCCAAAAGCTCGATAGTCCCCTGACGGGGTTGAGACAGCCCCATAATGGTGTGAAACAGTGTGGTTTTGCCACTGCCGTTGGGAGCGATCAGCCCGATCTTTTCGCCCTGGCACAAGGTCAGGTCCAGATTGTTCAGGACATCCACATCAGAACCGGGATATGCAAATGAGATATGGCTCAGCTTAATGATACATGGCGTTGCGTTCACAAAAAAATCCGATAGTATTCAAATAATAAAAGGATCCCTGCACACAGTGTGCACAAGATGATAAAGAGGTAATCTATACCATTGAGCCGGTATACGTCAAGGGTTCTGAATCTGCCCCTGAACCCTCTGCACACCATGGCGCGGTATACCCGTTGAGCCCTGAAAGATGCCCGGACAAACAGCATCCCTGCCAAATAGGCAAAGGTCCTGTAGGAATGCAGGTTGGTTTTCGGTACAAATCCCCTGAACCGCGCCGCCCGGAGCAATCGGTGGTATTCATCCCGGATCACATAGATGTACCGATAGGTCATGAGCAGTAAAAACGTCAATTTTTCAGGAAAGTTGAGCCGGTGAAGCCCGTAGCCGATGGTTGCCACGGTCATGGTGGCAACCAGGGCGGTAAACACAAGGAGAATGGTCACGGATTTCAGGGTGATCTCCATACACAGGCGCACGCCGGCAAAAGATACCTTGACCCAGCCGTATTGCCAGATGATTTCCCCCTCAAACGACAGGGGAAGAAAAATCCAGATCATCACTACAAACCACAACAGCGGCTTCAGGCGCCCCCACACTTCGTGCCAGGACAATGACGCGGTAAAAACCAATGCGGCTGATACGATAAAATAGAGGCCCAGAATGTCAAACCTGTGGCTCAGAGCCGTACCAAAAGACAGGAACATCGAAGCAATAATCCGGGCCCTGGGTTCCAGGCGGTGGACTGCCGACACTTTATAGGCAAGGGACTCGTCAAGCATGGGGTATTTTCCTTGATTTGAACCGTCCGATTAAGAAAAATACCATGCAAATGATGCCGATCCCCATACCAATTTTCAAAAGGGACGGACCTTCTTGAAGTGCATTCCTGATTTTCTCAACCCGCTTATCCTCTGGGTCGGGCACAGGTGTATCCGCGGGTGGATCATTGTTAACAACCGTTTCTTCAGACTTGAGTTCTGAAATCGGTATTCGCCATTGCGCCTTGTGCGCGGGCCCGGCTTCCAGTATCACCTCAAGGTCTCCTGCAATCGCTTGAGGCACCGGAATTGATAACTTTCCCTGGTCATCGGTCCGGCCCTCAAACCACACCCGACCCGTCTCATCAACCATGCGGATCAATCCCTGATGAACCGGATTATGACTGCCAAAGCCGGCCTCGATAAAAATCCGGTTATCTTCCACAAAGGCGAACACTATCACCTTGTGGGCAAGCGCTGCGGCAGGAACCACCAGTGTGACACACAACATGATGCATAGAAATTTG
>QZLA01000394.1 GCA_004796375.1 Desulfobacteraceae bacterium
GGGTATAGCATCAGCGGCAGGATATAAAATGCTGCAGCACACTCCAATATCAGGTAAAACCTGCGGTTCAAAATCTCTCCTTTACCATGCAGTGCGTGTTATGATTTGCGCAAAAATACCCCGGGCCGGCCTGAATGGGGATTACTCTCGACCACGACATCAGTGTGGTACACCGCACGGATATGTGCCTCGGTGATCACCTCTTTGGGGGACCCGCTTTTATACAGGGTTTGGGTTTCCTTGTCCAGAAGGATCACCTGGTCCGAGTATTCACCGGCCAGATTCAAATCGTGCTGCACCATCACCACGGTCAGGTCATGCTGCTGTTTCAGATCGGTAATCAGCTTTAAAATCTGAGCCTGGTGGGAAATATCGAGATGAGAAGTGGGCTCATCCATGAGCAGCAGCTCCGGTTCCTGGGCCAGGGCTTTTGCAATGGTTGCCAGCTGGCGCTCTCCGCTGCTGATCCGGCTCAGGGATTCGCCCTTCAGATGCGATATCCCGGTGTACTCCAGGTATTTATCCGCTGCCCGGATATCGGAGGGGTCCTCAATAAACTGGTAGGTTTTAAAATAGGGCAGACGTCCCAGAAGGACATACTCCTCAACAGTCATGTAGATGCTTTCCATGGGCTGCATCACCATGGCCACCCGTTTGGCCTTCAGCTTTGCCGGCATCTGAGACAGATCTTCCTGATCCAGAAGCGCATAGCCTTCAAGGGCATGGATCAAGCCGGGAATGGTTTTCAGCAGGGTGGTTTTGCCTGAACCATTGGGCCCGATGATGGTGACCACTTCCCCCTTTTGGGCCTGAAAGTTGATATGATGAAGGACCATCTGCCGATCATACCCGCAGGCGAGGTCCTGTATGTCCAAAAATTGCCGGTTCACAGGGCCACCCGTTTCTGACTTAAGACATAGATAAAGACGATACCACCGATGATGCCGGTGATGACCCCGACCGGCAGTTCCAGGGGTGAGATGATCACCCGGGCGATAACATCGCACAGGGTCAGAAAACAGGCACCTGCCAAAAAAGAACTCGGAATCAGAATCCGGTGATCAGATCCGGCAAACATCCGCATGAAATGGGGAACGATCAACCCCACAAACATGATGATACCCGAAGCGGACACACTCAGCCCGGTAAGCAGGGATGCCGTAACAAACAACACTTTCCGGGTCAGGACTGTATCAATCCCCAACAGGGAAGCCTCCTCATCACCCAGGGTCAAGGCGTTCATCTTTACACTGTAGAACATGGAGAGGATCAGTCCGGCAATGGATCCGCCCATGACCAGTTTGATCAGTGTCCGGTTGGGTTCATCCAGGGATCCCATGATCCAGAACACGATATTACTCAGGTCATCACTCCGGGACACGGCCATCAACAACATCACCAGGGAGGAGGAAACAAAACTGATCATCACGCCGATCAGCAGCATGGTGTTGGGCCTCAGGCTGCCGGACCGCATTCCCAAAGAATATACCAACAGGATAACCGTACCGGCACCGGCAAAACCAGCCAGGGGGAATGCCACAATCCCCAGGAGCCCGGGAAGCCCGAACAGAAGACACAGGCAGACCCCGAGGGATGCCCCGCCGGAAATCCCCAGTGTATACGGTTCCACCAGCGGATTCCGAAACAGTCCCTGAAGCAGGGTACCGGCAACACTCAATGCGCCCCCGACAGCGACGCCCATGATCACCCGGGGCAGACGGATACCCAGAATGATGCCGGATTCGATGGTATCGGTGTTCCCGAATATGCCGTTCCAAATCCCGGAAGGTGACAGGGCAGTGGTCCCCACCCCCAGTGCCAGGGCTATGGACAACAGCATCAGCACGGCCAAGCCGGTTATGATGGCTGCCCATCGTTTTGGGATTGGTGTTTTCACTGGGTTCCCCCTGAAACGGGCGACACGCCTTGGGGATGGATACATGCATAAAATGCCTCCAGTGCTTTTACAAACGTCACCGGTGTCGGGCTGCACACAATATCCGGGTCAAGCACATGCACCTCCCTGCTCTGAACCGCTTTGAGCATACCAAATGTCATCCACCTGTCTTTTTCTTTTTCAGCCGCCTTTCTTGACGATCCCATGGTGGCCACCAGGATCACATCCGGGTTTTCTTTCAGGACATTTTCTCTGTTGTAGACCCCGGCCGCACGGACCCGTGCGATGTTACTGCCTCCGGCAAGCTCGATATAATTGCTGATAAACGTACCCTGCTCCGAGGTCTTTAAGGGTTTGAGCCCGATCTGGATAAAGACGGATCGCTTGGGAAGATCTTTGGCCTTTTCAGCTATTGCAGATACCTGTTCCCGGGTCTGGTTGATCAGCTGCTGGGCATGCCGGGTTCGGCCCAACAACTTTCCAATGTTCAAGAACATTTCGCAGATCCCGTCAAAGTGGGTGGGGTTGTTGAACTTGATCACCCTTATCCCCTGATTCCTGAGGGACTGGATCTGCTTGGGCCGGGTCAGGGTGCTGGCAAATACTGCATCAGGCCGGAGACTGACGATTTTTTCTACATTCATCTGCATGACAGTGCCGATGATCTCCTTTTTCTCCGTTCCCTCAGGGATGGTGCAGTAGCTGGTGACACCGACCAGACGGTTGTCTGCTTCAAGCAGGTAAATCATATCTGTGATCAAAGGCCCCAAGGCCACCACACGGCTATAGACTTCGCCGGGATCCGATGTCTTGGAGGGGGTGTTTCCGGCATACACCGCACCGGCAAGAACACCGGCAGCAATCCACACGGCCAGTATCACCAGGGTGGTATTTTTGCTCATTTGGTTTTTCCTTTGTGGTACACCCCGTTGAACAGGGTATTTAGTGCCTGAGCAAGTACATGGGGGACATCTTTCCGCGTCACAATGGGCCTGAGTTCGTCAACCGGTTTGCCCGATATCATCCGAACAACAGCCAGACACTGGGCATCAAATGCCGTCAAATCCCTGATCAGTCCTTTTTCATATTCATCACTTACCGAAAATGCCGTTTCCATGAATCCGATATAGGGTTTCTCCAGCAGAAGTGTCTCCACCTGGGCCACCAGTTCATTCATGGGCCGGTCGCAATCACAGATGGCCTTACCTGAAACCATACTGTACACCGTGATATCCCTTTGCTTCAACCGCCAGAAGATGTTGCTGCCACGGGTGATGGCATTCTGCTTTTTTATGGCACCGGTGACCGCCCGATGGACGCACCGGCCGATCAACTCTCCAAGCTTGGTATGCCCGCCGGCATTGTCCAGTAAAGCACCGTCACCCTCAACCACCATAACATTATCGGTACCGGTACCGGTAGCCCGGAACCGCTGTCCCTGGTAACTGCTCCGAATATCCAGGTCCAGCAGGGCGGCCGTTTTCCCCTCTGTCGCAGAAATGATCGCCCGGGTCATGGCCCGTGGGGTCAGGCGGTGGTTGGTCATGATGATCAGATTAATGGTGCCGGGTTCATACCAGGTCCCGGTATCCCTTGAAACCCGCATGGCATTGGACGCCACGCCGGCCGTTGCCATCACCGTCACCTTGATCTCTTTAAACGTTTCGGTTTCGACATTCAGGTGATTCATATCTGCTCCGGTGAACAGAAATGAAGCGGTGTCGGCTGAAAGGCCAAGGATATCCAGAACCTCTTTTCTCATGGCCGAAAGGCCCTGGTCATGGTTCAGAAGCCAACTCTGTGGCGGAATGTAATGATTCCCGACAGTTTCAATCCCCGAGCGGGGTCCCTCCAGTGTGGACATGACCTGCATGGGCTGGTTGAAGGCGATCACCAGCGAGCGATTGACAAAATCATGAACCAGGCTCTCTTTGACATCGATCCGTTGGATGTATGGAATATCCGTGTCCAGGGGCTTTATACTGATCACACGGTTCGCCTGCGGGTCGGCTTGGGGTGTGCTGAATTCTTTTCCATAAATAGAGGCCGCCAGCCACTTGATAAAGTCACCGGTTTGGGTTGCTGCCCGGCAGGTGAGATCACAGGGGAAATAATAAATATGGTTGTTCTGTACGGCTTCTACATCCTTCCACCCCGGCAGGGAAAAAAACTTCTCGGCCGCTTCGGTATCCTTGCCGCACCCATAGATGATCTGAGGATTAAACCTGAACCACTCCTCTTCAGAAACCGTTACCACATCCCCCGGGCCGAAATCAGGTGGGATCCCTCCGGCAAGCCGTATCAGTTCGTTTTGAAAGGAATCACTGCCAGGGGTCATGATCGTGTCACGCCCCATCAGCCGGATCACCCGTTTTTTCGTTACACCTGCCCTGGACAACTTGTCCCGGATCAAGGAAATATCCTTTCGGATGTTTTCCACCAGCTCTTGTGCCCGGGATTCACGGTTAAAGATTCGGCCCAGGGTCAAAATGATCTCCAGGGATTGACCTACGGAGCCTGTCTTCAGGTTTACAAGGGTGCAGCCAGGCACCCTGAACTGTGCCACGAGGTTGTCATGGATAGAGGAATAGAAAATCAGGTCTGGCTCAAGCATGGCAACAGCGCGGACATCAGGCTGAAAAAACCCGCCGACCAGGGTCTTTTCGGAGGCCTGCCAGGGCCTGACCGTGTGGTAGGTGATTCCCTTGAGTGCATCACCTGCCCCCAGCTTGAATATGATCTCACTTATTCCGGGAACCAGGCTGACCACCTTTTGAGGCGTGCCATCCAGCGTTATCCTGCTGCCGGTACTGTCTATAAACTGCAGACTGCCAGGTGCATTTTCAACCGCCAGGGCTGATTGGGTACAGACAGTCAAATACAGCGCGGATACCATTAAAATTAAAAAAACGGCTCTATATAAAATTCGGGTGTATTCTTTCATCAAAACCCCTGGATAAGTCTTCATCAATATAAAAAACCCCGGACCGTATGAATCGATCCGGGGTTTCCCTGTTTTACTCTAGATCTGTATTTATGGAATGTCTTTTGTCCATAAAAACATTCCAACCATCAAGGCAGGTCTTCTGACTCTCGGATTATCCTACTGACCGCGCCTTCCCATTCCCTCTCAACCTGTCTGTTACGAATATCACACTGGAACAGTGGCGTAAGCTGCGGTGTTCGTCCCCGATTACAGCGGCGGGCCCGTCCCTGGTTTTCACAGGGTTCCCTTTTGGCTCCATCCGGTTGTCCATCATCCGGACTGTGATTCGAGCACCTTGATCTGTTTTGTCCTTTCTAAAGATTTAAATGAGGGTTGTCAATATTTTTCTAACCATATCAAGGTGTTGGTCTATTAATTCCCACCGGTAGGCGCCAGGATCCCAAGATAAGCATTGACTTGGTGCATCGGTTTTTTTAATAGATACTCAACCGATATCAAAGGAACATACCCATGAGCCGGTACATTGCGGTCGTATTTTGCATCTTTATCCTATCCCTGTCCCAGGTATCCGCACGGACCTTTTTTGTTGATTTTGACTCGGGGTCTGACCTCAATACCGGGCTCGGCCAGGCTACTGCCTGGAAACATGCACCCGGTGATGTTAATGCCGTGGGTACCCCGGCCGGGACGGCCCTGTTGCCCGGTGACCAGGTGCTGTTCAAAGGGGGCGTGATCTACAGGGGCAGCATCACTATCCCGGCATCCGGAAGCCCTGACCTGCCCCTGGTCTACAAGGGTGACGGATGGGGAGAAGAAAAGGCGGTGATTGACGGCGGTGACCTGCTGACCGCCTGGCAAAGGGTGGCATCGGCAGGCGAGGTCAAGGGCAATCCCAACTGGAACCAAATATACACCACAAGGATCCCGGTAATTACCCGTGCTGCCATTGCCAATCTACACGAAACCGATCCCGCCACCGGGGAATCGGCGTTTTTATGGAATGCACAGAGCCCCAACCCTTCGAATCCCTATTTTTATGATGACCGGCAGGACTTTTATCCCATTGCCCAGACCCACCTGACCCGCTCCTCCATAGTGGACCCCGGTGTTTTTTTCCACCCGGACCCCATGCACTGGACCGGTGCCCAGCTCATTGTGTGGTGTAACCCCAATGTGGTTGTGATCGTGGATATCATTGAGTATATCCCTGCACAGAACAAGGTGGTATTTGAAGAACTCCATGCCAGCGCCCTGTACCCCGACGGGAGGGACCAGGCGTATGCGGTTTTCAATGCGGCCCAGGCCCTGGATACACCGGGTGAATATGTGGTCAACAATACGCCTGAACCGGATGGTTCCCACAAGGTGTATCTCTGGCCCCGGCAGACCCATCAACTTGATCAAAGGGTCTCCTGCTCGGTTCGCAGTCACGGTATTGACATTGGTGTCCATGATCACGTTACCATTGAAGGATTTGAAATCCGCAAGCACAGCGCAGACACCATCCGGGAAGGCGGTGGGATCGGTACCATTACCGGCAGTCAGCATCAAAAAACCGGGCTGCTGATTCAAAACAATCTCATTACCCACAACCGGCAGGCCGGCAACTCCTATGGCGGGATCTACCTGTCCAATGTATCCGACTCCCGAATCACCTCGAATACCATTTCGGACAATCCCAAGCATAAGGGGATCTTTGGTGCCGGGCTCCATCAGGTCATTATAGAAAACAATGTCATGATCCGGCCGGGATCCACCTGCCTTTCCCTGTATACCTCCACCCACACCCGGCTCATCAACAACACCATCCGTCAAAGTTACGGTTCCCACGCCAACGGCATCACCATGTACCTGGAGTGTGACAATATCCTGGTGGCCGGCAACCGGGTTTTTGAGTGTGCCAGCCCGCTGACGTTCCAGGACAGCGGTAATATCTATGTGATCAATAATGTGATTGACGGGAATAATGACAGCAGCAATGTGAATGAGTGGGGCGACACCTCACACGGACCCTGGGTAAGAGGAGACATCTGGTTTCTCAACAATACCATCTGCCGCAATGACCGCAATTCGGCACTCAATATCGGCACGGCCGACGGGGTGATCACACCGGCCTCAAGAAAATTCAGGGAGATCATCCCGGACGAGGATGCCCGGAAACGGCTGCTTAAAAACCTGTATGCCAACGGGTACATTGAAAAGGGCGTGATAAAGGAAACCTTCAGGCAATTGACGGATGCGTCTCAACTGGCCCTGGATGCCGAGTTTGCGGGCCGGCGTGAGGATATTTTCAGTCTGTTGCACTACGAATCCGGTTACAATGCATACGTGGCGATCAACAATATCATTGACGGCGGGGCAACCACCATAAAAGTGTTTGATGAGACGACCGATGCAGACACCTATATCCATCACCCCTCGTATGTGCATGATTACAATCTCTACACCGGATTGAGCTGGATGCAGCGATCTGCCTATGGATGGTCTCCGGCCCCCCATGAATCGGTTGACCATATCGACCAGGACAACCTGATCTTCAAGGATCATGATACCTTTGATTTCAGGCTGACGTCCAGCAGTCCGGCAAGGGATGCAGGCATGGATCTAACACCCTATCTTCTGACTATTCAGACCCGCTTTCCAGGGTATGACCCATTCAGGGATATTGACGGCAAACAAAGAAGCCAGGGGAGCAAATGGGATATCGGTGCACATGAATTCTGCTCCGGGTGCAGCATTCCTCCTGTGGGAACGCTGCTTTTACTGCCTCCGTAACTCTAAGAACCAACAGACAACCGCGAAGCCAGGACTGCCGCACCAATGGCCCCGTTTTCCTGGGCCAGCCTGCCGGTCGTCAGCTCAAACCCCAGGTGCTTTTCAAGTGCTTTGCGCATGCCGGTGTTTTTGGCCACCCCCCCGGTCATCATGACAGGATCGGCCAGCTTGGTTTTACGGGCCAGGATGGCCACCCGGGCAGCTGCAGAATCATGGATGCCGGCAATGATATCTTCCCGTTTCTGCTGCCTGGCGATCATGGAGATCACTTCAGATTCTGCAAACACCGTACATATGCTGGAGATTTTAGACGGATTCTGTGATTGCAGCCCGACCTCGCCCATCTGCGCCAGTTCCACATCCAGGGCATTGGCCATCACCTCAAGAAACCGGCCCGTGCCTGCCGCGCATTTGTCATTCATGGCAAAATCGGTCACCTGGCCGGTATCATCAAGACGGATCGCCTTGCTGTCCTGCCCCCCCACATCAACAATCCCCCGGATAGCGGGATCGATGAAATGGGCCCCGGTGCCATGACAGAGAATCTCGGTCATGGCTTTGTCAGCAAATCCCACACTGGCCCTTCCGTAACCCGTGGCCACCACCGCACATACCTTTTCCCTGCCCACGCCGGTTTTTTTCAACAGCTGTTCAAACACCCGTTCACCTGCCTTGACATGGTCATACCCGGTTTTAATCACCAGGGTATCAACCAGTTCCTGATCACGGACCAGCGCGGCTTTTGCGGTGATTGAGCCGATATCGATCCCTGCACAGATCATAGGGCACTGGCTCCACCGTCCACCATCAGGGTATGACCGGTAATGAATGACGATCCTTCAGAAGCAAGAAACAGGACCGGTCTCACCACATCCTCCACCTCAGCGATGCGGTTGGCCGGAATCGCCCGGGTCACATGTTCCAGCAGTTCATCATTGGACCAGAAGGGCTGTGAAAATGCGGTCCGTACCATGGCCGGAGCCACGGCGTTGACCTGAATGTTGAACAGGGCCAGTTCACTGGCCAACACCTTGGTCATCATCTCGATACCGGCCTTGGCAATCCCGTATATTCCCATTCCGGGGGTGGCTTTAGACGCAGCAATAGAGGAGATGTTCACGATCTTTCCGCTGTTCCGGTTTCTCATCAGGGCTGCCGCCTTCCTGGAAACCAGGAACGTCCCGTTCAGGTTGGTATCCACAATTTTCTGGAACAATCCGGGATCCAGGTCGGCAATTCCGGGAGTCACCAGATTCATCCCCACATTGTTGACCAGGATATCCAGGCGGCCCAGTGTCTCTTCAACAAAGGCAAACAGGGCATCCACCTGATCTTCCTTGCCAATATGGGCAGGAACGGTAAACAGGTGATCCGGGCTGCCCAGCGATGCCATGGCCTTTTCAAGTCCCTCGGCCTTGCGGCCGCACATCACCACCTTTGCCCCTTCATCCAGGAGAGCCTTGACAATACCCAGCCCGATCCCACGGCTGCCGCCGGTCACCAGACATGTTTTATCTTTCAGATCAAAATTCAATGTTTATCCCTCCCCTGTTTAACAATTTCCATGAACGCATCGATCCGTGTTTCCACCTGGGACTGTGAAAAATTCCGAGGATCCACCATATCCGCCTCTATCATGAGCACCGGTATCCCGGTTCTTTCCCTGACAATGTTCATGATGTCCATCTGGCCGAATGAGTAGGGTTTGCACGAGCGGTTGGAATGCATGACAAACCCGTCAACATCATAAACGTCTACCATCTGTATCACTTGTTCTGCCATCTGGTCCACACCGATGTTCAGGTAAATTCTGGTATACCCTTCAGCCATGGAATCAAGGAAGCGGTCCGGATCGATGTACTGGATCGCACCACACCATGCCGAGGTATAAGTATCGGCCACCAGACAGGCCTGGTGTGCGGAAAATGTGTTGGACAGCCATTTGAGTTGATACCATACCGGCAGGTTATCCCACAGGAGCCGGTATTTTTCCTCGGGAACAATACTGATTCCTTCAGATATCCGATCCTCCATCTCCTGGATCAATTCCTTGTAAAAATCCACGGCCACCTGGGTACCCCGTAAGGTAACAATCAGTGCCAGGAAAAAAAACGCATCAAAGGCAGACATGGGAGAAGGTTTGTGCCGGGTGGTGTTGAGCACCTTCTGCCACAGCCGCTGCCCCTCCATGGAGAGTTTGCCCACCTGTGCCATCCTGTCATGGTCAAACGGTTTACCCGTCACCTTTTCCAGAAAGCGGATATACTCATCCACCTGGGCCCGGACATAGTCGGCCACTGGCCTGGAATAGCCGGTATGGCACATGGGGGTATCAAATATAAACAGGGGAACGTTAAAATACCGCGCCTGGATCTCATACCACTTGAGAACGGTACCGCAGATGTTATTGCAGCAGATCAGCATATCGGGTTTGGGTAGGCCGCCGATGGGTCCCCCCTTGACCACGGCACAGGATATATCTGACCGTGCATAAGAGCACAGGTCGGCACTGTATCCCATATCTTCTGCCTTGGCGCACAGATCTTCTCCCATTTTGGCCGATCCGATCATGGCCCCGTGGTTCTCGGGATACACCGGTATGATATCCATAGCCACCAGGGGCTCCACCGGTCCACCGGATGTGATCCAGGCCACCTTTTTATTGTTCTGGGATGCGGACAGGGCATCCAGGTAATAGGTGGTCATCAGGTCCCGCATTTTTTTTGCAGACTTGATCTTTCGTTTCTCTTTACTGGCCTCTTCTGACATGGATATGTCCTTTTCTGGATTTAAATCATATGGGCAAAGGTCTCTATTCGGGTGGTGATCTGACCGGCGTTGTCCTGCTGCTCATCCACCTCAATCCTCAGGGTCTTGATCCCGCGAGTTTCCAGGAACTCTTTCAGATACGGATAGTCAAAGGCATGGGGATCACAGAATTTTAAAAGCAGAAAGACCACTCCGCCCGCCCGGTGTTTTTTCGCCAGGCTGGCCAGATGCTCCCCCCGAATGGTCAGATCCGAGTGCTTTGCCGGACAGATCATTCGATCCATATAACGGTCCGCTATGGCCGCCATGGGGTCAATCTGGTCCTCGATCTCCCCATCAAACCAACGCTGGCCCGTGCACAGGTCATCGGCGACCACCTGCACATCCGCCGACTCGATTACCTGGTAATAGGCGGCTGAATCACACACGGATCCAGACAGGATCACCCGCCCGGTATCGTTTTCAGGCGTGTCAACCGGCATCAGGGTACTCACCAGCTGTTCGAGCCGATCAGCGGCCTGTACCTTGTCCATGATCATACTACCCTTGACCAGGGTGTACAGGTCCGCCCCGCTGATTATTGATGGATTCTGCGACTTGATGTCATACAAGGCACGAAGACTTCTCCGTATGCGGTTAAACAGGTGAATGGCCTCATGAAGGTCCTGTTCCAAGATCGGTCTGCCGCCCGCCGCTTCCAATTCTGTTCTGAAAGTGTTCAAAATATCCAGCATATAGGTTCTGGCACTTGGGGTATTGAGTTTGACCGGCAGCACCACATCGGCAAAAAATTTGTATTTGCCCTTGAGCCGCCAGATATCGCTCAACCGCTGCATGGAATCACAGGTATGCGGAAATACGGTTCCGGTTAGAAAATCCAACCGCCCCGCAAGACTGTCCTCCAAGATTCCCCTCACCAGGGAGCAGCAATAGGCCTGGAGATGATTTTCTGCCAGGACAATGTCCGATTTTGATGAAAACAGCCGCATGGGATGGAACCCGGCGGCCCAGATCAGCTCCTCCGGTGCATAGGTGCACAGGGTACCGATGATCTCTCTTTCTTTTGAAGCGGTTTCGGCCGACAGGGGGTCATTGACGGCATCATTGAATGGCTGCATCTGCTCAGTTGTAAGCATGGTCACGCATCTCCTGTATATTCGCCCATCTCACGCAGGCGATGAATTTCCTCATCCTGAAGGGTTTTAAATGCCACTTTACCGACCAGCGTTGTTGGGAGGGTTTCCCTGAACTCGATACTTCTCGGGCAGCTCCATTTGATCAACTCCTTCCGGCAATGGGTGATCAACTCCCGCTCTTTTTCCCTGCCCGGTTCCACACCCGGCCCGAGAACCACAAATGCTTTGACCCGCTCCACCTGTTCTTTGTCCGGCACGCCGATGACACATGCGTCCGCCACATCCGGATGGGCATACAGTACCTCCTCCACCTGGGATGGATAGACATTCATTCCCGACGATTTAATCATCCGCTTCTGCCTGAGCCTGAAATAAAAAAAGCCGTCATCATCCTGGCGGGCAATGTCCCCCGTATGGAGCCATCGTTTTCCATCGGCATGAACCCTGAGGATCTCATCGGTCGCAGCTTTCTGGTTCAGGTATCCCTTCATCACGGCCGGACCGTGGAGGCAGATCTCTCCGTCCTCTCCAATGGGCGCCGCTTCAATCGAGTTTTCACGAACAATTTTGGCATCCATATCCGGGAATGGCACACCAATGCTTCCCTCCCTGAAATGCTCCAGCGGCATGGCCATGATCGCTGTCACCGCTTCGGTCAGCCCGTACCCTTCCAGAAGTTTCACATGACCTCCCCTGGATTGGACAATCTGCTCAAACTCGGTTTTCACCACGGTTGGCAGTGTGTCCGCCCCACAGAACGCTGCTTTGAGACAGGAAAGATCCGCATTCCTGAAATGCCTGTTTTTATTCAATGCCGCATAGAGCGTCGGCACACCAATGATAAAGTTGGGTTTTTTGGTCTTGATCAGCCGGGCCACAATCTGGGGGGTAAACTGGGGGACCAGGATGCTCTTACCGCCTCCCATGAATGCGGCATTCACACATACGCCCAGGCCAAAGCCGTGAAAAATCGGCAGGATGGCCAAGATGGCATCATGCTCGGACAGACCGCCCCAGGCCGCCACCATCATCCCCTCTGAAATAAAGTTCATGTTGGACAGCATAATGCCTTTAGGCGTACCCGTGGTGCCGCCGCTGTAAAGGATAACGGCGGTGTCATCCGGGTCCATTTCCTGGGCCGGCGCATCAGGGTAAGGCGTGGCCATCAGGGTTTTCCACCACACCACCCGGTCATCCTCGGGAACCTGCGGGATTTTCCTGCCTTTGGTCAGCCAGAATCCCATGCGCTTCAACGGCGACAGGTAGTCTCCTATTTTTGTGAGGATCAGGGTGCTGCACCCTGTGTTTTCCATGGCTGTGGTAAATTTGCCGTAAAAGGCGTCCAGGGTCAGGGCCATGGTGGAATTGGACAGTTTCAGGTAAAACTCTATCTCTTTTTCAGTAGAGAGCGGATGGATCATACTGGCCACAGCTCCGAGTTTATTGGCCGCATAAAAACAGATAATCCCCTGGGGTGATGTGGGCATGGAGATGGTGACGGCATCCCCCCTTTTCAATCCCAGTGCGGCCAGCGCATCGGCACATTGGGTGATCTTTTTGCCAAACTGCTCGTAGGTGCATGTGGTTCCTAAAAAATCCCAGGCCACTTTATCAGGCACACGCCTGACAGACCGCATCACCGACTCATACATGGTGACCCGGGGGTAATCAATGGTTAAAGGGGCGCTGCCGTAGAACTGATGCCAGGGTCGATCTGCTGTCATTCAACACCTCATTAAGGATAAAGCGTTCATCATGACCACCAAATGTCGTATGGTGGTTTCTATATCGAACGTCGGTCGACATGTCAACCGCCGCTTGTATTTTTTTTCAAGATATGGTACTCCCTTCTCAGAATCAATTGTGAATTAAACAGATCCGCCCCTGACCGGCATAACCCAAGGCGGCACCGAGCGCCTTTGCTTCAGTAATCCCTATAAGAGAAAAGCCCTATGCAGAAAAAAAATACCCTGATCAAACTCAAGGAAAAGGAAAGGGAGTTCAGGCAGTCCCTGATCATTGAAGCTGCCCGGGAGGTGTTTGGCAAAAAAACCTATGACCGCGTCAGTATGGCTGAAATCGCCAGTTCAGCCGGAATTGCCAAGTCCTCCATCTACACCTATTTTAAAAGCCAGGAAGAGCTGTATGCACGAATTGCCTGCCAGGATGCCGGCCAGTTCATCAGCCGGCTTTCCAAGATCCTGGATCAAGCGGATGACGACATCATCAGATCCGGGATCGATTTCTTTCTGGACTACTACATTAAACACCAGGCCCAGTGGCGGATGATTACCCACTTTGCCTTGCACGGCAACAAGGATATCGCCTCGTTGGATCAACTCAACCAGATCGGGCGGAAACTGATGGACCTGTTTGAAAGCCTGTTTACCCGGGCCGGCTGTCCCGGTGATAACCGGTTAATGGCCCACACCCTGTTTGCCTGCCTGTCAGGGGTTCTGATTGCTTTCAGGAATTATCCGGGCCGGTCGGAGCAGGAGCGGATCATACACATGAAACGAATCGGGCGGCAGATTGAATCATTCATCCGATCCTTTATCCATAATCCTTCAATCCATACACCCTGACCCTGTCATAGTCATACAGTGACCAACTGGGTATACAACAACTGGGTCTCCTGGCTGACACTGCAATCCAGATCGTTCCTGATCACCGTCTTGAAACGGTCATAGGTCTGAATCGCCATGGCTTTATTGCCGCTTTTGACATAATACGCCATGAGCTGACGGATGATGGTTTCAGAGTACTTGTCCGTTTTTAAATATTTATTGGCGTAGGTGATGCAAGCCGTATATTCCCTGTGGGCATCATGGAATTCGATGAGTTTTTTCAGGGCGGTCAGGTAGAGCTGTTGATATTTTTCCCGCTCCTCTGCACACCAGTCCAGATACGGGTCTTCCAAAAGAAACGTGCCCTTGTATACGGCCTCCGCCTTTTTATACCACTCGACCCTTTCTGCTTCGCCAGGTTCTTTGGCAGCGGTGTCAAAGGCATTTCTGAATTCATCAATATCCACCCTTCCCCCTTTGCCAATATCAATCCGGTAGGCCGTACCCGACCGGATGATATATGAGGAGCGGGTGCCTTTTATGATATCCGGCTCAAGTGTCTTTCTCAGGGAGGCCAGGGCCACATGGAAGCGTTGGGCACTTTTCTTGGGATCTCCGTCCGGCCACAGGAGTTCCATGAGGATCTCCTTGTCCAGGTATCCTTTATGACGCATGCACAGCAGGTACTTGAACAGGTCCCTTGCTTTTTTGCTTCTCCAGTTGGATGCAGGAACTTCCCTGTCCCCGACAAACAGTTTAAACTGGCCGAAAAAGCTGGCGGTGATGGGTGGCGCCGGTGTCTGCGGGATCATTTTCAGGATGCGGGCAACCGTTTTTTGAATCGCGGGATGTTCCCCATCTTTCAACCGCGTCAGTTCGCCCTTGATCTCATCTCCCAACGCCATGAAAATCCGTTTCAGATATTGGGGCATGGCATTGACAGAAAGCAATTCCACCAGCAGGGGAATGACCCATGCTTTTTCAGAGAGGATCCACGGATCAAATCCCTCCTCCTCACTGATTTTCAAACTGTAAATCATGTATTTGAACGCGGTTTCCTTATGTCCGTGTTCCCAGTAATACCTGGCATAAATCCGGGATGTCCAGCACATGTGCCAGCCTGAGTACAGCAGTTCCTGTTCCGCGTCCTTGAGCAATGCCATGGCTTCACTGTTGCGCTCTTTTCCATGGCTGTAGAAAAGCAGTTGGGAAAGTGCCACCTTCAACTCATTTTTAATCAGGGGCATGTCATGATCCTCAATTGCATCAATTCCGCTTCGCAGACAGGATTCCGCCTGGAGCACGTCACCGTCTTTAAGACAGGCCTTATGCAGGACCAGAAAGGCCTGGGCCACACCGCCCGGGAATGCATTCTCCTGAAAAAAGGAAAGGCTCTGCCGGGCCTGATCACCGGCCCTCATGATAAGGTCACAAGAACCCTCCTCCATTTCAAGGCTGTTTCTTGCCTCCAGCAGGTGAAGAAACTGTGAAAACTCATCTGAAATACGGTGCTCCCGGTCATTGGCAATCCCTTCTCTTGCGGCTGACCTGCCTTTGGTAAACTGTCCCAGGTAGAAACAGGCATATGAAATGAGGAAATAACTCGAAGACATGAACCGGTACTGGCCCACCGTTTTAAACAATATTTTTGACAATTCCCCCAATTCAAGGGCCTTGTGATAATCCCCGGAGTAGGCATGCCTGAATCCCTGGGCCGTATAGATCCAGCCCCTGCACATTTTCAGTGACTGCTCATTATCCAGCTGGGTCAGTAATCCAATGGCCTGCTTGGCAACCTTATCCGCATCACCGGTTTTTCTCAAAAGGGTGAGCACCCGGATCAAATACCCCTGCACAATAATGGTCAGGTAAACACTGAGCTTGTCTTTGTTGAGAATTTTCTTGTACGCAGATTCCGAACGTTTCAGGTCACCCGTGGACATATAGTATTCGGCCAGCTCCATGAGGCATATGCACTCCCCCGCCTCATCTTTTTTACTGCGAAACACCCTGAGCACTTTTTCATACCCTTTGGCGGCCATCTGAAGCTGGTTGCACAACGCAAAATATCCGGCCTCCAGGTACTGAAACCACGGTTCATCATCCATGTAATGTTCCGGAATCCCCGACAAAAGGGATTTTACCATCTGGGGCGGGTTCTGCTTGATAATTGGGCGGGCCAGGTGGTTCAAGAGCCTGGAGGCATCCCCCATATTACCGGCCAGGATGTGATGTTTGAGTGCCTCCTGCTCTTTATCCTGCTTTTCATAAAGATATGCCGCCAGGGTGTACAGCTCTGCAACCTGACTTGAGGAGAACACCATCCCGAGCTTGACCTTTAAAAAATCCCTGAACATCGGGTGGAAACGGAAAAACTGTCGGTCCTCATCCACGGCTGACGTAAACAAATGGTGTGCTTCAAGATGGTGAAGGATGGACCCGGCGCTCTGAATATTCAATAACCGGTTGCACAAATCCTCATGAAGGGTGGACAGGATGGCGCTTTTCAAAACAAATTGTTGAAGATCCGGCGATATCAAGCTGAACACATTTTCCTCGAGATAATCAAAAATCAGGCGCTGGGATCCCCTGAACCGGCGGTCCTCCGGTACGGCGCTCGGAAGCCGCTTTGTCAGGCTGCTGTCAAGGAGTATCAACCCGGTGGCCCACCCCTCGGACAGTTGGTGAAGTTGATTGACGGTCGTGTCATCAACTTCTGAATCATGATCACTTGCACTGCTCAAATGCCTTAACAGGGCACCGGTCTCATCCGGATCAAATGCCAGGTGTGTCTGGGTGACCCAGTTCAATTCACGCTGGGACATCAGCCTTGACAGCTTCAATTCCGGAATGGACCGGGTAATGATCACCAGGTGAAAGAATCTTGGAAAGCAGTCCAGGACAGTCTGGAGGAACCGATTCACATCACCGGTGCGGTCAAGCCCGTGAAAATCATCGATCACCAGGTACAAGTCATGGGATACACCTGCATCAAGTGCATTGAGAAAACCGGCGGCCATCGAATCAATATCCGGATTGTCAGAAGAATTATTGCCTGTTATCGCAGCCGGGTCCTCCCAGAAATCCGGGTAGTGATGCCGGATCCCGGCAGACAAATGGGCCAGAAACCGATGGATATCTCCGTCTGACCGGTCCGGACGGTACCAGACCACTTTTCTTAGATTGGATCCAAGGAGGATTTCGTCAATGGCCCCTAAAGCAAACGTGGTTTTTCCATAGCCTGCCCCTGCTGTTACCAGGGTCACTTTCTTATCCGCAACAGCCGCCGCAAAGATGTCCAGCCTATGCCTTGGAACAATGTCCTGAGCAGGCGGTTTGACGAGTCTTGCCATCACAGGAATCATGACCTTAACAAAACCTCCACCCGGTTAATGCAGCCTTTGGAACAACACAGGACTCGGATACAGCATCGATATAGAGATGAATTGGAAGATGAGCTGTCAAGACTATATCTGCATCTTTTATCGCTTTGCAAGAAAATTTTTTTTTTAGTTAAAAATTAAGTCCCAGTTAGGTCCGGATTAATTCAGGGTTGATAAGAATGGGGCATATCCATCGCAATGAAAGGGGGTGATACACCGCTGCCCGGTATTCATTCATCAGAATCAAACAATGGAAAAGGAGTCAGACAACTATGGAACCTAAAACATGGGTGTTCCTATTATTAGGGATCTATATCATTTACTGTTTTTGGTGGGGACTGAGAGGTTTTTTTACTGAAAAAACCGCTTCCGGCTATGGGGTTGCCGGCCGCTCCATCCCCTTTATCGCATTTTTAATGGCTGCCACGGCGGCCTCATTCTCCGGATGGACCTTTGTCGGCCACCCCGGCTCTATCTGGAGTGCAGGGCTGGTCTATGCGTTCGCCTCCATGTATGTGCTTACCATTCCCATTACCGGCACCTTTTTTGCCAAACGAAACTGGCTGATGGGAAAACGGTACGGGTTCATCACCCCCGGCGATATGTTCGCCTACTATTACAACAACGAAGCGGTCCGATGGCTGACCGTCATCGCCGCCTTTCTCTATTCCATATTTTATTCCGGCCTTCAGTTGATCACCGCAGCCAAACTGTTTTACTGGGTGGCCGGTATCCCTCAGAATATCGGGTTGATCTTCATCGCGTTCATCGTATGGTTCTATGTGGTCACGGGCGGATTAAGGGCCAGTACCTGGGTCGGTGTGATTCAGTTCGTGCTGCTGGTGAGCGGAATCATCCTTCTTGGCTTTTATGTTCTCAAATCCGACCTGATTGGTGGCTGGAGCGGGTTGACCCAATCCATTAATGCCCTGGACCAGCAGTATACCTCTGTCCCCGGTTTGATCCACTGGGGGCTTGGAAGCGGCGGGTGGACGGCGATAATGATACTGACCTATATGTTTGCCCTGATGGGCATTCAATCCTCCCCGGCATTCACCCTGTGGAATTTCGGTATGAAATCCCCCAAACCCCTGGCCTGGCAGCAGGTGTTCATGTCCACCTTTGTGGTGGGGGTCTGCCTGTTCTTTTTCACCGCATTCCAGGGAATGGGGGCACGGATTCTCCAGATGGCCGGCGAAATCGCACCCAAGGTGGACAGTGATGTGGTACCCATGCTCATGGTGAAATTCCTGCCCGGCCCGATCCTGGGTATTGTTTTCCTGGGGGCCATTGCCGCCATCCACTCGACGGCAGCACCCTATATCGGTACTGGCGGAACCATTATCCAGAGAGATTTCTGGTGGCGGTATGTCAGGAAACAGACCGGGACCCATGCCGAGCAGATCTGGACCAACCGGATATTTGCCACCATTCTGGCTGCTGCTGCGGTCATTGTTTCCCTGACATCCACCGACGCCATCGTGATGATCGGCGGATTTGCCACTGCCTTTGGCACCATCATGTATCTCGCCCTTTTAGGTGTTCACTGGGGATTCAGATTTCCCAGCATCGGTGTGGTCCTCGGGCTGGTTTCAGCCATAATCGTCTGTTTTATCACCTACTATATCTACCAGTATCCCCTGTCCATCCATACGGCCGGTTGGGGGATCTTTACGGCACTGGCCGTGGCCTATGCCTGCAGGGGGCTGGGATTTAAAGACAGTGAGGAGACCATCAACCGTCAAAAAGAGGTCCGGCAGTGGCTGGACAGCGTGGATGCCCCGTCTGCCAACGGGAGGAAATGGCGGTCCCGGATGAAGATCGTGGTTCCCTTATGGTTCTTTTTTGCCCTGGGACCCGGCGTACTGATCGGCAACACTGCCATCACATTCTGCGGGTTCCCTGCCATCTGGTCATGGCAGATCCTGTGGTGGATCCTGGGCATTGTCATGATGTGGGCCTTGTGTTTCAAGGCGGAAATGGCCACCACCACGGAAGAGCAGATCCGGCGCGCTGACACCGAAGCCCTGGATGTGACCAAAGAGGCGGATATTGCTTAGACAAACCCAAAAATCACAGGAGGGACCTATGGCCCAGGAAGATAAATATCTCATCGCAACGCTTATTTTCTGTATCCTTTTCATCGCCTCATTCGGCTGGGGCGTGTGGGGATGATAAACAGGTTGTCCGGCCAGCCTGATTGCTAACCCCCAAAGGGCGCTGCTTTTACACCTCCTGTTTCAGCAGCGCCCTATTCTTTGCCAACCCTGCCATTTTTTTTGTATTTGGACTCATAGTTCCGGCCTTTGAAAAATATTTCCAATTTTTTTACTTTGCATTCCAGACCCGTGTGGTGTATAACCTCCTCTTTTTCATGAGGAAAACCGTGACAAACACCTTATCCGCACACACGATCCATGGTGTAAAGACTGCATGTGCCGCTGTTCTTGCCTACGCCATCACCACCTGGCTGGACCTTGAACTCGGCTATTGGGCCGTAATCTCCACGGTCATCGTGATGCAGGTCTATGTGGCCGATTCCATTGAGATGTGTCTGACCCGGTTCACCGGCACTGCCGCAGGAGCGGTCATGGGGGTCATCATTATTCTCATGGCGCCTGAACACCCGGTATTTATCGGCATGTCCCTGTTCATCGCCATCGGGATATGCAGCGCACTGACCCAGTATAAGCCGCGCTACCGCATGGCTGCCATCACGGTGGTCATTGTTGTCATGACCGGCATCACCTCTGAAAACGTGGTGGCATTCGGACTGTCCCGGGTATATGAAATTTTCATCGGCATCCTGTGCGCATTCCTGGTGTCTGTTCTGGTGTTACCCAGAAGAGGTGTGGACGAGTTAACCCGGAGGTTGTATAACCAATCCACAACGGTTGCAGATACCTGCCACCTTTTGGTAGACGCCTTTGTTTCAAGGCAGCAGAACGTGGACGAGACCCTTGTGGATGACCTGCTCAAGTCGGTCTGGGAGAACCATGCCCTGTTCCAGAAAATCAGTGAACATGAGGCACGGATTTACCGGAGTAAATTCAACACGGATTTCTCCTGTATGGTCACATTGATAACGCGCTGCACCGAGCATCTGAGAAACATGGTCAGGGCATTGAATGCCCTTGATGATGAGGGGTATGAAATCATTTTGGCCAATGAACTCAAGGCTTTGGCCCGGCAGAGCGGTGATACCTTGATGCGGTTGATGCACCGGGAGCCGGCAACAGGGGTGGATGACCTGGAACGGATGATTGTTCTGCTGGATCACCGATTGAACGGTATCCGGCAAAAAGGACTGATCCGCCGGTTTGATTCCAAGAAACTGGTCCAGATCTTTTCCTTTTACAGCAGCCTGGAATACCTTGCAGAAGACATATTATGGACCTCCAGGAAAATACAGCAGGGGTCCTGATTTTTATTGGTTACGAAGCGTCAAATCCGTTGAGGATACTGACGACTGAATTCGCTCGATTTCCCCAAAGGGTGCTCAGGTCATCTCAACTGTTTTCCGTCTTTACTCGATTGACACCAGGTTGAAGTCCCCCAGAATGGCATAGAGACTCGGCACCACCACCAGGACCAAGACGGTGGATACCAAAAGGCCGAAGACGATGGAGCAGGCCAGGGGAATCAGTACCTGGGCCTGGAGGGAACGCTCGGCCAGCAGGGGCAAAAGCCCGGCAATGGTGGTGATGGAGGTCAGCATCACGGCACGGAACCGCTCCCTGGCAGCCATTTTCCCGGCTTGGCCAATGGTTTCCCCCTGTGCGGCATGGGCTTTGACAAAGGTGACAAGGAGAATAGAATCGTTGACCACGATGCCTGCCAGGGAGACAAACCCCATGATGCTGGGCATGGTGAGTTCAAGGCCCATGAGAAGATGACCCCAGATCACACCGATCAGGGCAAAGGGGATGGTGACCATGACCACCAGGGGCTCCTGGAATGACCTGAACTGGAAGCTAAGAAGGCAGAACACGCCGAAAATGCCGATGACAAGCGCCTTGACCATCCCGCCCATGGACGCTTTCATCTCCTTTTCCTGACCCTCGAGACTGGTGAAAACCGATGGAAAATCCTTGAAAAGCCCCGGCAAAAACCTGGCCTTGGTGTCTGCAATGATATCTGAAGCATTGGCGAGTTGTGTATCCAGATCACCTGTTACGGTCACGGTGCGGATTCCATCCACACGACGGATACCGGAGTATCCCCTTTCCCGGGTCACGGAAGCAACGGCGCTCAGGGGCACCCGCTGTCCCGCAGGATTGATCAGGAAAAACCGGTCCAGACTGCCCATGCTGCCGCGATCCTCATGGGAGATCCTGACATTGACCTCGTAGGATTCATCCCTGACAATCATTTCAGAGGCAGTGGCCCCGTAAAAAGCGGCTCGCACCTGGGAGGCCACCATGGCAGCGGTAAACCCCTTTGCGGCCGCACCTTTTTTAAGGGTGATGCGCAATTCGGGTTTTCCCGGCCGAAGATCATCATACAGGTCGAACACCCCCCTGTACTGGTATAACCAATTGATGAGCCGTGTGGATGCCTGCTTGAGGTCATCCAGATCGGTGCCCTTGAGCCGGATCTCGATGGGAAGGCCGCCCGGGCCAATCGCCGGTTCCTTGAATGCCAAGGCAATGGCATCCGGGATCTGTCCGCAAAGCCTGCGCCATGCCTCAAATACCTGGCTGATGGTGGTACCGCGGCTTTCGGCATTTAGAAGATCCAGAGACACTGTTGCCACATGGGGGCCGGTTTCCCCGGCATCAGCATTGGTATTGTAAATCACGCTGATGTGCTGCACCAGGTCCTGCTTTCCGGGCTGTTCTGTTGCAAACTCGCTGTTCATCTCACGGGCCGCAGCCACCAGCTTGTCCACGTAAAACGCGGTACGGTCCAGGGGCGTACCCTGGGGAAACAGAATCCTTGCCTGGACCACATCACCGTCGATCTCAGGAAATGCGCTCACCTTGAGCACCCCCCCGGCCACCATGGACAGGGAACCGATGAATGCGAACACCACCAGGCCGATAAATAGATAACGAAAATCGATGGCCCGGTCCACCACCCAACCCAAAAGGTTCTCCCTGAGCCATTCCAGTACTTTTTCCGTGACCTTCCTGAACCGGTTGGGTGTTTCCGGGACTTTGCGGTGGGCCAGGGAGTGTGCCAGGTGGTTGGGCAGGATGCAGAACGCCTCCACCAGGCTCACTGACAACGTCAGGATCAGCACCACGGGAATCACGTACAGCACTTTTCCGATATCCCCTTTCATGCTCAGGGCCAGGGCGCCGAAAACAAAACAGGTGGTGAGAAATGAGGAGAGTACGCCGGGCGCCACCTGGGTGATCCCCTCCACGGTGGCATCAAAGCCGCTTTTACCCCGGGCCAGTTTGGCGGCCACGTTCTCGGCGATGACAATGGCATCATCCATGAGAATACCCACCCCGATGAGCAGCCCCACCATGGAGAGCATGTTCAGGGACAGTCCCATCTGCTTCATGAAGAAAAAGGTCAGGGCAAAGGATATGGGAAGCCCCATGACCACCCAGAAGGAAAACCGGAAGGGAAAAAATACCACCATGGCGATGAAAACCAGGATCAGCCCCTGAGCGGCATTGACCACCAGCATCTGCAACCGGTCCCGGACGATCTTGGAGACATTCTGGGTCAGAACAAATGAGATGCCCGGCGGGGCCATGGCCCGCTCCTTTTCTAGGAAGGCCGTGACCGCATCCATGATGTTGAGGGCGTCCTCGGTCTTGGTCTTGTTGATCTGCAAAAGGCCGGCTCGTTTTCCGTTGAACAGGATTTTATTTTCTTCATCTTCAAACCGGTCTGTGATCGAAGCGATCTGACCTAGGCGGATCTCTGCCCCGGTTTTGGAAGACACCACCACCAGGTCCGCAAGTTCAGCCGTGGTTTTTCTCTCTTCGGTGAACCTGAGCAATATGTCCGAATCCCTTGTCTCCAGGCTGCCGGCCGGGAGATCAACGTTCTGTGCGGCCACGGCTGATTCAATATCCGATATGGAAAGCCCCAGGCGCATCATGTTGTAGAACGGGATCTCGATGAGAAACTCATGGTTTGAAAATCCCAGGATATCCACCTGGGAGATCAGGTCGGTCTGTTTGAGACGTGTTTTCAGGTCCTCGCAAAACAGTTTGAGGTGAAGGGGACTCATGGGCCCGGTCACGGCAATGGACACCACCTGGTCGGTGCGGTTGATCTGACGGGTGATCACATCCTCCACCGGATCCGGGAAATCACTGATCGCCTCCACTTCTGTTTTAATATCATTGATGAACTGGATCATATCACCCTGTGCCATCATTTCAATCACCACCCGGCCCCTGTTTTCCATGGCCGTGCTCCGGATTTCGGCAATGTGGCTGACACTGTCCACGGCATCTTCAATGCGGCGGCATACCGATGCCTCCACATCTTCGGCCGTGGCCCCGGGATACACCGCCGTCACCTCGACGGCATCAATACTGAAGTCGGGAAAGGTTTCCCGTTTTAAATCCCCGATGGAGATGGCACCCAGGGCCAGGAACAGGATCATGAGCAGGTTGGCGGCCGTGGGGTGGGCGCTTAAGAAGGAGACCATGGATTTGAAAGCGTTCATATCAGATCTCCCCTGCGGCCTGTATTTTGAGCCGGACGGTTTCATCTGTATCCGCCATGGGTGCAAGCTTCATCCCTGATATGGCCGGAACCAGGTCTGAAAGCACCAGGGTCTCTCCGGGCTCAACCCCCTGGCTCAGGACAAGAATATCCCCCATGCCGAACTCCGGGGTGACCTCCCGGATCTCCAGCCGGTTATCCCGGTTGCAGATATAGATCATACCCTGGTGAAATGCGCTTTTAGGGATGATATACCGGTCATCCAGGGGCCTGCCTGAAAGCTCCACCTCCACGTACATATTGGTGACCAGAGGCGGCTGTTTGCCCGGGATCAGGTTGCCGTAAGGGTTGTCCACGCTAACGAAAAAATCCAGGGTACCGGTGGCGGGATCCATGGCCTCCCCGGTCCTGGAAAACCGCCCCTGCCATTGAATGGTGCGGGTGCTGTCCAGGTGCAGACGAACCCTGGCAGATATGCCGATGGCCCGGCGGATGGTATCAATATCGGGAACTTCCGACAGCGGCTTGATATAGTGACGGGGCAGGAGTTTGAAGAATTCGTGTGGGGCCAGTTTTACCGGTATTTCAGCCCGATCGATGCCTTCTGCTTCGAGAAGAACACTGCCGGCAGGCGCGAACTGGGACTGCTCCACATTCACTTCTGAGATCCGGCCGTCAAAGGGCGCACGGATCTCGGTCTTGGACACATCCAGGCGTTTCTGGGCCACGGAGGATTCCCCGGACCGCTTCTGCGCCTTTAACGCTTTTTCCTGGGCCGGGATCAACTTCAACGTGTTCTCAAGATTATTCACCGTGGTCTGGCGTGCCAGGAAACTGGTTTCCTCCTTTTCCATGTCCGACGCGGATATGTACTGCTGTTCAAACAGCTTTCGTTTTCTGGCAAGTTCCTGGGAGGCAATAGCCAAAGACTTTTTTTCAATGGTCAGCAAGCGTTCGGTATTCTTTTTCGACTGTTCCAACTCCTTGAGCCGGGCATCCAGGTTCATTACGTCGGCAATCCCCTTGGATTCGGCAAGGCCGTAAGCTCTGGTGTCGATCTTCAGGAGCAGGTCCCCTTTGCTGATGAACTGCCCCTTTTTAATATTTTTATCCATGTACGCCACCTGGCCGCTGACTTCGGGAATCGCCTGCCAGGTCCGGTCCGGCTGCACGTAGCCGTAACCGGTTGTGCGCGGCACTACCGGCGTCTTTTGAAGGGAGATCACCCTCACCGCCTGGACCCGCTCCATGTGTTCCTCCCGCTCAGGCAGTTTTTTACTGTTTTTCATCACCATGAACAGACCCACACCAATGATGATGGGGACGAGAATGACCAGCCGTTTCAATGTTTTCATGTTTTTCCCTTAAATATGATGTCGTCCCAGGTTTCCAAGTCCAATTCCCTGCAGGCGTTTTCGATCATCTGATCCAGGCCTTGCCGGATAACCGGCAGATCTTCGGGATCAATCCCCCGGACCAAAGTATCATGCCAATGTTTGAATACCGTGAAAATTTCGGCCTTCATATCCTTAGCCCGCTGCCCCAGGAATACCCGCTTGACCCGGTGTTCCTGAGGGTCGGGTCGGCGTTCAACCAAATCCATCTGCTCAAGCCTTGCCACGGCCCGTGCGGTATAGGATTTATCCACCTGCATCCGGGTGGAAAGCTCGTCCTGGCTTAACCCGTCCTTTAAAAACAGAATGGCGATAAACGAGTAGTCCCCGGTACCCGCACCGATCTCCTTCATTTCAAGCCTCAGGTGCTTCATGGTCATGCGGAACAGCAGGACCAGCCTGCGGGGGATCGATTCAAACGCAAATGATTCAAACATGGCTCTTCCATTTTCAGTTGACAATGCAACTGAGAGTACACAGCTTCAGTTGCATTGTCAACTGAAAACCAACGCCAATTGTCCTTTTCTACAACAACCTGATCCGTGGTTTGGAGGAATGCGCTATGCAGGGCCCGTCAAAAGCCGTTCTTCTACCACTCCACCGGCTGCCGCCTGAGTGGCATGGTCATGCATCGTGCCCCGCCGCCGCCGCGGGCCAGCTCGGTGCCATACACGGCGATCACATATTTTTCGTAAGACGAAAGATCCACGTTATCCTCAATGACCGCTTTGGCCGGCAGGATCTCAAACCCATTATTTGAGAGCTGTTCAATGGTGTACTCGTTACGGCCGTAACCGATCAGCTTGCCCGGGGACAGGGCAAAAAAGTTGGTCCCGCTGTGCCACTGCTCCCGCTTCTGCAGCCAGATATCTTTTTTCCCACCGCAGACAATCGGATTCAGGTCAACCCCCAGCTTTTTCAGGATAGACAGGATATTATCCACGGTCCGGATCCTGGCCTTGCCGTTCTCAACCGTGATGTGGATGGTCTGGTATTGGTTGGCAGACAGTATCACCGGTTCATAGATCATGCAGCAGTCCCTGTCCAGCATGGTAAAAGCCATATCCAGATGGATAAAAGATTCCGGGGTTTCCGGCAGCTGCTGGACAATGATATGGGTGATATCCCTGTTTTTCTTGAACTGGTTGAGGATATAATCGATCCCCAGGGATGAGGTTCGCACCGAAATGCCGATCAGCAGGATATTCTCTTTGATCACCAGGATGTCTCCGCCCTCGGTGGTCAGTCCCGGCACCATCTCATCGGATCTTATGGGGTTCATGGTCCGGGCTTCGATCATGGGGTGGTGATTGAAAATGCTTTCCATGATCAGGCTCTCCCGCTCCCTGACCTTGTTGGCCATCCGGTTGATCATGACCCGGTCGTTGATGGTACTGGCAGCATCCCGGGTGAAGAAGAAATTGTGCAGCGGTCTTAAGGAGTAACGTTCGGTATCAAAAAACTTGGTCAGGGTGTCCTTGGTCATCTCCACCCCTTCGATGAGCGCATGGGCCAGGTCGGATGGGTCCAGGGACATGAGCAACGTGCGGTCGGTCTGTACCTGTTCATACTTGAATATATCATCAATAAGCTGGGTTTTGACCGCCTCAATCTCCAGAATCTCTTCCAGAAGTTCTCTGACAAACAGCACCCGGGTATGCTTTTCAAGGGTCTGCTGAAATTGAGAGTATTCATGCCGGGCTTCAGAAAGGTTCAGGATATCGCTGTAAAGGGCACGTTCGGCATTTTCAGGGGTCATGTTCTCAACTTCCGGTCCCGGCCGGTGGAGAATCACCGCCTCAAGCTCACCGATTTCAGATGTGACATCTGCTTTGATCTTATCCATAATATTCCCTTTACTGTTAGCGACCCGGTACCATCAGCTCCGGGAAAACATTCCCTGACGGCAGGGATGAAAAGGCGGTTCCATGAATTTTGGAACCGCCCTAAGGTTCAACCTGTTACAGGAACACGGTCCTGATCTTGTCCATGGCCCAGTCGATCTCCTCTTTGGTGATCACCAGGGGCGGGGCGAAACGGATGATGGTCTCATGGGTTTCCTTGGCCAGGACACCGGCTTTCATGAGTGCCTCGGTGTATTGACGGGCTTTTCCCGCAGCTTCCGTCAAATCGATGGCGATCAGAAGTCCTTTACCCCGGACCACCTGGATCAGGGGCGAGTTCATGGCACGAAGCTGTTCCATGAAATAGGTCCCCATCTCATTGGAACGATCGACCAGATTTTCCTCCAGAATGACATCCAGGGCGGCAGAGGCCACGGCACTGCCCAACGGGTTCCCGCCAAATGTGGATCCATGGTTACCCGGTTTGAATGCCGCGTCCATGAGTGCGTTATCCGCAAGGATGCCTGATACGGGGTAGAACCCCCCGCCAAGGGCTTTACCGATGGTGACAATATCCGGCTTGATGTTGTCATGCTGATAGCAGAACAGCTTTCCGGTCCGCCCGAGTCCGGTCTGGATCTCGTCGGTGATCAGCAGGACATTGTTCTTTTGGGTAATCTCACGGCATGCTTTAAGGTATCCTTCCGGCGGCACGATCACGCCGGCTTCACCCTGGATGGGCTCCACCAGGAATGCTACGGTATTGGGTGTAATGGCAGATTCAAGGGCACCGGCATCCCCGAAAGGGATCACCTTGAACCCGGGAGCGAAGGGTCCGAACCCGGTCTGGCACAGCGGATCGGTGGAGAAACCGCAAATGGTGGTGGTCCGGCCGTGAAAATTGTCCTGACACACTATGATTTCGGCTTGGTCCGCCGCCACACCCTTGACCTCATATCCCCAGCGCCGGGCGGTTTTAATGGCGGTTTCCACGGCCTCTGCTCCGGTGTTCATGGGCAGTGCCTTGTCAAACCCGGCCGTGGTGGTGAGTTTCTCAAGAAAGGGGCCCATCTGGTTGTTGTGAAATGCCCGGGAGGTCAGGGTCAGTTTATCCAGCTGGGTTTTCAGTGCGGAAAGGATTTTCGGGTGGTTATGCCCCTGATTCAGCGCTGAATAGGCCGAGAGCATATCAATATATTTTTTATCTTCAACATCGGTCACCCAGACCCCTTTCCCCTCCTTAATGACTACGGGAATGGGATGGTAGTTGTGGGCACTGACCCGGTCAACCTGATCAATATATGTTTGTGTATTCTGTTCCATCTTATTCATCTTTCATTTAAAAACTTAATTCAAAAATCATAACTCAACAACGGGTATCACGCCCCCAGGGTGGCCACCATGACCGCCTTGATGGTATGCATCCGGTTTTCAGCCTCATCAAACACAATGGAGGCTTCAGACTCAAATACGTCATCCGTCACCTCAAGGGCTTCAAGACCGTATTTCTGGAAGATCTCCTCCCCGATGGTGGTATCCCGGTCATGAAATGCCGGCAGGCAGTGCATGAACTTCACATTGGGATTGTCGCTCAGCGCCATGGCCCGTTCATTCACCTGAAAGGGTTGCAGCAGCTTGATCCGCTCATCCCACACCTCGGCCGGCTCTCCCATGGACACCCAGACATCGGTGTAGATGAAATCCACGCCCTTCACCCCCTCTTCAACGCTTTCGGTCAGGGTGATCTTTGCACCGGTCTCTTGGGCAATCCTGCGGCAATCTTCCACAAGGGATTCTTCCGGAAAGCACTGCTGGGGCGCGGCTGCCCTGAAATCCATACCCATCTTGGCCGCACCGACCATGAGTGAGTTGCCCATATTGTTCCGGGCATCTCCCATGTAACAAAATGAGATCTCGTGAAGCGGTTTATCGGAATGCTCGATCATGGTCATGAAATCCGCCAGGATCTGGGTGGGGTGATATTCATTGGTGAGCCCGTTCCATACAGGGACACCGGCATGTTCACCAAGGATTTCAACCAGATCCTGTCCGAACCCGCGATACTCGATCCCGTCATACATGCGCCCGAGAACCCTGGCCGTATCCTTCATGGATTCCTTGTGTCCGATCTGTGATCCTGAAGGACCGATATAGCTGACATGGGCACCCTGGTCCAATGCGGCCACTTCAAAGGCACATCGGGTACGCGTGGAGGATTTTTCAAAAATCAGGGCAATATTTTTACCGGTCAGTCGCGGCTGTTCGGTTCCGGCATATTTGGCTTTTTTCAGGTCAATGGACAAATCCAGCAGAAACCGGATCTCCTTGGGGGTAAAGTCCAGGAGTTTTAGAAAATTCCTGTTTTTTAAGTTGAATGCCATAAAATGACCTCCTGTGTTGGGGTTATCAATCATATTCCATGGTAATTTTTGATCCGTATTTCTTATCGACCAGCTTGGTGGATTCAGTGATTACACTCTTATCTCCACCACTGTCAATAAAATTCAAGCAGGCACGGATCTTAGGTGCCATACTGCCCTCGGCAAACTCGCCGGAAGCCAAGTACTTTTCCGTATCCTTCTTGTCCAGAAATTCCATGATCTCCTGGTCCGGTTTTCCGTAGTTTCTGAAAATATACGGGACATCGGTCAGGATATACAGCTCATCCGCACCGATCCGGCTGGCCAGCATGGAGGATGCCAGGTCCTTGTCAATGACCGCCTCCGCCGGCCTGATATCTCCGACCTCGTCAATATATACCGGAATACCGCCACCACCGACTGCGATCACGATATTTCCCAGCTTGGCCTGGGTCTCGATCACCTTCTCATTGACGATACCAATGGGTTTGGGAGAGGGAACCACGCGACGCCATCCGTCCGTTTGCTTGACCTCCTCTTTGAACTCCCATCCTTTGTCTGCTGCAAGCTGATCCGCCTGGGCCTTGGTATAAATCCGGCCCACCCGTTTGGTGGGGTTTGAAAATGCCTCATCGTCTTTGTCCACGATCACCTGGGTAACCAGCGTGACCACTTCCCGGTTCAGGCCGTGCTTTTTCATCACATTCCTGAGCATTCGCTCGATGATGTAACCGATCCCTCCCTGGGAATCTGCCACGCAGATATCCAGAGGCATCTGGGGAATGTTGTAGTTCTGTTCTCCGGCATCGTTGCGCATGAGAATATTCCCGACCTGGGGACCGTTCCCATGGCTCAATACCAGGTTATATCCCTCCTGGACCAGGAAAACCAGACTTTCAATGGTTTCAAGTGCATTGTCTTCCTGCTCCTCAATGGTCCCGATCTGGGTACCCCGAAGTAGTGCGTTGCCGCCCAGGGCAACGACTGCCAGTTTTTTTCGGTCTGTCATGATCACACCAACATGTTTAAATTTTAGGCAAAATTAATTATCACTACCGGAGTAGTAACAATATTTTTTTTATCCTGTCAAGCAAATTTTGGATGGGCGGATCTCATTCATCTCCAGAGGGTCAAATTGAGTCAGTGATCATATTTCTTCCGAAGCTTTTCAAGGTTATACCCAAATGCCTTGTCAATCTCATGTCCGAACTCTTTGGTAATCTCTGCAATGAAAAAATCATGGATCAGATACCCCTCAATGGAATTGATCAATCCTTTATTGCGTGTCCAGACCGCTTTGCAGGGTTGATGTCCCCCAAGGTTTCCCGTCAGGCAGGCACTGGAATCCACCACCAGGTCCAGGGTGGTATCTTTCTTTCCGTCACGGTTGATGTTATCGATCCCGTGATAAAACACATCCCCGAAATCCAGTGCCATATTGCCGTAGATCAGAATAAATACCTTGACCCCTTTTTCAAACCGCTCTTTGAGTGCCTCCGTCAATACGGCCAACTCCTGATCCCAAACCCCGATATAGATCTCTTTCTCGGCAGTTTTGATCAACTCCTGGGCCAGTTCCAGGGCCTCTGCCTTGCCGGAAAGATTCCACACCGGATCAAAATCCGATTCAAACTTGATGGAGGCCAGTTGAATTTTCAACTCACCTGTCAACCGGGCATTATCCCGTTTGAGTGTATTGACCAGCTCATCCGGAGAAATGGGGGAGTACAGTTCCGGGTTCGTGCCTTGGGCTACGGCAAACCCCTTCTTGATCAGCCTGCGCGTGATGTCATACACCCTTGAGTGGGGAACCCCTGAGTGGTGGGAGATATTGTAGGCACTGGAGGGATGGTCCTGAAGCAGGGACAGATATACCTTGCCTTCATACTCGGTAAACCCCAGCGCCTTGAAATTGTTCAGAATCAGATCAACGTCCATAACCATCCTTTTCTATTTTTGTTCCGGAATTCATCCTATATACCTTTATTTCTTTTAATTTGACAGGCTTATCATACTAATCATTTTATTTGCGCTGTACAAGACCAATGGTTTATGATAGGAAGCGCCAACCCATAATGACTGAAAAAATCAAGGAGGATCCAAGTGAGCGCATTCAGCTTAAACCATGTGTATGAATCCCAGCAGTTTGACCGCAGCCTGCTGGACATTGTTTTCAGCACGGCAGATGAGATGAAGGCCGACCTTCAAACAAGGGACCGCCAACATGCCGATGCCCTGAAAGGCAAAATCATGGCATCGTTGTTCTATGAACCCTCTACCCGTACCCGTTTCTCCTTTGAAAGTGCCATGGCCAGGCTGGGTGGCGCCATCCTGACCACCGAAAATGCCAAGGAGTTCTCCAGCGCGGCCAAAGGCGAAAGCCTCTATGATTCCACCCATGTCATGTGCGGGTATGCCGACGTGATCGTCATGCGCCATAGTGAACCGGGCAGTGCGAAAACCGCAGCAGAAGTGTCAACGGTGCCGGTCATCAATGCCGGTGACGGTTCAGGCCAACACCCGACCCAGGCCCTGCTGGACCTTTATACCCTCAAGGACAGTTTTTCAAACATCGACGGGGTCTCCATTGCCATGGTCGGCGATCTGAAGTACGGAAGAACCGTACGCTCGCTGTCCTACCTGCTGACCAAGTACGACAAGATCAAGATCTACTATGTATCCCCCGATGTCTGCCGCATGGATGATGATATCAAAACCTATCTGACCCAGAACCAGATTGAATGGGCTGAAGAAGATGACCTTACCAAGGTGCTTCCCCTGGTGGACTGTGTCTACATGACCCGTATCCAGAAAGAACGGTTCCATGATCCCGAGGACTATGTCCATGCTGCGGGTAAATATATCCTGGACCTGAAAAAAGTCCAGATGATGAAAGCGGACGCCATCATTATGCATCCCCTGCCGCGGGTGGATGAAATCCCACAGGAGGTAGACCAGGATCCCCGGGCACGGTATTTTGAACAGGCGCTCAACGGGCTCTATATCCGGATGGCGCTTTTAAAACTGCTGCTGGATCAATAAGGATTCAATCCATGCCCATAGCCCTGGTGACCCGTTCTATCTCCTTCAGGATGGATTCTTTTTCCTCCGTGCTCAAATCAGGGTTGGCCAGTCGCTTCTGCAATCCTAAAAGGATCATCTCCTGACGGTATTCATTACAGGTATAGGGGCTGTTGTCCGGTCTGGTCATCTTGCACACCCCTTACCCGTACATGTCATATTTGGCCAGGCGGCCGTCAAGGCCGCCCATCTTCAAGGGCTTCTTCCAGGACGCCTTGAGCCCGACATGCCTGATATACTCGGGTTCACCAAAGTAGATGTATGCACTGGAGCCTTTGCAGCGCTGTTTTAAGAAATCCCCCAGGCTTTTATAGAACGATTTGAGGTCTTTCCCCTTTTCCAGGCGGATACCGTATGGTGGATTGGTCACAATCACCCCTGGCGGCAGGGAATCCAGCCTCTTAAAGTCACTGCATTGAATATCCACATCCCCGCCATGATGAATCCCCATCAGGTTGGTCCGGGCCACATCTACGCTCTGTTCTGACTGGTCACTGCCGCAAATCAAGTGCTCGGGCAGCGGCCGGATCTGCTTTTCCGCCTCGGATTTGACCCGTTCAAACAGCCCGGCATCAAAATCGGGCAGCCGCTCAAACCCGAACCGTTTTCTGAAAATGCCGGCAGGAATCCGGCAGTAAGCCATGAGCGCCTCTGCCAGCAGGGTACCGGAACCGCACATGGGATCGTATAATGGGGTTGTTCCATCCCACCCCGTATACTGGATAATGGCTGCCGCAACCGTCTCCTGCATGGGGGCGGCAATGGTTTCTTCCCGGTAGCCCCGTTTATGCAGCGGTGCGCCAGAGGCATCAATGCTGATATGGGCTTCATTATTCCGGATATGCAGATTGATCCCCACATCAGGGTCCTGACCGTCAACATTGGGACGCTTATTGGTCCGGTCCCTGAAATAATCCGCAATGGCGTCCTTTACCCGCAACGCCGCATACTGGGAATGGGTAATCTCAGAGTCGGATACATTGGCATACACCGAAAAGGTACTCCGCGGGGTCATAAACTCCTCCCAGCGGATCGTTCTCGCCTTTTTATACAATACATCTCGATCCGGGCATTCAAATGATATCAATGGCGCCAGAACCCGGGAAACCAGCCGGGACATATAATTAACCCGGTAAAACACCTCTCTTGACGCGGCAAACCGGATACCCCTGAATACCGGCTCGATGTTTTCAGCGCCCAATTCTTCAAGCTCTTTTACGGCAAGATCCTTGATACTTTCAGACACCTGGGCAAAATAAAGCCTATCTATTTCATAGAGATAGGTCAGTTTCTGGCGGCTTCTGAGCCGGCCCTTGCCCTTTTGCAGGATGGACTTCTTTTCCATTTGACGTTATCTTCTGTTTCCGATCTTTAAAATATCCGCAATATTGGCCCCTGGATCGATGACCGGCTCGATCAGAGATTGCGCGCATGTCATGATGGTGGCAATCCCCGGACCGTGCCCGGCAAGGAAACAATCCGAGTGGACCACGATGCCGATGGAGACCGCCCCTTTCTTATAGGCCCGGCCATAGGAGTTGTCATGATCCAGGAGGGCCACAAAGTCCCCGAACCGCATCCGGTCCAGGTTATACTGCTTCACGGTATCGGGATCACTGGTCATGATATCGTAATCCCCGGATGCCACCCAGAGGTCTCCCACGCCGGAACCCATGCACTGGGCCGGTGCCATGGTGGTGACCGGTACCTTGAGTTTGCCGCCCTCCAGCGGATCGATACTGAGCTGGTGCAGCAGGTCCGGCTCCAGGTTGAAAAGTTTAATATCCGGATAGTCTGTCAGCTGGAGTCCCTGCCCCCTGGCGCGGATCATGATTTTATCCTCATAGGTCATTTTGGCCATCACCTCTTTGGCAAAATCGATCACCACATGTTCAGATCCGCCATGGTGGCCGATCACCACGCCTTTTTCACCCTTTGCTTCCCCTGAAACCAGCTCGGCACTGTTACCGACACAGGAATACAGCTGCAGGGAGTCATTGGGAAATTCATTGTACTTTTCAGCATTGGCCGTGGCAGACACACCGGGTTCCACATGATCACCGGCCCACCCGAATGCCGGATCCCCTGCCACCACATTGAGGGTGATTCCGCCGATAGAGGGCAGCACAAAGGGGTTTCCCTTGTGATCAACCCGCCAGGAACGCCTCGTTCTCGGCATACCCGGTGTGCACAGCAGTGAAAATTCAACGAGCTTGTCTTCATTGGTCTTGAGCATATGTTCTCCTTTGCACACTTAATTCAAGTGCTTGAGTTTGAGTAAAAACGGTACGGCAAGCACCCCGGATATGCCGGAAACGATAAACATCATATCAAGCCCGGCCAGATCGCCGATAAAACCCACAATGGTCACGGCGATGGAACGGACGGCAAATGATGTCATCATAAACAGACCGTTGGCAGACGCCGGGTGCTCTTTGGCATGATCCTGAACAAATGCCAGCATCACCGGTGTGGTGGACAGTACCGTGAACCCCACAACCGCCAGCAGCAGAATCTGCAGGATTCCTTGTGTGAATATAAAGCCGAAAATGGCCACCGGTGCAATGATCAGGGCCCAGAACAGCACCCGCTGACGCCCCATCCAGTCGCTCAGGGTGCCCGAACTCAACACGCCGGCAACACCAAAGGCTTCGTAGAGTGTCAATGCCGCCCCGCCCAGCCACAGGCTCCCGGTTTTATCCTCCACATACACGGTGAGGAATACCCCCATGGAGGCGTGCATAAACGCCCGGGTCGTCATGATGCCGGCCAGGGGAACCATGACGTGCCGGATCTCCATATAGGTCGCTTTCAATGACCGCTTGGGTTTTTTACCCTTTCGCGGTTCAGCCGGGTCCAGGTTCAGGTAGAGGAACACCGACGTCATAAATGCCAGGAGCATGACCGGGTAAAATCCTTCAAGCCCGGCAACGGAAACCATGCCCACGGCAATCATGGGGCCGAGCGTCCGAGACAGTTCTCCGCCTGTCATGAACAGGCTCATTCCCCGGCCGGTGCGGTTGCCGGACAGTTCCGCCACCATGACCGGTGCGGGTACGTGGTACAGTGCCACACTGGTGCCGGCAGCAAACAGCATGGCCAGCAGCATCCAGTATGATGACGCCAGACCGATCAGGCTCATGGGAATGGCAGTCAATGTCGGCGCCAGGATCACCAGCCACCTTGCCAGCCGCCGGGAATCGGCAAACAGGCCGATAAAGGGGTTGAGCAGGGCCGGAATCTGCATGATCGTGGACAACAGCCCCGCCTGGGCAAAGCTCAGTGACAGTTTTTCAATGATCAGGGGCAGCAGCGGTGCCAGAAAGCTGGTGTAGACGTCATGAACAAAATGTGAGAATGCGACAAGAGATACCTTACCTGTCTGGAATTTTTCTGTTTTCATCCCGCCAGTATTATCAGATTTGGAATCAATTGTAAAAATAATCCGTTCAATACGCTAAGGTTTTTTGTCTTGATATATCGCAAAAGAGCGGTCATAATTCATTAAACGTCAATCCGCCAAACAACTGACCCGTAGACCCAATGAAGGATAATGCCATTATTGAACCAGATTCAACCGATATGTCGGCTGCCGAAGGCTTTGCATTTTTAAAGGATACTGCTCACATTCTATATCTGAGGCTGGACAGATCCGGGCAGATCCTGGATTCAAACCGGTTCAGTCAAAACCTTCTGGGACCGCTGCTGTCCAAGGGCCGCATCCAGGATATGATTATAGACTTCAGTACAGCATTTGATCTGGACCGGATCCGAAGCAAAGGAGAGAAATCGCACCTGTTCAGCATCAATACGGCCAGCGGGACGCCCCTGACCTTTGATTTCACATTCAGGTTCATGGACAATAGTATCCTGGTTTTCGGTCAGCCTGACCTGGAAGAGATCAATGCCATGCGTCACGATGTAACCACCCTGAATCAACAGCTGAGCAACACCACGCGTGAACTGCACAAAAAAAATGCCCAGCTGCGGGATGCCCTGGACCATGTCAAGACGCTGCAGGGCATTATCCCCATCTGCATGCACTGTCATAAAATCCGAAATGACAAGGAGATATGGAACCGGCTGGAGATCTACCTCTCAGAAAAAACCGATGCACAGTTCAGTCACGGCATCTGCCCGGAGTGTATCCAGCAGCATTACCCGGATTTGAAGGAAGAGGCATAGCAGGCTACTCGTCATATAGCCCGAGTTCCGGGTGGTGCTGGTTTGCACAGTCCCGACAAATGCCGTGACTCAACTGTGCATCTGAATGCTCGTCCAGATAATCTTCGAGCTGGTTCCAGCACCCTTCGTCATCCCTGATCTTTTTGCAGTATGAGCAGATGGGAATCAGGCCGCTGAGTTTCTTCACCCGTGCAAGGGCTGCTTGGAGCTCTTCAATGACCATCTCTTTTTCCCGCTGTGCCTGATCCCGTTTTTCTATCAGCCGGCTGTTTTTCAGGGCAATGGCGCACAGTTCCCCAAAGCCCTGTGCAATACTCATATCGTTGTCATTGAAATCACCGGATTTATTGGCCAGACCCATCACCCCAACCGTACGGCCGTTGATCACCAGGGGGCTGAACATGACATTTTCCAACCTGACATGCCCTTTCGGGAGATATTCTGTCCATGGACTATCCATAAACCGGTTATCATATACCGCTTTTCCGGTCCGATATGCCGCCTCTCTCAAGCCGCGGATCGGCATGGGCAGCTCCGGATCCACTGTACAGGGCAGACCGCCGTCTTCAAGGAACAACACCTCGTTTTCTTTGCCATCATCGGAAAGCAGGGCGATATACCCGGATGTGGATCCGATAATCCTGGAGCAGGTATCAAACAAACGCCGGGCCGTTGAGGGAAAATCGCTCTGCTCAAGCACGGCCTGAGCCCCTTCCAGCAAGGCGGAGACCTCCTTTTCACGGAACTCGGTATCATCCAGCGCTTTTTTTAGCTCTGTTTTGGTTTGATTCAGTTCATTGACATCCGCAACCGATAAAAGCAGTTCTTCACTGCCCCCGCGGCGATTTGGTTCATTCTCAACATGATGGGTGGCCTCCAGCCATACCACTGTTTGCTCCCTGTTACCGGTCATCAGCCGGGCCTGAATCTGTTTTCCCGCAGGCGCCTTAAACAGGGCCTTATAACGGGCCCTGAAAAGCTCACCATCCGATGTCGCCAACAGGTCGGCAAATGCCATCCCGGACAACTTGATATCGGCCTTCCCGATCATCCGGAAGAATGTCGTATTGAACTGCTTGACCATACCGACGCTGTTCAGGATCACATATCCCACAGGCGCTTTGTCAAAAAGGCTGATATAGCGCTGCCGGCTCTCCTCCAGGTTTTTCTGGATGGAAATCAGCTCATCGTTCTGGAGTTCGAGTTCAATCTGGTGGACACTGAGCTCCTCGATGAGCAGGCGGATGTCCCGGATGTCCACCCCGGCAAATCGATCCGGCAGATCTTTCAGCATTGCTTTGGCTTTCACCCGAAGTGATTCTTTAAAATCCTCTGAGCGCATTGGTTTTCTATCCTTCAGAATTATCCTCAAATACCGCCCCGACCCTTAATTCAGGCAAGGGAAAGATCATGATATCTACATCTTTTTCACCGATCCCGATGGTTTGCTTGACCACCGAACACTCTCCTGTTTCCAACCCGTCCGGATGCCGGCAGATTTTTTCGTTTTCCAGCGATGGAAGCAAATCCTCAACTGCCCGGCCCCGGTCGTTGATCCCATCGATCCCCAGGATATCCTGGGCCCTGCTGTCGATGCTTTCCAAAACCAGTTGGGGTGGATCCACTCCGTTCCAGGCAAATTTTGCTGACGGCAGAAACTTCATCAGCTCTGAAAATGCCTGGATGCTGGATTCCAGGCTACTCTTTGCCTGCTCGAGCTCGGTGACGTCCACAAAGGTCATGATGGTTCCGGCATAGGCATCGGGACCGATATAGTAGGGCAGAATCCGGATATAATAGTGGGTCCCGTCGATCAGTTTTTTATTGACCGACACCATGCGGTTGCTTTTTTGAACTTTCCTGATATGCGTGAGCAGATCAAAATTGACAATATGGTGAGACAGGTGATTGATGGGGCGCCCGACATCTTTTTCCAGAATATTAAATATTTTGGACAGGTTGGGGGATACTTTCCGGATTTCATTGTTCTCATCCAGGATCAGTATCTCTATGCCTGATCCGGTCAGCAGGTTCTCCACATCATTATTCATTTCGGTTAATTCAATGATTTTGCTTTGGTACTCAGAGTTCACCGTGAACAGTTCTTCGTTGGTGGACTGCAACTCCTCGTTGGTGCTTTGAAGCTCCTCATTACTGGCCAGAAGTTCTTCATTGGTGGCCTGCAGTTCCTCGTTGGATGTTTCAAGCTCTTCAATGGTGGCCTGGAGGTTTTCATTGGAAAACTGTAACTCCTGCTCAAGGTCCTTGATCCGCTGCTGGACATCCTCATCAATATCATACACCGTCGTGGATCTCGTATCCTGATCGGCACTGACCCTGACATCCTCGAAAAATACCGCCACCAGCGGTTCGTAATCTTTTTTCTCAGGAAGCGGAATGATGCGCAGTGTAATCTTCTTGGATTCACCCTGGTGTGCTATTTTAATATTGGAATACACCAGCTCCTCTTTTGATTTAAACACCCGTTGGATGCCTGTGGCCAGGGGGATGGACAGATCCTTAACCGCCATTTTGGTGATATTGAATTCAGCCCTGCCCGACGGCACTTCAAAGTATGCCCTGGCTTCACCAAAAATATGAAGGATATCCATCTGGTCATTGACGATTACCGAAAGGGGCAGAAAACTGCTTTCCAGCACCTCCATGTACCGGCTCATCATGTCATTGTTTTCCAGGCGGCTGAACCGGCGGAACGTTTCCCTGAAAGAAAACGGACGCTTATCAAGATATTCCTTTTTTGACTCCAGAGGGGTCTCCATGGTTGGCTTCAACGCTTTCTGTTTTCCGGTACAGCGGTAAATCTTGTGTTTCTGATCAACGGTTTCAAAACAATCCGACATGTCTCCAATGGTTTCACTGTTACCCAGAAAGAGAACCCCCCCGGGGTTCAATGAAAAATTGAACATCTCCATCACCTTCTGCTGGAGAATGGGTTGAAGGTAAATCAGCAGGTTTCGGCAGCTGATCATGTCGATTTTTGTAAAGGGCGGGTCTTTGACCAGATTGTGCTGGGCAAATACCACCATCTCCCTGATATGGCGGGCAATCTGGTAATTCTCCTCTTTTCGGTAAAAATATTTGCCCAACATTTTCGGGGTCAAATCCGCTGCAATACTTTCCGGATAAATCCCGTTTCCCGCATGGATCACGGCATCACGGTCAAGGTCTGTGGCAAATATCTTGACATCCCGGGCGACCCCGAGCTTTTCCATGGCTTCCTTTGCAAGAATCGCTATGGTGTAAGCCTCCTCCCCGGTAGAGCAAGCCGTCACCCAGAATCTGATCTCCCGGTTTTTCGTCTGATCGATCAACCGGGTCATGCTGTCTGCCATCAGGACTTCCATGGCTTTCGGGTTCCTGAAAAAACTGGTCACCCCGATCAGCAGCTCTTTGTAAAGCGTCATCACCTCTACGGGGTATTTCTCAAGATGCATGACATAATCACTGAGCCGGTCAATCTGATTAACCGTCATTCTCCGCTCGATGCGGCGGGTAATGGTGGATGGCTTATAGTATGTGAAGTCCACCCGGGTCTTCTCCCGAAGCTCTGCAAAGATCCGCGTCAGACCGCTTTCATCGTTAAGAAGGCTTTCCGACGGCTTGTTCCGGACAACATAGGGATGCCCCACACAGGCCATCAATTGGTCCGGCATCTCCTTTGGGGAGAGGATAAAATCAGCAACCCCTGTTGATATGGCAGCCCTGGGCATCCCGTTAAATTTACTGCTGGTTTCATCCTGGACCATGACCATGCCCCCCTGCTCCTTGATGGCACGCACACCCCGGGTACCGTCACTGCCGGTCCCTGAGAGGATTATGGCAATGGCCCGTTCCGCCTTGTCCTCTGCCAGGGACCGTAAAAATATATCAATGGGCAGATTGACACCCCGGGTATTGTCCTTTTCCTTGAGTACCAGCCGGCCGTGGAAAATGGAGAGATTCTTTTTCGGTGGTATCATATAGATGTTGTTGGGTTTTACCTCCATCCCATCCGCGGATCGGTGCACCGGGATCTTTGTTTTTTTTGACAGCAGTTCTACCATCAGACTTTTATAATCCGGGGACAGGTGCTGAATAACGATAAAGGCCAGGCCGGAATCCTCGGGCATCCGGCTGAAAAATGCCTCAATGGCCTCCAGTCCGCCGGCAGACGCACCGATCCCCACATAATGAGTCAATTTTTCCTGTGTTGTTTCATTTTCCATGGATGACCTCTTTATAATTCAATCGACACTGTTCCCATCCAGCAC
>QZLA01000388.1 GCA_004796375.1 Desulfobacteraceae bacterium
CCGGCCACACACACGGCACCATCTTTTCCTGTAGTTTCAATGGCATGGGAAACAGCCTGCCTGACATCCGGGATGATCAGGGTCTCGTTATTGAAATAGGCTTTGACCTCTTTTTCAAGCTGTGCCGGCTCAATGGACCGGTCAATGGTTGCTTGGGTAAAAATGACCCGGTCGGCACAGGAGGTCAGGGTTTTCAACATAGATCCATAGGGTTTGTCATCCAGTATGCCTAAGACCATGGTCAGGTTTTTTTCTTTGAGGTAGGTCCTCAAATAGGTGGCAAGCACTTTGGCAGCCTTGTCGTTGTGGGCACCGTCTACGATCACGGTCGGATGTTCCTGAACATACTCCAGTCTTCCGGGCCATCTGGATTGTCCTAGCCCTGTCCTGATATCCTTGAGGGTCAGATCTTCGCCCAGGAGTTCACAGGCGGCCAGCGCCAGGCTCATGTTCTCCTTCTGGTGATCACCGGGAAGGGGAATCACCAGGCCGTCATATTGACTATGGATACCTGAGTAGGCATAGGTCCGCACCCTTGGGGTTTTTCTGGCCGAGAAATCGTGTTTGTATCGATAGAGCCGGGTGTTCTTTTTCTGCGCCAGGTCTTCAAGCACCTTCAGCCCGGAGGGTTGGGATACGGCAGTGACTACAGGTCTGCCGTGCTTGATGATCCCGCCTTTCTCAATCGCCAGCTGGGCAATGGTGTTGCCCAGATAGTCGGTATGCTCGATGGACAGGTTGGTGATCACACTGACCTTTGGAGATACGATATTGGTGGCATCGAAGCGTCCACCCATGCCGGTTTCAATTACGGCATAATCCACTTTTTGTCTTGCAAAATGAAACAGGGCCATGGCCGTGGCTATTTCAAAGAAGGTGGCCTTGCGCTTGCCAAGGTCAACCATATTCACCGCCTCATAGGCATAGACCACATCCTCATCTGATATTTCCTCCCCATTGATACAGATGCGCTCGTTAAAACGGATCAGGTGGGGGGAGGTGTACAAACCGGTTTTAAATCCGGCCCTGGTGAGGATCGATGCAATATAGGTAGCTGTGGAGCCTTTGCCGTTGGTGCCGGCAATGTGGATGGTCTTGAAATTTTTATGGGGATAGTTCAACAGCCTGAGGATGTTGAGGATCGTGTCCAGCTCAAGTTTGATGCCAAACCGGCCCAGTTTGTAGATCCGGTCTAAACATTCTTCATAGGAAACAGTTGCCATGGTAATCCGTCGTGCTGATAAAAGGACAAAACCCGACTGTCATTATGCGAATAATGAAGCCGGGCTTTATGAAAATTGTTGCTTAGTTGCTTCTCTTGCGGGATCTGGATGCTGCGATTCTCTGCCTTCTCAAGGCTTCGCGCATCTTACGCCGTCTGTACTGACACGGTTTTTCAAAGTGTTTTTTCAATTTTAAACGCTTGAAGAGTCCGTCATTCTGGATCTTCTTTTTTAAAATTCTCAAAGCCTTTTCAACATCGTTGTCAAGTACCTGGACTGTAATCTCCTTCAAAAAAATCACCCCTTTATAATGAATTTTGCTGCAAGTTTACAAACACGATTAATTAACAGAATATCGGGTGAAAATCAAGAGAAAATGTTGGAATCAGTTGATTTTAACCGCCACCATGGTGGCGTCATCATGGAGTTCACCACAATCGGTAAAATTGTTGAGTTGATGATTGATATGATCAATGATTTCCTTGCTGGATTTATGCGCGGTTTCCCGGATGGCGGATTTCAGGCCGGTGATGTCAAACATCCGGTTCTCGCCGTCAAACGCTTCGGTAATCCCGTCCGTGTAGAGCAGGAGAAAATCCCCTTTTTCCAGGAAAATTTTATGCTCTTCGAGCTGGTTGGAAAACTGGGGGTTATCTATCATCCCGATGCTGGGTCCCTTGGGTTTGAGTTCCGAGATGTCCCTTGTCCTGGCGCAATAGTGAAGGGGCCAGTTATGCCCGGCCCGGGTAATGGTGACCGATTTTTCCTTGGGGTCAAACAATGCAACGGCTGCGGTGACAAAATCCCCGTCCCTGAGCCGCTTTCCGATTACTTCATTCAGGCTTTCCATGATCCGTGACGGAGAGGTCTGTGTTTCACTCAGGGACTGGAACACACTTTGGGTATACACCGCGTAAAGGGCTGCAGAAACCCCTTTATCCGATACATCGCCGATGATGCTGATGATCTTGTCATCAGCCGGCCGGATGATATCATAGAAATCTCCGCCGACTATCCGGGCCGGTTCTGAATAGGTGGAAAATGAAAACTGGTCCGTGGTTGGAATGTGCGACGGCTGGAGACTGAGCTGGATCTCCCGTGCAATTTCAAGTTCGTCACGGGTGGTCAGTTTGTCTACCAGTTCAAGGGCTAAAAGGAGATTGAGGACTAAAAATGAAAATAAGATATAGGCTTTGTCTGTATAAAAAATACCTGCAATAAACAGGATAAAGCCGATCCCGTAGACCAGTCTCCGGGCCGGGGAGAGCTGCATGACAAAGCTTAAAAAGATCTTCCTGGCTGCCCGGATATAGAATTTCAATGATTTGGGCTGATCGGTCTGCTTTTCAAGATCTGTTTTGGCCTTGAGATAGGAAAAGGCATCAACCGTATCTTTTTTAAGCAGAAGTTCGATATCATTTCTGCCAAGGCCTGATGTGTAAAGGGTGAGAAAATTTTTAATTTTCCCAAGTTTTTTTAGCCCCAATCTGTTGAACATGGTTTACCCTGCCTTTTTAGGAGGTTGAAAAGCTGATGCTGTAACATAATGCGTATAGCGAATCAGTGCAAGGGCAGGATTTCAGGTAACGAAAAATCCCCTTTAAAACCTGGTTGAGGCATTAAAGGGGATTTTATCAGAAGCGTCTACTCCTGCAGCAGAAGCGGCAGGATAGGGGCGATGATTTTTTTACCACCGGGCAATACATACTCGATGGTCCCGTTCCAGGTCCGCGGTGAGTATGTGCCGCCGCTGACCGGCGGGGTGGCAGATGAGCTTCCTTTACCGGCACCTGTGGTGATCTGGATCACCCCATCATCATACACATTTGCGCCATTGGTATAGTTCACAGCTAAGCCGCAATACACAAACATGCCAATGGTCTGCCCCGGAGCGATGGTAAGCGTGCTACCTACATCATAGGGGGTCGGTGTGTCGTCTCCCAGGGAGGTCATCTGGTCCGTCCCCAGAAGGGACCATCCCGAAGATTCGGTTTCATAGCCGGCATAGGATCCGGTACGGTACCAGACCTGGACCTCGCCGGATTCGCCCGTGTCAAAGTTGCCTTCAAAGTACCCGGTCAACATAATGGGCTGCGAAGACAGATTGGTCACATCAAACATATTGCCTGAGGAACCATTGTCCGATGTAAAGGTGGTGGAGCACCTGAACGGCCCGCTGACGCTGGCGCCGCTTTGAGTGATGGTAAACAATTGACCGGCAATGTGGACGCTTCCGGTGCGTTCCGGGCCGAAATTGGCAGACACAGTGAGTGTGACCGATCCGTTACCGGTTCCACTGTCAGGTGAGGCACTGACCCAGCTCAAGTCTTCGACAACGGTCCATGGGCAGGCAGATGGTGAGGCGGTCACGGAAACATCGATCTCCCCGCCGTCTGAACCGATGGTATCGCTGCTGGGGTTGATCCCGAACGTGCAGCCGATGTCATGGATAAAATCAACCCCCCATAGATTGCCGCAGGTAGAATAGTTGTTAGATGTTCCGGTGGAAACGGATTGGGGATTGAATGTGTATCCAGTTTTTTGTGCTGTAATATTATAACTGGAACTGGACGGGATTTTGGCAAATACGTAAAACCCGTCGCTGCCCGTGGTATCGGTCCAGGTGCCGCCGCCGGTCCGGGTGGCCGTCACCAGCACACCACTGATGGGGTTGCCTGCAATATCGGTGACGCGGCCGCTGATGATTTCACCGGAACCGGTGGTATAGATGTTGTAGACAGATTTGTACACGGAATTAAAACTGTAGTTGGTGGTGTTAATCGTGGGCAGGTTATACCAGGCATCGTCAAATCCGGCCCAACCCATGTTCAGGTGGTGGTACAGCGTGGATGAATTGTAACCGTAGCCATCCGCCACAATGGCATGGCCGCCTGCACCGGTGATTCCCAGGATGACCGGCAGGTCAGCATGCAGGTTGGGGTTGATCATTTTGTTCAGTTCGGTTGAATTGATATTACTTGCGGAATTATACCCTTTAACGGCATTGGCATAGCCAAATGTATCCACCAGTGCGTCACGGGTATCCAGTGTGTTCGCCCCGGAACCACCGGACCCGTAGCTCATCTCCACGCTGAGCCCGCAATCGTAGGTCAGTGCGCCAATGGCCTCGCGTTGAGTTTCATTTGTTGGACACACGGGAGGCCCGGGGATAAGCACCATGTCGGACCAGTTGTAAGCACCGCCTGATCCATCACCGCCCCTGAGGGTGCGGTCTTCTGACACACCTCCTACGGAAATGGTGAAGGTGGGCGTACCCGGTCCTGTAGTGGGAAAGGAGTGGTACCGCATCACCTGGGCCATGGCCGTGGCTACGCAGCCGCAGGGCCAGCCGTTGGGAGTATAGTAATTGTAACAGGCATTGCTACAGGCGGTGGTCTGGGACCACTCGCTCTGCAGTAAAGGAGCCACATACACATCAGTGATACTTGGAAGTTTAAAATCGAGCCCAAAGGATGCGGAACGGTTTTCCAGGGATGTCCATTTTTTTCTGGCATTCTGGAAAGCATCATCTAAAGAGAACCCCGATCCGAGCCGCTGGTGTTTTTCTTCCGCGTCCCTGGCAGCCATGATCCGGCCCGGAACATCCTGGGTCACCAATGCGCCGAACGGATTGTCCAACGAGGGGTCAAACTCCCCCTGGCTTGAAAAGGCGATGATCGGTTCCACCAGGTCATCGGCCGAAACAATGACAAATCCTTTCGGAATCAAGTGAACCACATAATATACGGGGTTGTTCAGGGTGTCTGTGATCGTGTCAATCTCTGATATGGTTTGCCCGATTTGGGCATCCATGGGGGTGCTGTCCAGGGCGATCCAGGCGTTTACAACCCGTCTGGCCTGTTCTTGCGTTGTGGGAGCGGCAAGGGCCTGGATGGTCACCATCATTGAGATGGTAATAATTAAAACAGACAGATAAAAATGACGATGTGTTAAATTTTGAAGCAGGTTTCTATGACGCACGACACCCTCCGGCAGTATAAAAATCAAAAAATTAAATACATTTTTTCATAATTTATCCAATTATCCAGGAATATTGATGATTTGTCAATTCAGATATTCTAAATTCCGGGCAGACACCATGGACAATATACCTTGACAGGGCAGGGTGGTTTGATTATTGAATTTGAGATGACCGACGGCACACAATACAATACCTGGTCTCCGGGCGTTCTGCCGGTTCGTATTATTCTGCCCGTGCTCCTGACCATTGCCCTGTTCATTGTCACCATCTTTTTTCTTATGATCCCGATCCTTGAAAAAAACATGATGGACGGCAAGCGGGAGGGCATCATGCACCTGACGGAAAGTGCCTGGAGCACACTGGACCTGTTTTACAACCATTCACAGAACGGACAGCTGTCCCGTAAGGACGCGCAGCAGAGCGCCATGGCCCAGCTCAGGCAGCTCAGGTACGGTCCGGACCGTGCAGACTATTTCTGGATCAATGACATGACACCTCGGATGATCATGCACCCGTACCGCCCTGACCTGGAGGGGCAGGACATCTCTGATTTTAAGGATCCGGCCGGGAAACGGCTTTTTGTGGAGATGGTTCAAACGGTAAACAGACAGGGGGACGGGTTTGTGGATTACCTGTGGCAGTGGAAGGACCAATCCGAAAAGATCGTCCCAAAAATTTCATATGTCAAGGGGTTCGAACCCTGGGGGTGGATCATCGGGACCGGGATCTATGTCGAGGATGTCAGGGAGGAGATCCGTACCATTACCCGGCGCCTGCTTTTTACCTGCTCGGGAATTTTGATTCTGTTCCTGCTGGTATCCGGCTACATCATTTTTCAGGGTGCGCGGGCACAAAAGGAACGGATGGCGGCCATGGAGCAGACCCGGCTGAGGGAAAAGCAATTGATCCAGGCAGACAAGATGACCTCTTTGGGAATACTGGTGGCGGGTGTGGCCCATGAAATAAACAACCCGGCCACCTCACTGATGCTCAATGCCCCGAACCTGAAAAAAGCGTTCCAGGCATTTACTCCCATACTGGATGACCATTTTGAAGATCGTACGGAAGAGCGGGTCTGCAACATGCCCTATCAGGACCTCCGCCAGCGAATCGACATGATGCTGACCGCTATCGAGGACAGCTCCTCCAGGATCAAACGCATCATCTCTGAATTAAAAGACTTTTCAAGACCGGCCCAGGCAGACATGGGGAAACCGGTGAATGTCAACCAGGTGGTTGAAAAATCAGTGGAATTGACCCGTTCTGTCCTGAAAAAGGCCACGGCCCATCTTTCAATTCAGCTTGACCCTTCTTTGCCATTGATCCTGGGGGATTTTCAGAAACTCCAGCAGGTGGTGATCAACCTGCTGGTGAATGCAGCCCAGGCCCTGGAGACCATGGAGGCATCCATTACAGTCAAAACCGGGCGGCCGGATGAAATTGGATTTGTAATGATAGAGGTCAAGGACACCGGACCGGGAATTGACCTTTCTGATCTTGAAAAGATCAAGGATCCGTTTTATACCACAAAGAGGGATGACGGCGGCACCGGTCTCGGTTTGTCTATTTCGGAAAAGATCGTGAATGAACACAACGGAATGATCCGGTTTCACTCCCCGCCCGGCCAGGGCGTGACCGCACAGATCCTTTTACCTGAAAATCAGCAGGGTCAGTCAGAAGATAAAGGTGAAAACAGATGATGATCGATAAGGAACAAACCATGGGCCGCCCCATTCTCATTGTGGATGATGAGCCGGAGATCCTCCTGGCCGTGGACACCGCCTTGAGGATGGCAGGCATTGATAATATCGTCACCATCAGAGACTCCAGGGATGTGATCCGCCAGATGGAGCGCCAGATCCCCTGCCTGATGATCCTGGATCTGAATATGCCCCACATCAACGGGCACCGTCTGCTCAAGATTGTAAGGAAAACCTATCCCCGGCTGCCGGTGATCGTGCTGACCGGTGACGTGGATGTCAACACGGCAGTCAAGTGCATGAAGATCGGTGCCATGGATTACGTGGTCAAGCCGGTGGAGGAGGAACGATTGCTTGCCGCGGTGAAGCAGGCGCTGGCTTATGGCGATTATGAGACAAAGTTCCAGGATTCTCCGGCCAGTGACCTGTTTTCCCAGATTAAAAACCCCAAGGCGTTTGAGGCGATTATCACCCAGGACAAGACGATGCATTCAGTATTTCACTATATTGAAGCCATCGCGCCCACCTCCCAGCCGGTACTGATTTTCGGGGAGACCGGTGTCGGCAAGGAACTGATCGCCCACTCCATTCACAAATTGAGCAATCGTACAGGGTCCATGGTTGTGGTGAACGTGGCCGGTCTGGATGACAATGTTTTCTCGGATACCCTGTTCGGGCATGTGCCAGGTGCCTTTACCGGCGCCCAGAATGTGAGGGCCGGCCTGATCGAGCAGGCCGCAGGCGGTACCCTGCTGCTGGATGAGATCGGAGACCTTGCCCTGACCTCACAAATCAAACTGCTGCGGCTTCTCCAGGAAGGGGAGTACCGTCAGCTGGGTGCGGATAAGACCCGTAAAACCGATGCACGGATCATCGCATCCACCAACCTGGATTTGTGGGCACTTGAGAAAAAAGGGGCGTTCAGGAAGGACCTGATTTATCGGCTGTCTACCCATACCCTGACCCTGCCGCCGCTGAGGGAGCGGCTGATCGATCTGCCCCTGCTCTTGGACCGGTTTATCTGCCAGGCCGCCAATGAACTGGACAAACCTGTACCTGAGTTGCCTAAAACGTTGATCGAGCAGATGGAAGCCTATCCCTTTAAAGGCAATATCAGGGAACTGAAATCCATGGTATTTGATGCCATTTCACGCTATCAATCCGGTCCTATGACGGCAGACCTGTTCAAGGGACTTGATCTGCCATCGGATGAATCTGGCACAGTCTCTAAAGGCACCAGCAGGGATGAACCTCTTCCCACACTCAAAGCAGCCTCAAGAGAGCTGGTTGAAAAAGCCATGGCCCAGACCGGGGGTAACCAGTCTGCAGCTTCGGCGATCCTGGGAATTTCCCAACAGGCGTTGAGCAAGCGGCTGCAGAAAATGAAGCAGGAAAAAGACGACAGTTAGATAAAACTGCCCACAACAAAAGTTGTATTCACAATAAAAGTTGTAGGTGGGAGCCACTTCCCTAATCCTCCCTATTCTTTTGATCTCATGCCTTTTGGATTGAAACCATGTCTACAACTTTTGTTGTATGCGGCCAGATTTCTGCACATTTGTCATTTTGATGAAATTTCAATAATAACAAATGGTTGTGTGATAATTTATATTCCGGCACAGGTGTTGCTCTGATAAGTGCTGAATGTCAATCATTTTTTAAAGGAGAATTGCTAAAATGAATCAGATCAAAAACCTTGGATGGCAAGTGACCATGGCAGGATTGGGGATCAATCTGGCACTGGGAATCCTCTATACCTGGAGTATTTTCAAGATGTCCATCAAGGAATCCATTGTCGCAGGGGACGGGGTGTTCAACTGGAGCCTGGCCTCTTTGAATGATCCGTATGCCGTGTGCTGCCTGGTATTTGCATTTACCATGATCTTTGCCGGGCGGGTTCAGGACAAGCTCAGCCCGAGGGTAACGGCCGTGATCGGCGGCATCCTCACCGGTTTGGGTCTGATTCTCATCTCTTTTTCCAATGCATGGTTCAGCTGGATCGTCGGGTTCGGCCTGTTCATGGGCATGGGGCTCGGCTTTGGGTATGCGTCTGCCACGCCGCCGGCCATCAAGTGGTTTCCGCCCGCAAAAACCGGTATGATCGCCGGTATCGTTGTGGCAGGGTTCGGGCTGGCATCGGTGTATATCGCCCCTCTGGCCATATTTCTCATCGATAAACTCGGGCTGTCCCAGTCCATGCTGGTATTCGGGACCGCCTTTCTGATCATCGTATGTACCCTGGCCCGGTTCCTGGTTAATCCGCCTGAAGGCTACGTCCATCCGGATACGAAAAAGGTAACGACCGCAACTTCTCTGAAGAACGTGGATTTTGCACCGGGTGAGATGATGAAAACAGGAGCCTTTTATAAACTGTGGTTGATTTTCTGTATCGCCTCGGGTGCCGGCCTCATGATCATCGGTGGTGTTGCCGGAATGGCCAAACAGGGCATGGGCCAGATGGCATGGGTGGTGGTTGCGCTCATGGCCGTTGGAAATGCATCCGGCCGTGTGGTCGCAGGGATTCTGTCTGACCGGATCGGGCGTGCCAATACCCTTTTTATCATGCTGATATTCCAGGCGTTGGTGATTTTCTCCCTGCTGTTTATCAGCCCGACCCAGGTGTTTCTCCTGGTGCTGGCCGCCACCCTGATCGGGTTTAACTACGGCACCAACCTGTCGTTGTTCCCTTCGGCCACAAAGGATTTTTTCGGTATTAAAAATTTTGGTGTGAATTACGGACTGGTGTTCAGTTCATGGGGTGTGGGCGGATTTATCTTCCCAAGGGTTTCCCAGATGATCGTTGCCTATACCAGCAGTCCCAGGATGGCCTATATCCTGGCCGCAGCCCTGCTGCTGATCGGTGCGGTCATTGCCTTGATGACCAAATCGCCTGCTGTAGAAGAGACCAAGGCGCCTGAATTCATTCCCGAGCCTTTGGCTGAAAAGAGCTGATAGGCCCACAAGGACCTGGTGTTGTAGCAGATGTTCAGTACGCGGAAGTGTTTTGCAACCGGAACCCAACATATCAAGGAGGGAATATGAGCGAGTTTAAATTTCATGCACCAGATGAACACCGTGAAAATGCCTGGATTAAATCGATTGACGAGTACAAAGCGATGTACAAACGCTCTGTTGAAGACCCTGAAGGTTTCTGGGCCCAGATTGCCGAAGATTTTTACTGGGAGAAAAAGTGGGATACGGTCAGGGATTTCAACTACAGTATGTCCGAAGGTCCGATTCATATTGAGTGGTTCAAGAATGCAAAAACCAATATAACTTATAACTGCATTGACAGGCACCTGGAGGCGCGGGGTGACCAGGTTGCATTGATCTGGGAAGGTAACGATGTGGGGGAGGATGCACAGATCACCTACAGCCAGCTCCATGCCAAGGTCTGTCAGTTTGCCAATGCCCTCAAGGCACGGGGGGTTCAGAAGGGTGATCGGGTAGCCATCTATATGCCCATGATCCCGGAACTGGCCGTTACCATGCTGGCCTGCGCCCGCATCGGTGCCATCCACAGTATCGTGTTCGGCGGTTTTTCTGCCGACGCCCTGGCTGACCGTATCCTGGACAGTTTCTGCAAGGTGCTGGTCACGACAGACGGTGTGATGCGCGGGCCAAAGGCGGTTCCCCTGAAAGCCAATGCCGATCAGGCCCTTGCACTGTGCGAGGAGCGGGGCCATGCCGTGGATTTCTGTTTTGTGGTCAACCGCACCGGCACCGATATCGAGATGAAGGCGGACCGGGACCTGTGGTGGCATGAGGAGGCAGATAAGCAAAGCACCGACTGCCCGGTGGAATGGATGGATGCTGAGGATCCGCTGTTCATCCTCTACACCTCCGGTTCAACCGGGAAGCCGAAAGGCGTACAGCACAATGTAGGTGGATATATGGTCTACACCGGAACAACCTTCAAGTATGTGTTTGATTATCATGACAACGACATCTACTGGTGTACGGCGGATATCGGCTGGGTAACCGGCCACAGCTACATTGTTTACGGCCCCCTGTCGCAGGGGGCCACCAGCATTATGTTTGAGGGCGTTCCAAACTATCCGGATCCGGGCCGGTTCTGGGCCACGGTGGATAAATGGAAGGTCAATCAATTTTATACCGCACCCACGGCTATCCGGGCCCTCATGGCCCAAGGCGAGCAGTGGGTGGAAAAGTATGATCTTTCTTCCCTGAGGTTGCTTGGAACGGTGGGTGAACCCATCAATCCAGAGGCATGGAAGTGGTATTTCAAACATGTGGGCAAAGAAAGGTGCCCCATTGTAGATACCTGGTGGCAGACCGAAACCGGCGGCATTATGATCACTCCCCTGCCTTATGCCATCGATCAGAAACCCGGTTCTGCCACCCTGCCTTTCTTTTCAATCAACCCGGTACTGCTGGATGAACAGGGCCAGCCCCTTGAAGGGGCCTGTGACGGGATCCTGGCTATCAAGGAACCCTGGCCCGGCCAGATGCGGACCGTTTTTAACAACCATGAGCGGTTTGAAAAGGTGTATTTCCAGATGTTTGACGGATACTACTTTGCCGGTGACGGCTGCCGCAGGGACGAGGACGGGTATTACTGGATCACCGGTCGGGTGGATGACGTGATCAATGTGTCCGGCCACCGGATGGGTACGGCAGAGGTGGAAAGTGCCCTGGTCAGTCATGAACACGTGGCTGAAGCTGCTGTGATCGGCTTCCCCCACGATATCAAGGGGCAGGGGATCTATGCCTTTGTGACCCTGATGGTGGGCGTGGAGGCCGATGATGCCCTGCTGGGTGAACTCAAGCAGCACGTGAGAAAAGAGATCGGGCCCATTGCCACACCTGATATTATCAACTTTGCACCGGCCCTGCCCAAAACCCGCTCAGGTAAGATCATGCGGCGAATCCTGAGGAAAATCGCTACAGATGAGTTTGACAGTCTGGGCGATATCTCCACCCTGGCCGATCCCGAAGTTGTCGGTTCCCTCATCGACAGCCACAAGGTGTTGACCAGTAATTAGCCTTAATCACTCCTGTTTCCCCGGGGGGCACCACGCCCCCCGGGATTGTCTCACGCCGCTTTGATCGCGCACTGGATGATCTGAACCGCCTTGTCCACTGAAAGTGTCCCTGTATTGAGAATCAGGTCATAATTGGCCGGGTCTGTGGTGTCACTGTGAAAATAGCGCCTGACAAAGGCACTGCGGTTGGCATCCGTACTGTACATGAATTTTTCCGCATCTTCATAGGACATGTCCCGGCTCTTCTGGATATATTCCCGACGCTTGGAGGACGGGGCCACAATCCTGACCTTGAGTGCCCCCAGTTTCTGAAGGGCAAAGCTCGCACCCCGGCCAAGGATGATGGCATTGCCATGATTACCGATGGTGCTCAACACCCTGAGCAGGATCTTGGAGTATTCGTCCGGCCACAGGTGATGCTCGTGAACCAGGGCGGCCACCAGGTCGTCCACTATGTTCATCCCCCGTTCATCCAGGGTTTGGAGCAGGACCTTGCTGTCCTTGGAGGCCTCGATCATGGCTTCCAGGATTTCATGGTGGAACAGGTCAAATCCGGTGTCTTTGGCCAGCTTTTCCGCCACTTCCTGGCCCCGGCTGCCGGATTCCCGGGAAATGGTGACCAGGTTGATCTGTTCAACCTCGGCAGCGGTTTCAAGCTTGCCCATTTCCCATCGCTTGATCTGTTCGTCAATGATTTTATGCACGGGTCGGTTCATGATATCCTCCTTGTGGTTAATGTCAAAGGGATAGAACCTGTTGAAATGCGAGATAAATATAGTTCATATAATAAATGATATTCATCACATCGTCAATTGTTTCGTTTCCCGATTTTTTGTATATATCCATAAGTTCAAACACATGATTCTGGATAAACGCACGCGGGCCGGAAGTACAGGAGGGAAATATGGAGGTCTACAATATTGTCAGTTTTGCCGGGATGTTTATCCTGGTGTGTTTTGCATGGTTGATTTCACGGGTTCTGTTCAATAACAGGCAGGCGCCGAACTGGCACCTGATCGGCTGGGGCATCGGTTTGCAGGTCCTGTTCGCCCTGTTTATATTTGTGGTTCCGGCAGGTGTGGCCTTTTTCCAGGCTGTTAACGACCTGGCCGTACTGGTGCTCTCCACAGCCGGTGACGGGGCACGGTTTGTGTTCGGCAGCCTGGCCGCCCCACCGGGTACGGAAGGGTCGTTAGGCTTTATCCTGGCGTTCCAGGCCTTCCCGACCATCATCTTTTTTTCCAGTCTGGTGGCGATCCTCTATTATTACAACGTCCTGCCCTTTATTATCCGGCAGTTTGCCAAGGTGTTCACCAAGCTGATGCGGATCTCCGGTGCCGAGTCCCTGTGCGCGGCCAGCAATATATTTGTCGGGGTGGAATCCGCCTTTACAGTAAAACCCTATATCGAGGCCATGACACGGTCGGAGCTGTGCACCATCCTGACCGCAGGCATGGCCACGGTGGCATCAAATGTCCTGGCATTCTATGTGTTTACCCTGCACAGCAATTTCCCCTCCATTGCCGGGCACCTGATTTCGGCGTCATTCCTGTCAGCTCCGGCCGCCCTGGTCATGGCCAAACTCATATTTCCGGAAACCGGCACACCCCAAACCCTGGGGCAGGTGGTTGACATCCATTATGAAAAAGAATCCAGCCTGTTCGAGGCCATCATCAATTCTGCTGCTGCCGGACTGAAAGTGGTGTTCAGTATTGTTGCCCTGCTCATTGCCGTCCTGGGAATCGTCGCCCTGATCGATATGATGCTCGGCGGCATGGGTGCCCATATCAACCAGTGGCTGGGAGCTAATATTGACTGGAGCCTGAGAGGGCTTTTAGGCTACCTTTTTTATCCGTTTACCCTGATCATCGGTGTCCCGATTGAGGATGC
>QZLA01000402.1 GCA_004796375.1 Desulfobacteraceae bacterium
CGGCATCGCACAGTGCATCCACTTCAGCGTTTTTGAATCCTGAGTATTTACCATACACACCGTTGGAGTGCATGAAGGTGTAAAGGAAGTTGTGGGGATCGGGGTAGTCAGCGCCCCAGCCGATGATGAACATGGGGTATGCAAACTGACGGTATTTGACCGTATAGTCTTTCCATTCAACGTTCCTGACTTCAATCTGGAACTTGGGATTGAGGGCCATGATATTTTCAGCCATCATGTGTGCAGCCGCCTCTCTCATGACATTACCGGTGTTGTGGGTAATGGTCATTTTGAAGCCTTTTTCCCAGACTTTTCCGCCAAATGCTTGTTTCATTTCAGCCGCAGCTTTTTCCTGGCTGAATTCGTACAGCGGTACCTCTTTATAATAGGGCAGGCCGATACAGTTGGGGGAACCGGGCAGATCAATCAGGTTCATGCCCACATCTTCTTTCATCGCTTTCCAGTCGATGGAATGGGAGAATGCTTTTCTCACATGGATGTCAGAGAAGAAGTTGGTGGGAATGCCGTTGCCGTCCAGCTTGCCGCTTCCGATATCCGGGTTGCCGGTGGGGTTGATCTTCTGGCAGAAGATGGCCGCAGAGTAAGACAGCTGCGGAACTTCGTAGATGGTGACGTCCTTCATTGCCCGAACTTCTTCGACATATGTCGGGTCAAGGCCAACCTGGTCTGCGTCACCGTTCTGGAGCATCAGTTTACGGGTGGTCCATTCGGGAACATATTTTACAATGGCGTTTTTGAAATAGGGTTTCTTTCCCCAGTAGCCTTCGAAGCGTTCGAAAACAAACTGGTTGGAGGGGACCCACTCTTTGAGTTTGTAGGGGCCGGTACCGTTGGCAAGTTTCTGCAGTGGTTCGGTGTTGAAATCCGGGTTGTTGAATTTGGCAGCTGTTTCAAGCTTACCGTCCCAGCATCCGTTCTCAATGGCCCATTTTTTATTGACAATGGAGGAAGATGCATACTGGATAATACCCATGAGCGGCGGGTAGGCTGCCGGAAGTTTGAAGACAACCGTGTCACCGTCAACTTCAACGGCATCCATGATTACTTTGAAAATACCGTCAACGATTTTATCATCACCGTCCCGGGTTCCGCCTTTGCCGGTAATGGCTTCAAGCATCATCCACTGGGGTCCGCCGGCCTGGTCAACGATCATGCCGCGCTCAAAAGAGTACTCGACATCTTCCGGTGTCAGGGTAGCGCCGTTGTGAAATTTGACGCCTTTGCGGATTTTAAAGCGGTAGGTTTTTCCATCTGCGGAGATCCCGCCGTTGGCAACGGTGGGAACTTCTTCGGCCAGTTCAGGAATGAACTTTTCTGTGGAGGCGCCGTCAAAGGCAACCAGCCGTTCATACAGATTGTATACCCTCATGCCAGAAGTCGTATCATAAACGGTAGCCGGGTCCAGGGTTCTGACTGTACCATAGTCAGCTTTCACAAAGGTATCTTTGTCTTTTGCGCCCGCCGGGAAGGCCAGCACGAAACATAGAAAGACAGATACAAAAAAAACGGATAATTTTTTCATTTTCTCTTCCTTTCTTAATGGTTTTTGTTCATCCCCAATAAATAAATTCAGGATAAATTTTGATTACCCCAAAATTTTGAATAAGCCACATAATCATAGTTATGTGAAAAACTCAATATTTATTTATCACTTTTTGCAAAATCGACGATTGTTTTTGAGCACATCCTCAAAAATATTAAAATATTTAATGATTTTAACAAGAGAGGATTCCCTCAGCCGCCATCCAAGGCAAGATATGACAAAATTACAGGGTCATGACAAGTCTTTTTATTATAATGGTATAAAATAAATACCATTCAGATTCTATATGGATGTTTGCTGGTTGAAGCACCCAGGAATAGGCAAAAATTTCGTGTTGACAACATACATATAATACCGTATTAATACCGTATTAATTTAATGGAGTATGTATGATTCAGATTGCCATAGATAAAAAAGCGGAAAAACCCCTGTATTGCCAGATCAGGGATCAATTGGAAGAGGCGATTCGGTCGGGGGCACTCAAGGCCGGGGATAAACTGCCTGCCGTATCGGCCCTTGCCAAGGAAATTGGTGTGACCCAGGCAACCATCCGGCGGGCCTTGGAGGACCTGTCCAAAGCCGGCCGGACCCGCTGTCATGTCGGGCGGGGGACATTTATTGAAGGGGATGGATCTCCGGTTGAGGTAGCGCCGGGCGCAGGTGCTCGGGGCGCCGATCATCCCGGTGCGGGCGGCGACATCCCGGCACCCTTGGGGAGGCGGTCTGTCAATGCGGATATAAAGCATGCTGCCCAGCGCCTGAAGCGTGGCATTCACAAGGGACTGAAAGATCTTCTAAGCCTGTCATGCAAATCCGGACATATCCATTTTCGATTTGCCAGCGGTATCCCCGATCACCGGCAGGGGTATGATGACCTGTTCAGGCGTGCCGTTGAAGAGACGGTGCGGGACAATGCTCTGAGATATATCGAACATGGGGATTGCCAGGGGTTGGTTGAACTCCGATCGGAAATTGCCGGGCGATACCGAGACCGTGGGATCGAGGTGGCTCCCGAGGAGGTGCTGATCACCAACGGGGCCCAGCAGGGTGCCAGTATTGTGGCCCAGGATGCATTTGAACGGCGGCTGATCACGCTGTGTGAAACCCCCTGTTTCCAGGGGATACCCGAAACCTTCCAGGTGCAGGGTAACTGGGTGGAGACCATTGACAGGGACCCGGAGGGACCGCAGCCTGGGCAATTGGCGCGTTATGCCAAAAGCGGCACGTGTCTGCTGTATATGTGTCCGGAACTGCATAATCCCACAGGGTTTGATACCAGTAATGCCCGGATGAAAGAGGTGGGTCGCTGGGCACGGGATTCCCAAAGCGTATTGCTTGGCGATGAGATTTTTCATGATTTGAGGTTTGAAGGCACACCGCCTGTCAGCGCTATCCAGAGTGCCGGGAAGAAAAACGGTATCGTGATCAGTTCAATGTCAAAAAGCCTTCTTTCCGGATTGCGGGTAGGATGGCTGGTAACTTCAGCGGAACGAATCCAGGACTATGTCACCTATAAGCGGCTGATGGACCAGGCCTGCCCGCCCATGATGCAGGGCGTGGTGCTGACATTGCTGCAGAGCGGAGAATATGACGCGCATTTGAAAAGGATCCGGGGCCTCTACCTGGAGCGGCGGAACCTAATGATTGAGTGCCTGGAACAGATGATGCCGGATGAGGTGACCTGGTCCCGACCAGACGGCGGATTTGCCGTATGGGTAACCCTGCCGGAAGGATATTCAAGTATCGCGCTTCTGTTGAGCGCGATGGAGCGAGGGGTCAGTTTTTTTCCGGGCCCTATTTTTGATATGGACCAGCGGTTCGTCAACTGCTTTCGATTAAGCTACGCATGGACCGATCAGGATCAAATCGCTGAAGGTGTCGAAATCCTTGCAGACACGGTCAAGGAGTTGTTGAGTTCCCCGCCGGGGGATTCCGGTTTGAGCGGACTGGGTAATTTTCAATAAATCCGTGCGGGTGTTCGTAAATGGTTGATTACTTTAAAACAATATCAGGAGGTGATGATGTGCAATCCATATTCCCTGGAGTTGATGATTAAAGAGCGGCAGCATGACATTGAATCAGAGGTCAGAAACAATCGACTGCGTTCCATGCACAGGCGTTCCAAGCGTCCGGTGAAAGGCCGTGAGCCCATTCGGATCCTGGCGTTGAAACGCAGGCTCTGTCTCTGGATCGGAAATCAGTTGATCCAGGCGGGCCGCTGGATAAAAAAGTGGGGGGACAGCTCAGCGGTCGGATGCCCTCAGTTGAATTAGGCCGGTATGTTCAGGTGCAACCGGCAGTTGGGCGCAAAAACAAAGGCACTACTGATCACTCCGATATCGTCTCGCTCATGATCCAATTCAGATAATCATCCGATCCATGGTCGATGTTAATGCCGATGACCTGGGGCACATCATAGGAATGATGTGCCAGGATATAGGCCTCAACTTGTTTAAACAGGTCCAGTCGGGTTTTGGCTGTCAATTTGTATTCAGGGTCATTCTGGATCGCTCCATCCCAGGCGTAAATGCTCTGGATGGGGCTGATCTGGACACAGGCCGCTAGTTTTTCTGAGACCAGTTGTCCGGCCAAACGCTCTGCTTCATCTTGGTTGGGACATGTGGTAATAATCATACAGGCACTCATTGCAGGCCTCCCATGATTGAGTTTAGTGATTTCAGATCACGGATGGATCGCATCCGGTTCAAAATTCAGGGTTGAAAAATAGTCTGATGCCGTCTCCTCTCTCCTGATGAGTTCAATGGATCCGTCCTCTTTGAGGAGCAGTTCTTTGGGTCTAAGGTGCCCGTTGTAGTTGAATCCCATGGCATGCCCGTGGGCACCGGTGTCATGGATAATAATCAGGTCGCCCTCACAGGTTCTGGGGAGCAGTCGCTGGACAGCAAATTTGTCGATGTTTTCGCATAAGGAACCGGCAACATCCACTTTTTCCCTCAAGGGTTCCTGCTCCTTTCCGTGGATATGAATATGGTGGTAGGCACCATACATACCCGGACGCATGAGACACGACATGGAAGCATCCACCCCCACGTATCTGCGGTAGGTATCCTTGTGATTGATCACGGTGGTGACCAGCACACCGTGCGGGCCTGTCATATACCTTCCGCTTTCAAGGTATAGTTTGGGGGCCCAGGAATGGGCCGATTTAAATGTCTCAAACAGAGCCGAGATCTCTTTGGCCATCGAAGCCAGATCGAATGGTTTGTCGTCCGGGGTGTAGGGAATGCCCAAGCCACCGCCGATGTTGATAAAATCAAACGGCACATCCAGTTTCGATGATATGTCCTCAATAATATCCAGGAGCATTCTTGCGGTTTCCACCATGTATTCGTAATTCAGTTCATTGGATACCAGCATGGTATGGAGCCCGAATCGTTTTGCCCCTTTGCTCCTGGCCAGGGAAAAGGCAGATAGAATCTGGTCATGACTGACCCCGTACTTGGATTCCACCGGGTTTCCGATGATGTCGTTTCCTTTGCGCCGGGGACCGGGATTGTACCTAAAGCAGATGGTTTCAGGCATCTTATCTAGTTTGTCAATCAAGCTGATGTCATCCAGGTTCAGGATGCAGCCGGCATCGGCAAAAGCGGTTCTGAATTCATTTACCCCGGTATTGTTTGAAGTGAACATGATGTCGTCGGTGCTGCAGCCCAGCTGTCTGGAAAGTAGAAGCTCGGTGATGGAGCTGCAGTCAAAACCAAATCCCATATCTTTCATGATTTTCATGACCGAGGGGTTCGGTAGTGCCTTTACGGCAAAAAACTCTTTGAAATGATCAATGCCTGAAAACGCATCAATAAGCTGGCGGCAGGTTTCCCGGATACCCGCTTCATCGTAGATATGAAACGGGGTCCCGTAGTGCTCGGCAATCCGAGGCAGAATGGTGGACAGTCGATGTTGAAAATCAGGTGACATGGGCATGGTCTTACTCCTTACAAATTCATGGTACTAGGGTTGGGCAATGGTTTTTGGAAGCGGGATTTTGGCACTTTCCTTCATGGTGGACAATACAATATGGGTCCGGGTTCCTGCTACTGCGTCATGGCTTGCAATGCGCCTGGAAAGGATATGCTCAAGCTCCTGGTTGTCCGCAACTTTAATTTTGGCCAGCAGGGCGTCCTTTCCCGCAATATAGTGAATTTCCTGGATACGGTCGATCTTCGCAAGTGCCTGGCCTGTCTTTGTGACTGAAGCGGGTGTTTTTACCCGGATCTCGACAAATGCAGTCATGGCGCAGTTGAACTGCTCGGGATCAAGGCGGACCTCATATCCTTGAATCACCCCTTTGGCCTCGAGCTTCTTTATCCGTTCAAGTACGGCGGAAGGCGCCATTCCTACAGTTCGGGCCACCTCCACATTGGGGATTCTGGCTTTCTGCTGAAGGATTTTCAGTATATCGTGGTCGATTTTGTCCATTAGATTCTATTTAATATGGCTAAAATGCCGGCAAATGATATTAATAATTGATTCCTATTCTTTGTACAATATTCATTAAATGGTTGTTGGTCAAGAATATAATTTTGATTTTTTGTTTGATGTCTATATGATGTTCTCTGTTGAGCTTCGCGGGGAGACCGGCAATCAATTTTTATTGATAAAAACCACGGATTCATATACATTTAGAGAAATACGCATGTTCTCCAACATCTGTTGAAAGGAAAGCCGCAGGCAATAGGGATGACGAAAAACAGGATCAAGATTCTGATCGTTGATGATGAAGAAGGTATTCTTGATGTAACGGAAAGTTACTTCCAGCGAAAGGGATATGAAGTATACACGGCACCCAACGGGGTTGAGGCCATGGATGTCATCAGCCAGGTGGATATCGGGTGCTGTTTCACAGATATTAACATGCCCCGGATGGATGGCCTGGAACTGGCAGAACGCATCAGGGAAAAGGACAGTACGCTGCCGGTGGTCGTGATGACCGGTTTCCCCTCCCTTGAGAACTCCATCCAGACCATTAAAAACGGTGTGGTGGATTACCTGATCAAACCGGTGAATCTCGAGCAGATGGAGCTGACCCTGACGCGGATTCTTCGCGAGCGTGAGCTTTTTGTCGAGAACTTGATTTTGAAAGAGGAGGTAGAACGCCAGGAACGGCTAAAAAAACTGAACCGTGAGCTGATTGAGCGAATTGATGAGGTGAATACCCTCAACCGGGTCATGGAGGATTTTGAGAACAGCGATTCCATTTACAATATTTTCAACAAAGTGGTCGAGTTGGGACTGGATGTGTTGAAATCCGATCAGGTGTTTTTTCATATCTATCCCGAATCTGATCAGTCACTGATTCATGTGGCCAGCCAGCACAAACAGGGCGAACCGGTTATCGATAGCATGGCATTCAGCCCGGATGTGCCGGATCAGGTCAAAGCGTTTATCATGGATGTGATTGAGAAGGATAACCAACCCTGTCTGGTATCCCGGGAAAGCAGCAGGCAGGATTTGCCTGACGGGATCGTGTCATTTATGGTCAGCCCCCTGAAAATCAAGGAAAAAACCTTTGGGGTGGCCAGTGCGTTTATTTTTCAGGGGGAACGAAGCTTCTCTGAAAAAGAGATCTATTACATGAGCTTCATTACCCAGAAGGCCGCCTCCGCCATTGAGAATATTATTCTGTATGAAAATATCTCTGAAAATCTTTTTGGGACACTTTATGCATTTGTCGCCGCGCTTGAGGTCAGGGATGCATATACCCGTCAGCACTCCACCCGGGTGGCTAAAGTGGCGGACCTGATCGGGAGAGCCATGGGCTGCTCCGAAGAGGAACTGAATGTGATTGACGTTGCCGGAAGGCTGCATGATATCGGCAAGATCGGGATCAGGGACGAGATACTTTTGAAACCGGGCCGCCTGACCAAAGAGGAATATGAGAAAATCAAGGAGCACCCGGCCATCGGAGCGGATATTGTCGGGAAGCTTGGCTTATGGGACAAGGAGCAGGTCATTATTCGTCACCATCACGAACGTTATGACGGCAAAGGTTATCCCGACGGCCTAGCAGGGGACAAGATCCCCCGGCTTGCAAGGATCCTGAGCGTTGCCGATGCATTTGATGCCATGGCGTCTGACCGCGCATACAGAGAGAAGATGGAAATATCCAAGGTGGTGAATGTCATCAGGCAGTGCTCGGGAACACAGTTTGATCCGGAAGTGGTTGAAGCGTTCCTCAGCACAGTGGATGAGATCTCTTTGGCAGACTTTTAATGCCTTGAGTAGGATATGAAAGTATGTTATTTGTTTTTACAATTAATCCATTTGAAACGCTAATAAATGGAGTGATTCTGCCATGACCTCTTCAGTTGACAATGAAAAACGGCAGCATTCCCGGGTAGATTTCAAAACAGAGATCAGGATCATCGTGAATGCCCCGGACAAGACAGCAGAATTCAAAGCCAGTTCAAAGGATCTGAGCCTGAAGGGGATATTTGTCCACACGACGGACCTGTTTGACCAAGGAACCCCCTGTGAAGTCAATATTCATTTAACCGGAAGTATCGAAGCGATTGTTCTCCGCATCCAGGGCAGCATTGTCCGAAAAAGTGAAAAGGGGATGGCAGTTGAATTTAAGGCAATGGATGTAGACGCATATACGCATTTGAAAAATATCATCAGTTATAATACCAGTGATGAAGACAGCAGCGATAAGGATCAGGCGTGAGGGCAGGACAGCCGGGTTTGTTCAACAGGGTGATATTCTATGGATGTTAGGCTGATAAATCCTTTTATTAATTCAACAATTAATGTATTGGAAACCATGGCATTTATTACGGTGAATGCGGGTAAACCATATGTGAAGACGGATAATTTAGCCACCGGAGATGTTTCAGGCGTATTGGGTTTGACAGGTGTGGCCAATGGAACCATTGCAGTGACATTTGAAAAAGAGTGTATTCTCAAAGTCGTATCCAATATGTTCGGGGAAACCATGAGTGAACTGAATCATGAGATTGCAGATGCTGTTGGAGAGTTGACCAATATGATTTCCGGGCAGGCCAGGCGTGAGCTTGAAGAAATAGGCAAAGTTTTTAAAGCAGCCATACCTTCAGTTGTAATGGGGAATAACCATAGCATCGTTCATTACACGGATGGACCGAAAATAGCGATTCCATTCAGTACCAATGCAGGAGAATTCACCATTGAAGTCTGTTTTGAACGATAACATTGCACAAATCATCATGAAGGAGGGAAGTTGAGGCAATGGACACATCCATCAAGGTTTTGATAGTTGACGATTTTGCTACCATGCGCCGAATTCTGAAGAATATTCTGAAACAACTCGGGTTTAGAAATCTGGTGGAGGCCGATGACGGTACTTCGGCATGGGAAATACTGGAAGGACAAACCATTGATCTGATCATTTCGGATTGGAATATGCCCAAAATGACGGGGCTCGAACTTCTCAAAAAGGTCAGGGCTTCCGATACCTATAAAAAGACGCCTTTTTTGATGGTTACTGCAGAGGCCCAGAAGCAGAATGTTATTGAAGCGGTTCAGGCAGGGGTTTCCAATTATGTCGTTAAACCATTCACAGCCGAGGCAATTTCCGATAAACTGGAAAAGATACTTAGATGACCATTGCCCAGACAATCTCTGACCAGGAAAGCGGAGCAGGCCATTTAAACTCAAATATCCAGGAAGGGTTTGACCGAAACGGTATTGCCGGGAGCAGTGCCGCACTCAGTTCGGTTCTTAAAACTGTTAAAAAAGTCTCACTCTCAGACTCCTCCGTGTTGATCACCGGGGAGAGCGGCACCGGAAAAGAACTGATCGCGAGGGCGATCCATAGAAATTCCGATCGCAAAGACGCTCCCATGGTCGTGATAAATTGCGGAGCAATCCCGAGTGAACTTCTGGAAAGTGAACTGTTCGGTCATGAAAAAGGTGCGTTTACCGGAGCACACAGATCCCGGACCGGCCGTTTTGAGATTGCAGACCATGGCACCATTTTTCTGGATGAAATCGGCGACATGAGCCCGGACCTTCAGGTCAAGCTGCTCAGAGCACTCCAGGAGAAGCGGATAGAACGGGTCGGCGGCACCCAGCCCATTGATGTGGACATCCGTATCGTGTCTGCCACCAATAAAGACCTTTTATCAGCCATGGAGCAGGGAGAGTTCAGGGAGGACCTGTATTACCGCCTTAACGTGATTCCCATTCATATTATTCCCCTGCGTGAGCGGGCCGATGATATTTTACCCCTGATCGAACACTTTCAAAACAATTTAAGCCAAAGGAACGGTCACTATACACCCAAAAAATTTTCCAAAGAGGCGTTTGAAGCACTGATGAAACATGACTGGCCCGGAAATATCCGGGAATTGGAGAATCTGATTGAGCGTCTTTCCGTACTTGTGGACAACGAGACGATTCAATTATCGGACCTCCCGGAGCATATTGGCATCCGCCCATCCCCTTCTGCCCTGCCCAATGTTACATCCATCCTCAACAACGGTATCGGGTTCAACACGGCTGTCGAGCAATTTCAAAGATCTCTGCTGATCCAGGCGCTGGAACAGACCGACTGGGTCAAGGCCAAGGCCGCAGAACTGCTGCAGATGAATCGAACCACCCTGGTTGAAAAAATCAAAAAAATGGACATCAAACAGGAGCCTCAAGTTCCGTTTATTTAACATCTCATGTTGCCCTTACACCTCAGGCAGGACGTGTCATATTTTTGACACAATGACCTTGTAAAGCGGCCGTTAGTTAATTGACGGACTGCTGTCGGCACAGCTTCTCTCATCCGCGCTGACGTTGGTTTTACTGGGAAAGGCATGCATGAGACATCATTGAGATTGATATGGCATAATAATTGCTGTCATTGTTTTCAATTAAAACTGTCAACACCTTGAAATCAAAGAAGTGATTATGAATGGTTTAAACATGCACCCCATTGCTACCCGGATCATCCCTCTGGTTCTGCTCCTTTCTGCGCTCCTGTTCCCTGAAACGGTGTTGGCACAAAAAGCGGAACTCAAGAAAATCGGAATCACCCGGGAGCCGTTAACCCTGAAGCTCCATATTAATAAAAAGGTGCCATTCAAAGTGATCCGGGTAGAACCCACAGAGGTTTTAATTGCGTTAAAAGGCGCCCGGATCAGCAAGAATTTTTCCATTGACGGCGCATATAAAGGGTTAGTCAAAGATATTGGTGTTGAGACGCTTCAACGTGGGGTGATCGCTGTTCTGCTGAAAGGTGTCAGACCTTTTGATCGGATCGAATCGACCTATGATCCCGCAACACCTGCATTCAAGGTTTCCCTTGCTCAGAAAACGAAAAAAGTCCTGCCTCAAAAACAAACACCTGCCGGTGACCGCAAAAAGCAGGTTAAATCCTCAGTAGACAGAACTAAAGTAGCGGGCACAGTTGAAAAGAAGCCTGTTGCTCCGGAGCAGGTTAAGCCAAAGGTTACGCAACCGGCATTGCCAAAGCCAAAAGCAGAGGCTTTGCAAAAACCTGCGGTCAAGACACCTGAAAAGAGAGAGGTAAAACCATCCAGGAAGCAGCCTCCCAAAGCACCGGCCGCTAAGGTCCAGGATTACTATGCCGGAATCGTTCGCCCCCAGAGCCCATACAATGGAGATATCAGTGACATGGTGCTCAAGATTCAGTCATCACCGTGTGATGCACCGATCATTACCCAGGCGCTGGGCTTGCTGAAAAAGGAACTGTACATGGAGGCCTTTGCCCGCCTGGATGCAGCTGTCCAGGATCCGTTGACATCGTGTTTGGAGCAGGTGATGTTTCTCAGGGCCTATGCGTTTTTTAAATCCGTGGGGCAGAAGGACCATTTGAAACTGCTTCAGGCAGAACGGTTTTATCAGGATGCGCTGATCCAGTACCCGCAGTCCGAGTGGGTGCCTTATGGGTTCGGGGCCATGGGCCTGATTCATAAGACACTTAAAAATAATGCCGTGGCTGAAGGGTTCTTGAACATTATCAAGGAATCTTATCCGGAATACACCGGTATGCCCGAGGTCTATTATATCCTGGCCGACATTTATGATGAAAAGGGGTTTACAGACAAAGCGCTCGGGTATTTTGAACAGGTATTTACACGGTTTGCCCGGAGCAGATACACCATCGATGCCGGCGTGGGATACGGTAAAATGCTGTATGCGAAAAAGCGGTTTGTAGACTCCCTGTCCGTGATCGATCATATCATCAATACCCGTCCTAAAAAAATATACGAGTCTCCGGAACTGCTCCTGATCGCAGGGAATGCAAACTACCAGCTCGGACGCAGCAAACCGGCCCGGGAGCATCTGATCAAAGTGTCCAACCTGTTTCCGGACATCGAGGAAAAGGATGTGATCCTGAGCAAGGTGGGGGATACCTACGGTATGGAAGATAATATCGAAAAAGCCAAGGAGGTTTACCAGTATGTGATTGATAATTTTCCGGACAGCTCGGGGTATATCTCCAGCTCCATAGGCCTTGCCCGCTATCTTCTTAAAAATGAAAAGAAAATAGAGATTTACGAAATGATCAAAACCCGTTTTCCTGAGGATAAATATGCTCGGGTCGCCATGATGCGGCTGGCTGAAATCTATCAGAAAAACGGAGAGTATCTCAGGTGCATCAAAGAGATCGAAGATCTGCTGTCCACTCATCCCAGGGGCTTGAGGTATGAAGCCGTCAAATTGATGCAGCGTGCATATGAGGCGCTATTCAAACTTCAGAATGATGCGGATGAATACACCAAGGTGCTCAACCTCTATGAAGAAAAGCATGAAACCATCGATCGGATGGGATCAAAAGAAATACCCTTGAGGGTTGGACTGGCTTACCTGAGAGGCGGGTTGTATGAGCAGGCATTCAATCACCTGCTGGAGGCATATAAGCTGTATGACCGGAAATCCAGATCCGGCCTCCTGCTTTACAATCTGGGAGTCGCCATGGATGAAACCGGCCGGGATGAAGACGCACTCAAGTTATTCGCCGGTTTTGTGAAGCGATATCCCAAAAGCCGGGATCAGGTGGATGCCATGGTGAGAATGGCACGGATTTACCAGGGTTCAAAAAAATTAAAAAATGCACGAAACTGGTTTTCAAGAGCATACAAGAAGTCCCGTAAACGCCTGGAAAAGGGCATGATACTGGTCGGGCACTCCAGAGTTTTTGCCAACGATGATCAATACTCCCAGGCCGCCGATTATTTGGTTAATGCTGTAAAAGATATTGCATCTGCACCTGGAGAAAACTATAATGTGTTGACTGATACATATCGAGAGCTTGGAAATACCTATTTAAAGCTTCAAAAATATGTCAAAGCAGCTGATGCATTTTCCAAGGCCCTCACATTTTCGGATACACAGCGAGTAAAAGCAAATCTTGGATTTCTAATTGGTGATGCATATCAAAAAGGAAATGCGCTTGAAAAGGCCAAAGATGCATTTAAAACAGTTGCTGATTCTGATGATTCCGTATGGGCCCGGCTTGCCCGTCAGCGGCTTGCGACCATTGAACTTGCCGGAACAGTCCAGAATTCATAACCCCTTGATGACCAGTTAACTATGCCGGGGTATCGTATACTTGTCATAGAGGAACGCCCAAAAGAGCGTATTGCCTATACCCGCCTGTTTGAAAGTCTGGGGTTTTTCGTGGATGCAGTGCCTGACGGCATCGAAGCAACGGATCTGCTTTTCCGGAATAAACCGGCCATGATCCTGGCGGCCATGGAAACACCCAATGTGAATGCCGAGGAACTGCTCGAACAGATTGA
>QZLA01000373.1 GCA_004796375.1 Desulfobacteraceae bacterium
AATATGATCAAGGTGTGTGTCCGTATATAACTCATGGCAACCTCCGTTCAGGTATCTTATTTTTTCTCTTTATCAAAGATAAACTTTCTGACAAGAGATTCAATATCAAGGGAGGACTCGGTATTAAAAATCTCATCATTGGGTTCGAGAATCAGATCGTCACCGCCTGGAGAGATTTCAATGTATTTTTCTCCAATGATCCCGGCAGTTTTTACTGAAGCAATGCTGTCTTCCGAAAGCTCAATCCCCTGGTTGATCTGCAGCTGTACCTTTGCCACAAGTTTTTCTTTATCCAGGCCGATGGAGGCCACCTTACCGATATGTACCCCGGCCATCTCTATCCTGGCGCCGGTTTTCAGTCCTGAGACCGATGTAAAATACGCGGTAACTGGATAGGTATGATTGTTTAATTTTATTTCACCCAACCGTGAAAACAGGTAAAGGACGCATATCATACCGATGATGATAAACAACCCGACATAGAATTCCTTTTTTTTATCTTTCAGCATACCGCACCTTTTTCACTTCTTTACTTGATCTACATCTTGAATAAACGATTTAACCAATGGATTCCGGCTCGAAAATACGTCATCTTTGGTGCCCTCAAACTCGATGACGCCGTTGTCCAGCATGGCAATGTGCTGGGCAATATCAAAAATGTCCGGAATATCATGACTGACAATGACAGCAGTGAACCCGAACTGTTTCTGGTAGGATTGAATCATATGATGTACATTTCGTTTCCGTATGGGATCCAGCCCGGTGGTCGGTTCGTCAAACAGGACCATATTGGGATCAGTAACCAGCGCCCTTGCCAGAGCCACCCGTTTTTTCATACCGCCGGACAATTCTGAGGGAAATTTATGGTCAATCCCCTCGATATTCAACTGCTGCATTCGCGTCTGCACTTTTTGACGAATCTCCGGTTTGGGGTAGTGCCGGTTTTCCACAAGCGGCAGGGCAATGTTATCAAAAATATTGAGCGAATCAAACAAAGCGTTTTCCTGGAACATGTAGCTCAGTTCCCTTCTGAACCGCCTTTTTTCATCACGACCCATTTCCGACAGGGGGTTGCCCGAAATAAGAATGGTACCACTGTCGCTTTCCATCAACCCGATGATGTGTTTGAGCAGTACCGACTTTCCCGTACCGCTCTTGCCGATAATGGCCGTAATTTCACCCTGGTAAATGGACAAATTTATTCCGTTGAGTACGGTTAGCCCATTAAACCGTTTAACGACATTCTTAAATTCTATGATGGGCGGTGGTCTCATATTTTACACCAGAAAATAGGTGATGATAAAGTCTGAAATTAAAATCAGGACACAGGACTGCACGACAGCATTGGTGGTGGACATGCTCACACCACGGGCACCAATGGCTTCATGCCCCTGAAGGTGAGTATAGAATCCGCGGTAACAGCAGGTCGCGGTCACGACCAGCGAAAAGACAATGGCCTTGATAAAACCGCCGTTGATATCAAAAATCTCAACAGAACTGATCACGTGATCCATGTAGATCCCACCCTCCACACCGAGCATAATGGAACCGGTAAAGTAACCTCCAAAAATACCGATCACATCAAAAAGGGCTGTCAGTAATGGAAAACTGATTACGGCAGCAACAATGCGCGGGCTGAATATGAAACGAACTGGATGGATATCCATGGTAACCAGTGCATCGACCTGCTCTGAAATCCGCATCACGCCGATTTCCGCAGCCATGGCAGACCCTGCCCTGGCTGTAATCATGATCGCGGTGAACACCGGTCCGAGTTCCCTGACAAGACTCAGTGCCACAACCGACCCAAGCGCCGCTTCAGATCCGACCTTGACCAGGGAGTAATATCCCTGGAGTCCGAGAACCATTCCGGTGAAAAGCGCTGTCAGGATAATCACTACTATGGATTTCGCACCGATAAACCAGGTATGATCCAGAATTTTAGGCAGTTGAAAAGGATAGACAAAACAGTTTTTAACCCCAGAGAGAAAGAACAGTGTCATCCTGCCGACAGAAATAATGTTCCGGATACCGCGATATCCTATGCGTGAAATTAGATTGACTAGCATAATCGTCGTTTATATCCGGTTTTTGATTCAAACTCAAGAGCTGCACATTTTTTAACACTCTTTTACAAATCAGACACGTGGTTTTGTGTTGACACGTACCTTTAAAAAGAATACGTATTAAGAAACCGAGCACATAAAAATCGGTTATTCCGTATCACTTTGGAAAGGACGTATTATGGCCCAGAAAATTACTTTGAGTGTCCCTGATATGCTGTACGAAAGGATCAAGCAGTGGCGTGATTCATTTAACCTGTCACAGATGTTTCAGGAGGCGATAACAGAAGCGATCCAGAAGAAAGAGGAGTTCCAGAAGCGGTTCCAGGAAGAGTATGATCTTCCGGACATTATCAAGCGGTTAAAAGAGGAGAAGATCGCTTCAGAAAGAAAATTCTTCAACCTGGGTAAATCAGAAGGCCTCAAATGGGCCAAAACGGCTCACTATGAAGACCTGGTCCATGTGCTTCACCTCAAGGACATTTTCTCTTTACCCAAAGATACCGTGTTGTCCGGCTATTTTCAAACCCTGTTTTCTGATATCGGCATCAAACGGTATGTGGCCATCGGCCCGTGCGACCATGAAAAACTCTTTTTAGAGGGTTGGCAGAAAAGTATCCAGCAATTCTGGGATCATATCAAGGAGTCATTGCAATGATAGAACCATCACCTTTTGTAATTGGCATCGACATCGGGTCTATTTCAATTTCTGTTGTTCAAGTAGGATTCAATTACCAACCGGTTCGACATGAGGTGATGGTGCACCAGGGTAAGGTTTTTGACAGCCTTGACACCTTGCTTTCCACCTTTGATCTGGCCGGCATTTCCTATATTGCCGCCACGGAATCCGCTGCAAAATTTATCAGGTCCAACATGACCTATGACAGCCAGGTGTCAATTATCCGTGCTGCCAGACAGTTTCATGACCACTTCAGCTATATTCTAAGTGTTGGTGGAGAGAAGTTTTCACTCAGTGCGTTTGACGATTCTTTGAAATATAGCGGGTCAAAATTCAATACATCCTGTGCTGCTGGAACAGGCAGCTTTCTCGACCAGCAGGCGATCAGGCTCAATCTTGGCAGTTCTGAAAATATCAGTCACATGGCACTGAAAAACCAGGATGTTGTCCCCGACATTGCCACCCGTTGTTCGGTATTTGCAAAAACAGACCTGATTCATGCCCAGCAGGAGGGGTACCGGATAGAACAGATTTGCGACGGGCTGTGCAAAGGGATGGCCAAAAATATACAAAGCACGCTTTTTAAGGCGCCATTACGAGAGGGTGATATCATTTTCTGCGGCGGCGTCTCACTCAACAATGCCGTCAAATCACACCTGGAATCCGCCATCGGTAAACCCTTGCTCACCGATCCATTTTCCAGAGTTTACAAGGCTGCCGGCGCTGCATTCTACCTGATCGACGAACTTAAGCGTGCTTTGAATCATGATGGAGCTGCTGCAGGTGCGTCACCTGTAGACACTAAATCCATGAGCCTTGAACGTCCCGATGATCTGTTTTTACCCATTGCTGAAGCAGCGCAGCATGTATACCCCCAACTCTCTTTAAGCTTGTCCGATTACCCCGATTTCAGCACGTTTGAATCCTACATGGATGATATGGTCGAGGTGGATATCTACGAGGATCCCTCAGGGATGAATCTGTCCTCCTGTTATCTGGGCATGGATGTCGGTTCCACCAGTACCAAAAGCATCATTATTTCAGGTGATAAAATTCCGGTTGCCGGGTTTTATACACGAACCGCTTCAAAACCGGTTAATGCCGTCCAGAACGTGTTTCGTGCCATAGATCAATTTACCGGCCGTTACGGGATCAATCTATGCATTTCCGGCTGCGGAACGACGGGATCCGGCCGCAGGATCAGTGCAAAAATTATTGGTGCAGACATCACCCCTGATGAGATCACTGCCCATGCCCGTGCCGCATTTCATCTCAACCCTAAAGTCGATACCATTATTGAAATTGGCGGCCAGGATGCTAAATTCACCCTTCTTAAAAACGGTGTTGTGACCTCCTCCACAATGAATACGGTCTGCGCGGCAGGCACCGGAAGCTTTATCGAGGAGCAGGCAAATAAATTAAAATGCGACTTGAAAGATTACTCGCATCGCACCGAAGGTGTCGCCTCACCGGTGTCCAGTGATCGATGCACGGTATTTATGGAACGTGATCTCAACCACTTTCTCAGCGAGGGATACCATACAGACCAGGTACTGGCATCCGTACTCCATTCGGTTAGGGATAATTATCTGACCAAAGTCGCCAATGTGGGTAAAATCGGTCAACATATCCTCTTTCAGGGTGCCACTGCCAAGAACAAAGCGCTGATTGCTGCGTTTGAGCAAAAGTTGAACAAACCGATTCAAGTGTCCAAATACTGTCATCTTACCGGTGCACTGGGGGTTGCCCTCCTGGCCATGGACGCCGGATATGGATTCACTCATGTTCCGGGTACCCGCACGGAGAGCCTGACAGACACCAAAAATCCTGACACGTCAACCGCTTTTCGAGGATTTGACCTGTGGAAGTCTGATATCCCCATTAAAAAAGAGATCTGTCAGCTGTGCAACAACCATTGCAAAATAACCATTGCAGATATCAACGGACAGGTTGAAGCCTATGGATTCCTGTGTGGAAGGGATTACAACACCCAGAAATATATCGCTCCCAAAGGACGGTTTCACCTGGTCAAAGAAAGAAACCGGCTGTCCAGGGTCACGCTTGACAAACCGGTCCTTAAAGACATCACCATTGGTATCCCTGCCGCCCTTCATCTTCTGGATGATCTGGAATTCTGGAAAATTTTCTTTAATGACTTAGGGATCCACACCATATCCAGTGAATCCTTGAAAGATCCGATTAAATCAGGGAAAGGGGCAACCGGTGCAGAGTTCTGCGCACCACTAACGTCACTTCACGGGCACGTTCTGTATCTCATGGAAAAAGCCGATTATATCTTTTTACCCTTTTATTTTGAGGACCGTCAAAAGGAAAAGGAACTGCGCCGCCAGCATTGTTATTATACCCAGTTCGCGCCGTCACTGATGACCTGCATCCCTGGGCTGGATCATACCCGTATCATCGCTCCCCTGGTTAAATATCTGTATACCAGCTTTCAAACCAAAATTGACCTGTTCAAAGCCATCAAGCGTGCTGTACCCGATTATCACCTTTCCTTTTTCGATGTTAACCGCGCCTATGACCGCGCCACTGCCTACCGTGACACCATGGCCGCCAGATACAAGTCCATGCTCAAGGATAACTTCAGTGCCGGTCTCAATGTGCTTTTTGTCGGCAGGCCCTATACCGTACTTTCAGAAACAATGAATTCCGGCATTCCCGGTATTTTTGCGAACCTGGGTATCCCTGCATTTTTCCAGGACATGCTAGAGTACAAAAGGATGAACTATGATCCCATCAATCCCCTCCTCAAACAGGTTCACTGGAAGTATGGTGCCCAGATTCTAAAAGCGGCATATATTGCAGCCCAGACACCGAATCTGTATCCGGTGTATATCACGTCTTTCAAATGTTCTCCTGATTCATTCTGTGTGGATTATTTCAAGCAGATCATGGAGGAGTACAACAAGCCCTACCTGGTCTTAGAGCTGGATGAACATGATTCCAGTGTAGGATACGAAACCCGTGTAGAAGCCGCCATCCAGGCCTTTGAAAACCACATGAAAACCTCTGAAAACGATCATGCAGCACAATCATTCAACATTAACTCAACGTACTGTAAATCACTGGATTCTAAAACCGTTATTTTTCCAAACTGGGACGACTACACAGGCCGCCTCATTGTATCGATCATGAAGCGGGAGGGCATCAATGCCGTATTGATGGAGGAAACCGAAGCCACCATCAAGCAGAGCCTGTTGACCAACACGGGCCAATGCATCCCCCTGAACGCTGTGGCCTCCGGTTTTATCCATACGGTTCAAAGGCTTGGACTTGATCCTTCAAAAACAGCCCTGTGGCTCAATCAGTCGGACATCGCCTGCAATATTCGAATGTATCCGCATCATATCAAGCGGATACTTGAGCGGGAGGGAAATGGTTTTGAAACCGCCCACATTTACATTGGTGAACTCTCTTTGTTCGATATCTCTGTCAATGCAGCGAAAAATGCCTATTTCGGGTATATGTTCGGCGGACTGATCAAGAGTATTGTCTGCAGGATCAGGCCCTATGAAATAAGCAAAGGGGAAACCGACAGCGTATCTGACCAGGTGATGAGTATCATGGAACGTGCATTTGAACATGGACTGGATAAGGAGAAGGCACTTTCAGAAGCACTGACACTCTTTTCAGGTATTGAAAGGGATCATGATCCAAAACCCAAAGTCGGAATTTTCGGAGACCTGTATATCCGCGACAATGCCATTATCAACCAGGACCTGATTCGGTTCATTGAGGCGTATGGTGGAGAGGCGGTCATAACGCCCTACTACACCTACATAAAAATCATTGCCTCCTCATATTTCAAGAAGTGGTTTGCAGAAGGCAAATACATGAACCTGATTTCCAACCGGGTGATCTATTCCGCCATGCAGGCCATGGAAAAGAAATACTATAAGTATTTTGAGCCGTTCCTGGGGGACATCACGGTTCATCAGAGCAAATCCAGTCAGGAAATCCTTGCCAACTACGGTATTCTTCCGGAACATACCGGGGAGTCCATGGATAATATTCTGAAGATACATCACATCATTTCTGAATATCCTGAAATGGGACTGCTCGTCCAGACCAATCCTTCGTTCTGCTGCCCGGCTCTCATCACCGAAGCCATGGCTTCAAAGATTGAGGAGAAAACAGGGATCCCGATCGTAACGATCACCTATGACATATCCGGCGGAAATAAAAACCGGATTCTTATCCCTTATCTGGATGCCCTGGTGCAGAAAGACTATCCCCAGAGACGGAAAGCCTCGGGTTGAGATTTGCCCGGGAGGTAAGGCATCAGCTCCGGGTATGTATCTAAAAAAGAATTCTGGAATTCGATACGCTTGACGTTAAACCGGTTATGTGCATCTACGGCACGGCGGTACCTGAAATAGTACTCATCATAATTTTTCAGATGTTTCGGGTCCTTGGCATCATCGATGGCATAAAAGTTGACATAGGTATACTTCAAGAGCTCCTCAAATGCATCCAGGTAGGCCACCAGGGATTTCTGGTGCTGGGTGACGTTGTAATTCGAATAAAACTGTTCAATCTGAAAGACCCAAAGGATATTCTTTTTCTGGAAATACCCTTTACGGGACCTGGCATAATCGGTCATGGCCTGGATTGAGGTCTGGTTTTCCGTCATCAGTTTTCTTAAATACGCTATAAAATCGATGGTTTCCTTTATTTTGGGACGCCTGGATTCAACCTTGCTCAACGCCTCCAGTTTAATCAACCCGTTATCCAACCGAATCGTATTTTTCTTGATGGCATTGGTCAGCATGACCAGTTCCCGGGTAAAAGGGGTCAGTTTACCCAGTTTCACCCGGTCTTTTTGAATGGAATATAAAATCACCTCTCCAGCACAGACCGCAGAAAAAACAGTCATGAATATCATGAGCAGGATGACGCCCGCATCTTTGCGGATTTTGAAGATAAAATAGGGCGTGGTAACCGGTGCCAAAAAAACTGCCACAGCATACCATTTGGGCTGTTTCTTCAAATGACATTCAAGAACCATTAAACCGGACAGAATCAGCACAAATGGAAAATAAATATAATACATAAACTCAGTCTTCCTGTATTGTCACGTGATATTCACTGCCGTTGGTTTCAATATATACTGCGCCGTGAATATCTGTTCGAAAAACCCTTGCCTCTTTCTTCCGGTAACGCCGGAGGACGCTCTTGTGCGGAAAACCGTAACGATTTTTCCAGCCGCATGATATTATTACACTTTCAGGATTCACTTTATCAAGAAAAAAATCACTGCTTGAACTTGCGCTGCCATGGTGGGGGGAGAGAAGGATTTGAGATGCCAAACCACCTGCCTCAGAGGAAACCAGGCAGCCCTCCCTGCGTTTGTGTATATCTCCGGTAAAGAGCACTGAAAATGCATGGTACTCTAATCTGAACACCAGTGAGTTGTCATTTTTATCATCCCCTGTGCAAGAATGCCCCAGAAAGTCAAGTACAGCCTCATCCACCCGGTATTGATGACCCTGTACAGGAATGGTCAAAATCTTCGTATCTTGTTTCTTGGCTGCGTGGATCAATCTTTCATAGGTTTGAGCAGTGCCCGTATCATGATTTTTAATCAGGGTTTTGACCCTGAAATTTTCAAGAATAAATACCAATCCGTTCATGTGATCGGCCTGTGGGTGCGACAGGATTACGGCATCCAGAGTACGGATCTTATTCTTCCATAAAAATGGTGCAATCAAATGTCTTCCGGTATCAAAGGACGATATATAGGGAAATCCCCCGCCATCAACCAGCATCCGTTTAGATCCGGGCAACAGGATCAGGGAACTGCTGCCCTGTCCGACATCAAACACCTGGATGCCCAGATCCTCCCTGAGATATCTGTCTTTCAGCCAGAATCCGGTATCGAACAGGATCATCAACAATGCTGTCGCCCCCAGCAGTATGCCTTGGAATCTGATTTTTACCGCCAGTAAAACCCCGGCTGTTATCAGAAGATAAACTATAAATGTTTCAAACCCTGTTGTCATTCCAATCCTAACCCAGGAAAAAGGAATCTGAACAATGACATCCAGCAAGTGAATCGAGATATCCAGAAGATAAGATGATAAAAAAATCAATACCTTGCTTAAAGATACTGTCCATTTAAAAACCAGAAGTGACAACAGGCCTGCGGGCAGGGCAAAAAAACCGACTATCGGGACCATAATCATATTGACCATGACCTGGATTGTCGCGACCAGGCCAAAATAGTGGACAACCAATGGGGCGGTCCCCAAACCGGCCCAGACGGATACCATGAAAAGCATAAAGGTAAAAGAGATAATTTTAGGCCGATCCCTCCATTTTGAATAATCCACGAAGGACATGCCGATAATGATAAAAGTCACCGCAATGAAGGACAGCTGGAAGGAGATGCTGAAAAGGGCGGATGGATCCGTAAGCAGAATCAGGACACCGGCAAACGCGAGTGAGTTGATCACGCAGGAATCCCTTTCTATGGCCCTTGACAGCATGACCAGGACAATCATGCATAGTGCCCGCTGGGTCGAAGGAGAAAACCCGCTGAGTATCGCGTAGATCATCACAGGAATCAATGTCAGCAATGATGCGATACGAGTTGCAAACCCTGAAATCAGCAACCGGCTGGAAAACGATAACAGCCGGTTGAAAAGCAGGTAAAACAGGAGTGACACGATAGACAGGTGCAGCCCTGAAATGGCAAGTAGATGGGAGGTACCCGATTTTGAAAAGGTATCTCGCAAATCCTGATCGATCATATCTTTCTTACCGATACACAACGCACTGAAGATCGCTTTTACCCGTCCCGATTCGATGCACTGATCCACAAGGGCAAGATAGTCAAAACGATAGCCTTGAACCCATCGGATAAAACGGGTCATACCGGTACAGGAGGCTGGCGGTTGATGATCAACAAGGGCTTTTGGGGAGATTCCGGAACTGGCCAGGATCCCTTTAAACTGCATGTAGCGCTCATAATCAAACCCGCCTGGATTGTTGAAATTATGAAAGGGTTTCAACCGTGAATAAAAGGTCACCTGATCCATGTATCGTAATGGATGCGGCAGTATGCCATAAATGTTCAGGTAAATACGCCCATTCACCTGCACTGTTGCGGCTTCCTTTGTGTAGCGGGTTAATTGGATGGTATACCGGGTTCTGGATTCAGACTGTTTGGCAAATGACGCCACCCTGCCCGAGATCAACAGTTTTTCCTTTTGAAACAACGGGTCAAGGGATTTTAAATGGATGGAGGGTGCTGCCTTGACCTGTATCAGGTAGCAACCTGCAATAAAACATGCAATATACGTAAAGAAGAGGAATCCCTTTTCAAAAGAGATGGCTGTGAAAGAAAAGACCCCCCAGGTGAGAATAAGCCCGGCAAACAGGAACCGTGGATCAGGAATCATAGTACCGACAACGATTCCTGAAGCAATCAGGATCAGGGTTCGGACAAAAAAAGATAGGTTTTTATCTATCCTGCTCGCGGGTAACCCTCCTTGGGGTGGCTCTATTTAATTCTTCGGATCTTTGCCCCTAACTTTGAAAATTTGGTTTCAATGGACTCATACCCCCGATCCATGTGATAAACCCTGCTGATCAGTGTGCTTCCCTTTGCAATTAAACCGGCAATCACGAGGGATGCACTGGCTCGGAGGTCTGATGCCATCACCTGGGCGCCCTGAAGGCTCTCAATGCCATTGACCCGGGCATGGCTGCCGCTGGTGATCGTGATGTCGGCTCCCATGCGAAGGAGTTCATTGGCATGGATAAACCGATTTTCAAATATGGTTTCATGGATATTGCTGCTTTTGTCAGCAATGGTCATCAGTGCCATGAACTGGGCCTGCATATCTGTGGGAAAGCCCGGATAGGGTAATGTTTTAATATCAACGCTTTTAATGATATCTGTTCGCCGCACCCTGGCGCTTTTATCGGAACAATCCACCTGGGCCCCAGTCGCCCTGAGTTTGTTTATGATTCCTCCGATGTGATCCGGTATGCAGTTTTGGATGGTCACATCACCGCCTGTTGCTGCAGCAGCGACCATAAAGGTGCCGGTTTCAATCCGGTCTGGAATTACATCTATGGTGGCCGGTACCAAGGTATCCGTTCCCTCAATGGTCATGACCGCGGTGCCTGCCCCTTCAATTTTTGCGCCCATACGTATGAGTGAATCGGCCAGACAGGCAATCTCGGGTTCCCTTGCGGCATTTCTCAGAACGGTTGTCCCTTTGGCCAGTACAGCAGCCATCATCAAATTTTCCGTCCCGGTGACTGTCGGCATATCAAAGTAGATTTCAGCGCCTTTCAATGACGGCGCCTTTGCCTCAATGTAGCCATGTTCGATGGATATGTCTGCCCCTAAGGCTTCAAGGCCCTTCAAATGCATATCTACCGGCCGGGCACCGATGGCGCACCCCCCCGGCATGGACACCCGGGCATGACCGAAACGTGCCAATAGAGGCCCTAAAACCAATATCGACGCCCGCATTTTACGGACAAGATCATACGGGGCTTCAATTTTATTCAGGGTAGAACCGTCAACAATCAGATCGGTATGATCCCGGACAACGCCTGCGCCCATATCTTCAAGCAGCAAGCAGATGCTTTTTATGTCCATTAAACCGGGTACGTTCGTAATCCGGGTTTTTCCGTCTACCAGTATTGAGGATGCAATCAGGGGCAGTGCAGCATTTTTTGCCCCGCTGATCATCACCTCTCCATGCAGCGGTGTGCCGCCAATAATTTCTATTTTATCCATGAGCCAAACGTAACGCAGAAGTTAAAAAGGAGGTTGATACAGATCAACCCCCTTGAGGATTCAGTTGGTACCTGGGACGAGACTTGAACTCGTACGCTCTTACGAGCAAGGGATTTTAAGTCCCTGGCGTCTACCAATTCCGCCACCCAGGCTTAACCTTTGAACTTCTATATTATCTGGTCGTTTTTTGCAAGCTTAATTTAAGCGTTAAAGGAGATTGTCAATCCCATGCAATTCTGGTAAAACCCTTGTCATGAAAAAAATTGACCAAAAACCTCTGGTGCTGGCTTCCGCCTCCCCCAGACGAAAACTGCTTCTTGAGCAGATGGGTATTTATCCTGTTATACATCCGGCCATGATTGATGAGTCCGATATTCCCTGGCAGGCACCCGATCTGTTTGTCACCACCCTGGCCGAGCAAAAGGCAAAAGCAGTCGCTTCCACATATCCGGATCACTGGGTGATCGGTGCGGATACGATCGTGGTTCTCAATGGCAACCCTTTAGGTAAACCCGCTTCAAAAGAACAAGCCGTTCATATGCTTGAATCCTTGTCCGGCAACACGCACAGTGTCCATACCGGATATGCCATTTGTCATGACCGGGATAACCGCCTGATCCTTGGATCCGTGTGTTCACAAGTCATGTTCAAGGCACTATCCGAGGATGAGATTCAGTGGTACACGGACACGGATGAACCCTATGACAAAGCCGGTGCATACGGGGTACAGGGAATTGGTGCCTTCCTTGTCGAAAAAATTCAAGGCTCTTACTCCAATGTTGTCGGCCTGCCGGTGTGCGAAGTATTTAATCAGCTCTTGCATCATGACATTATTCAAATTATAGACCAGTAATCATGGAATCGATTAAGGAAAACTACAAAGAGATATCCGAGCAGGTTAATCGTGCCGCCAGAAAGGCCGGTAAAAATCCCCGGGACATCACCCTGATTGCGGTAAGCAAAAAAAAAGACATATCCGTCGTCAGGGAAGGGATTGAGTCAGGGATTTTTCACCTGGGTGAAAACTATATTCAGGAGGCAGTAGACAAAATCGGACAGTTGAGTCATTACAATGAGGTGACCTGGCATTTTATCGGACACCTTCAATCCAACAAGGCAAGATTCGCGGTTCAGTACTTTGATCTGATCCACACCGTGGATTCTTACAAACTTGCCAGGGAAATTAATAAACAAGCCGCAAAGCACGGCAAACGGCAGCACATTTTGCTCCAGGTCAATATCGGGCATGAATCATCCAAGTCAGGAACAGATATCACTGCCATTATTGACCTCGCCCGACAGGTATCGGTATTAGAGAACATTTCCGTTCAAGGGTTAATGTGTATGCCCCCCTATTTCCAGGACCCGGAAATGGCCCGCCCGTTTTTCCGGCACCTTGCCCAACTTCGGGATGAAATCATGGATTTGAATTTAGAGAATATTGCCATGACTCACCTCTCCATGGGTATGAGCAACGACTTCATGGTTGCCATTGAGGAAGGCGCTACCCTGGTAAGGGTCGGCACTGCTATATTTGGGGAACGGATTTGAAAGTTTTATTACATATCTGCTGTGCACCATGCAGCATCACGACGACCCAAAAGCTTAAAAACGAGGGGATGGATGTGATAGGGTTTTTCTACCGTCACAATATCCACCCTTACACAGAGTGCATGAAACGGGAAGAGACCCTCAAATCCTATGCAGATGATATCGAATTGAAGGTGATCTACCAGCAGGATTACCAGTTGGAAAGATTTCTACAGTCCGTGGTGTTCAGGGAGTCTGACCGATGCCGGTTCTGCTACCATGACCGCCTCACCGCAACCGCCAAGCTGGCAAAAAAAGGGAAATTTGACGGTTTTTCCACCACACTTTTGTACAGTAAATTTCAAAATCATGAGATGATTGCCGAAATTGGAGATGCTGTCGGCCGGTCCATCGGCCCGAAGTTTATCTATATGGATTTTCGCCAGGAATGGAAGGAGGGGATCCAGGAATCAAAACGGATGAACATGTACCGTCAACAATATTGCGGCTGTATTTACAGTGAAAAAGAGCGTTTTTACGCTGTCAAATAATATGTGGTATTTTTATCTAAACTGTGTTTTATTGAAATCGCTTAAAATCCGATGGTATTAACACGAATACCCGGCCCGGGGGATATGTGACAAACCCAAGCAAGGACAGGACTATCCGGAATCTATGAAAAACCAAAAACAAACTCGATCCGCATCAATCAAGGAGAGACAGGCCGCTTATGACAGCCTGCCGCCGCACGTCAAGGAGAATCTGTCGGCTGAAGAGGTGGAACTGTTTTTAAAAGCAGAAGAATGGCCGGACTCTTTATTTAAAAAACTTGAGGAGTTCATCGTACCCGGTGACTGATCCTTTGCTAATCCTTTAAGTTCGCTGAGGTGCGTGTATCCACTCTGATAAATTAAAAATACTGGTTACTGGCAGTTCCGGAAACATTGGCTCCTGCCTGTGTGATCTGCTCTCAAGCCACTATGACATTGTTGCACTGGATTGCCGGCCGGAAACGCCCGGCCACAAAAGACCATACCGGAGCCGGGATATTTCCACCACGCCTTATCAAACGATCCCAGCAGATATATTTGATGCCAATATACTTGAGGATCTGTTTTCAAAGCATCGGTTTGACGCGGTTATACATTGCGCCGGTGTATCAAGGCAGCTGTTTAAGAATTTTGATTACTCCAGATATCACGACACCAATGTGGCAACCACCCGTCGTCTGGCCGAGCTCACATCAGACGCCAACCCATCTGCCCGGTTTATCTTTTTATCTTCAGTACTGGTATATGGTGAGCACCTGAACCGGATGCCGGTCTCTGAACAACTGACCTGTCATCCGGCCTGTGATTACTCCAGAAGTAAACTTGAAGCGGAAGTATTACTTAAAAAGATGTTTGATGACAGTCGATTGGACATGATCAATATTCTTCGGCTTGCTCAGGTCTATGATGTCGATTTTTCAGACAACCTGGACAAGCGGGTATTCAGCCCTTTCAAACTTTGCTACCTGAAACTCGGCAGAGGACAGCAACGGATGTCTGCCCTTTCAAGGCGTAATTTTATCGACTTTCTCCGTTACCTGATCGAGCGAAACAACGGTAACATCTCCCAAAGAGAGTTTGAAGTTTATAATGTTTCAGACAAAGCCCCCTATTCCTTTTGGCACATCATTCAAAGTTTCAGGCGTTCGAATTCCCGTCCAAACCGTCCTGTATTGCCGGTTCCTTTCTGGGCCATCCGCATCTCCCTTCGCATACTTGCTGCTGCCCTTTGGAAAAATAAGGACTGGGTTGAATCCTGCTACAATAAACTTACCCTTGATTTTATCTACGATAATAATAAAATGCTCCAGACCGGGTTTATGCCCATTGATACAATCGATTCCGTATTTTTAGATAACCCAGACAAATCATGAAAAGGATTCAATGAGTTCCATTATTCCATTTATAATATCAGCATTGATATCCGGTATATGCTCCTGGGTTATTTTCCTCTATGGTCCCCGATGGGGGTTGATGGATGTCGCCAACGGACGCAGCTCACATTGCGGCGCCATTCCTACGGGGGCCGGTATCGGCCTGCCGCTGGCCTGTACTTTTATGGGACTGTACTTAAGCATTCCATGGATCATCTGGTTGCCGGTTGTCAGTGTGTCCCTGTTCAGCCTGGTTGGAGACCGTGTCGAGCTTTCAGTTAAAATCCGCTTAATTGTCCAGATACTCTGTGCTCTTATGATCTGCCTGGGGTGGTTCTATCCCAAGGGCCATACCAGTATTTTGCTTTTAATCTTCTTTATATTTTTCATCACCGGGACCGCCAATATTTACAATTTTATGGACGGTATCAACGGGATTGCCGGCTTGACTGCACTTCTCGGTTTTATATTTCTAGGAATCTGGGCGGTGCATCACCATTTAAATCCTGATTTTGTGCTCATCAACATTGTTCTCGCCGGTGCATCTGCCGGATTTCTGGTATTCAATTTTCCAAAGGCCAGGGTCTTCATGGGAGACGTTGGCAGTATTTTCATTGGGTTCTTTTTCGCCGTACAAATCATCCAGATGTCGGAAAGTATCTCCGATTTTATATGCCTGGCCAGTTTCCTTCTGCCCTTTTACCTGGATGAGGTCACGACCATGGCGATACGCTTGAAAAATCGTGAAAATATCACCAAGGCCCACCGGACGCATATGTATCAACTGCTGGCCAATGAACTTAAAATTCCACAGTGGAAGATCACCCTGGGCTTTGCGTTGTTCCAGGTCCTGGTAGGATTGATTGTATTCGGGGTTCAGTCAAAACCGGTGTTCTTTATACTTGGCATTGACCTGTTTTTCCTGGCAGCATTCATTGTGACCACATTCAGGATCAGACAGCTTGCTGCGCATAAAAAACTGGAAATCCGGTGAATATGAGCAAGGAGCGATTAAATAAGGTTTACCAGCGCATGAAAGCCAGCTTTTCAAAAAATACGCTTTTCCTTATTGCCTTTGATATGCTGATTCTTTGCAGTGCGTTTTATCTTTCCCATCAGATCCGGTTTGACTTTCTGACCCCGGATTGGGCCATGAGACGATTCTTTCAAATCTTGCCCTATGTTCTGGCAATAAAAGTGATCAGTTTTATCGTGTTTGATGTTTATAAAGGGATGTGGCGCTATACCAGCCTCAATGATATTATCACCCTCATTAAATCCAGCAGTGTCTCCACATTAATCCTGATTGTTTTTATACTGTTCACCACCCGATTTGAAATGGTTTCAAGATCAGTATTTATCATTGACTGGTGCCTGAGCCTGATTTTCATTGTCTCCTCCCGGGTCATCACCCGGATCTGCTTTGAGCAGTTTTCAGGGCGGGTAAGATTTGAGGAGATCATTCACGCACTGATGAAAATTTTCACCAAACAGCACCTCAAGGGTAAAAAGGTGATCATCATCGGGGCCGGCGACTGCGGTCAGAAAATCTGCCGTGAGTTTATTGAAAACCCAGCCGTGCAGTCACATGTGGTGGGTTTTCTGGATGATGATACGCATAAAATCGGCCGCAAGATTCATGGTATTCCTGTGCTTTCGAACATTGATGACCTTGAAAGCGCTGCCGCCTCCATGGACGTTAACGACGTGGTCATTGCCATTCCGAGTGCAGGCACCGAAAAGATCAGGCAAATTGTCGATTTGTGCCAGCACGCAGAGATCAATCATAAAATCGTACCGGACATGGGAGAACTCGTTGATGGCAAGATCGATCTTTCAGCGATCCGGAATGTTGAATATCGGGATCTTCTCGGAAGAGGCCAGGTGAAGCTTGACCGTCAGACCATCGGGGAATACCTTGGCGGGAAAGTGGTACTGGTCACCGGTGCCGGTGGATCCATCGGAACCGGACTATGCCGGCAGATCTGCCGGTATGCCCCTGAAAAGATCATATTGTTTGAACGGGCTGAAAGCCCCCTGTTTGAAATTGAGCATGAATTAAAACGCGGGTTCATCAATCTTGAGATCATCCCGGTACTCGGTGACATCCAGGATAAAACTGAACTTTTTAAGATCTTTGAGATATATCAACCCCAAATTGTTTTCCATGCTGCGGCATATAAACATGTCCCCATGCTTGAACAATATCCCTGGAAGGCCATTGAAAACAACATCAAAGGGACGGACAACCTGTTGTGGGCCGCAAGGGAATTCAAAGTCGAAAAATTTGTTTTTGTATCCACGGATAAAGCGGTTAATCCAACCAGTGTAATGGGAACCAGCAAACGAATTGCCGAACTCATGGTCCAGCAGCATCATGGCATGGAAGGTGCCACCACCAGCTTTATGACTGTGCGGTTTGGTAATGTGATCGGCAGTGTCGGAAGTGTTATCCCTTTATTTAAAAGACAAATCCAGGAGGGAGGCCCTGTCACCATCACCCATCCGGATATCACCCGGTTTTTCATGCTGATCCCAGAGGCCTGTCAGCTCATTTTGCAGGCAGGTGCCATGGGACAGGGGGGAGAAATCTTTATCCTTGAAATGGGGCAGCCCGTCAAGATTGACACCATGGCAAGGGATCTGATCCGATTTTCAGGATTAGAACCCGAAAAAGACATTAAAATTGAATATACAGGACTACGCCCCGGTGAAAAACTGTATGAAGAGTTGATGACCGACCAGGAGAATATTATTTCAACTGCGCATCAAAAAATTATGGTTCTGAACAGCACTTCGCAGAATCGGATGCTGGATGGCGAGCAGGTGCAGATACTCGGCAAAATAGCTCAAAGCCGGGATCATGAAAAGATCCGGGAGGTGCTCAAAGAGATTGTACCTGAATATACGCCAATGGCAAAGGCGTGAATGATATCATGAAGAGATGGTTTGACATATGGGTTTCTTTGCTGCTTGTTGCACTTCTCTGGCCATTGATGTGCTGTGTCGGACTCTTGGTCCGGTCAAAGCTCGGCACACCAATTCTTTTCAGGCAGTGCCGTCCAGGGTTGAATGCAGCACCCTTTACTATGTATAAATTTCGAACCTTGACCGATGACAGGGATACGCATGGTCATCTGCTTCCGGACAAGATGCGGATGACAGCCTTTGGCAGTGTTCTTCGGCAACTCAGCCTGGATGAACTGCCTGAACTGTTCAATGTTTTAAAAGGTGACATGAGCCTGGTGGGTCCAAGGCCTTTGCTGATGCAGTATATCGAGCGGTATAATCCCAGCCAGCTCAGACGGCATCTGGTAAAGCCCGGTATTACCGGGTGGGCACAGGTGAATGGACGCAATGCGCTGAGCTGGGACAAAAAATTCGAACTGGATGTCTGGTATGTTGATCACCAATCCTTTGGATTGGATTTGAAGATTCTTCTGCTTACTTTTGTCCAGGTATTCAAACGAGAAGGAATCCATCAGGACGGTCATGTGACCGCTGAAGAGTTTATGGGGAATGCAGATCATGGAAGATAGATTCAAGGACTGGACCTTTCCGGAGATAGTCGATGGTCAACCCACCCGATATAACTGGGTGGTTCAGGGTACGGATCATTTCAAACTGGGATATAAGACCGATATCGGTGCATATTCCTACATCAATGCCAAATTCGGTGTTGTTATCGAAGATTTTGTTCAGATCGGATCCCATTGTTCCATCTACTCCGCCTCGACCATTGATGGTAAGCAGGGAACCGTTACTTTGAAAAAAAACGCCCGCGTTGGGAGCCACACCACAATCATGCCCGGGATAACGATCGGACAAAATTCAATCATCGGCGCTCACAGTTTTGTAAACAAGGACATACCCGATAATGTGATTGCCTATGGCGTGCCAGTAAAAATTATCAAGCCTGTGGAGAAATAAAATGAATTTTGCACCTTGGCCCTATTTTGAGGATGATGAAGTTCAATCCGTTATTGATGTACTCAAGTCCGGTGATGTAAACCAATGGACCGGAAACGAGATCGCAGAATTTGAAAATGAATTTGCACGCTACATCGGGGTAACCCATGCCATTGCCCTGGCAAATGGAAGCCTGGCTCTCGATATTGCGCTAAAGGTGTTTGATATCGGCCAGGGAGATGAGGTGATTGTCACCCCCCGCTCATTTGTGGCATCTGCCAGTTGTATCAGCCTGCAGGGCGCGGTACCGGTTTTTGTTGATGTAGATCCTGTCAGCCAGAATATTACCCTGGAGAATGTTTCCCGCGCTGTGAGTGAAAAGACACGTGCCGTTATTGCGGTCAATTTGTCCGGATGGCCCTGTGAGCTTGACCGCTTGCAATCATTCTGTAAAGAAAACGGACTCGTCCTCATCGAGGACTGCGCCCAGTCTCATGGGGCATCTTTTAAAGATAAAAAAACAGGGGCTTTTGGAGACTGTGCCATCTTTTCCTTCTGCCAGGATAAAATCATGACCACCGGCGGCGAAGGCGGGATGCTGCTCACCAATGATAACTCCATCTGGGAAAAAGCATGGAGCTATAAAGACCACGGGAAGAATCCTGGGAAATCCTTTGTCAACAACCCGGAGTTTGGTTTCAGGTGGCTGGTCGACAGCTTTGGCACCAATTGCCGGATGACGGAGATGCAGGCGGCCATCGGTAGGGTTCAACTCAGAAAACTGGACCAATGGGTCGATAAAAGACGTGAGTATGCCGGATTCCTGAACGATAATTTGAAGAATGTTCCAGGTCTTCGTCTCACTGTGCCTGAAAAGGAAGTCTACCATGCATATTATAAATACTATGCATTTGTGGAACCCGGAGCACTCAAGCAGGGATGGAACAGGGACAGTATTCTCAAGAATCTTGAAGATAAAGGTATCCCCTGCAATACAGGTATCTGCCCTGAAATCTATCTTGAAGATGCGTTCAGAACCAGCCCTTTTAAAATCAACAACGACCTCATCGATTTAAAACAGGGCGGCAGGGTGACGTCAAGATTACCCAATGCCAGTGAACTCGGTGAAAACTCCATGATGTTTGTGGTTCACCCAACCCTTGAACCGGCCAGCATCCAGTTCACTATTGACCAGATCCGCAGTGCAATGGAATCAGCCGTGAAATGAACTCCAAAGCCATCCAGCGACTGACAGGCGAGGCCTTCTGGGTGGCCGCCGGGCTAGTATCATCCGTGATTGCACTGCTCATCGGCACCCGATCATTAACAGGACTGCTTTCTCCCACAGAATACGGCAAACTGGCATTGTGCATCAGTTTTGCCACATTGATGATGCAGGTCTGCGGAAACCCCATCAGCATGGCCATTGTTCGCTTCTTTTCCCTTTGGCATCAAGAAGGACGGTTGAATTTATTTTTAACCGAATGCCTCAGATTCACCGGCTATGGTTTAGGAATTGCCAGCCTGATTTTCGTGACCCTTACAGGGATTGGTTTTTTTTTTGACGGCCTTCCCGGGCTTCACCTTGGTCTGACGGTGTTCGGTTTTGCCTGTGTTTTAACCCTCAACCGCATCGGAAACGCGTTTGAAGATGCTGCCCGCAAAAGACGATTCAGGGCAATACTGCAGGGGGCATTTGAAATCGGCCGGTTCCTTCTCGCCATTCTTCTCATTATCATACTTGACAGTTATCGCACCCCCACGGTGCTCTACGGGTTTATCACTGTCGGCCTGATCATTGTGGGTTTCCACGCATGGTTTATTGGAAGGCTGTCTACTCTGCCCCTTCCCTCCTCCGCTTTACAGCCCCTTTCGTTTTCAGATCCGGTTTCATTTCCAGATCGTAGCAACGCGCTTAAACCGGATGCTATCCGATCTTACGCGCTACCCCTTATCATTTCCAACGGCTCGATCTGGGTCGTCATGATGGCGGAACGATGGGCGCTGACTCACTATGGAAATATCAGTGACGTCGGGGGATACGCGGCCGTATACCAGCTGGCGTTTATGCCCATGTTGTTTATCAGCAATTTTCTGATTCTTTTTTTTGAACCGATCCTGTACCAGATTACAGGGAAAAGCGACAACGAATCAAATACAGACAAGGCACTCAAGCTGAACCGGTATCTTGCCCTGTCTATTCTGGGTGTCACAGGCATTATTTTTGTTTCCATGCTGTTCTTATACCCTGCAGTGGGCAAGGTGCTTCTTGGTATCGAGTTCAGAGGTTATGCATGGCTTTTTCCCTGGCTGCTCCTTGCTGGCGGATGCTTTGCCGCCTCCCAGCAGTTTCTGCTCAAACTGACCATTGAACTTCGCACCCGATCCATTGCCCTTCTCTGGTCTGGTGTAGCGGCCACAGCCGTGATCAGCTATATTGCCGGTGCATGTTTCTGGCAGCTTGACGGAATTCTTGGGGCAGTCGTACTGGTTAATCTCTCCTTGCTGACATTTACAATACTTTTCATGGGCAGAATCAAGAGGACCAATGCGAGTTTTACAACTGATTAAGACCACTTCAGGCGCAGCCTGGGCACTGAAACAGGTGCGGGAACTGGTCACCCTTGATGTTGATGTGCATGTTGCCCTGCCCGCCTACTCTGGAAATGCCTCTTTATTTGAACTGGCCGGTGCAACCGTTCATGTACTGAATTCAGACCTCTTGATCAAAACACCCTGGAAGTCATCCATTCAGTTCAAATCGCTGAGGCAGTTGGTTGATGGTGTAAAGCCTGATTTGATCCATTCACATTTTTTCGGAACCACCATGGTGATGCGTCTGGCGCTAAAAAGGATCCAAGTGCCCAAAGTGTTCCAGGTGCCTGGCCCACTTCACCTGGAACACCGGTTTTTCAGGGAGACCGACATTCTCACAGCAACCGATCAGGATCACTGGATCGCCTCCTGCCAATGGACAAGGGATACCTATAACACACTTTTAAAACAGCGGTATACACCGTCAAGGGGCAGACAGCGGGTTTTTCTTTCCTATTATGGAACAGATCTTGATCATTTTGTCCGCCATGACCGCTCCTACCTCAGAGACATGTTAGGCATACCTGAACAGGCCTGTATCGTGGGCATGGTTGCCTACATGTATCCTCCGAAGTATTATCTTGGACAAACCCGTGGTCTCAAGGGCCATGAAGACTTGATCGATGCCCTGTCCATGGTCCGGAAGACACATGGAAATGTCCATCTGGTATTTGTCGGAGGAGCGTGGGGCGGTGCAGACCAGTATGAGCATCGCATCAGCGCATACGGAAAACAGATTCTCGGGGAGCATGTGACCTTTATGGGCACCCGAAAAGATGTTGCACAGCTGTATTCCGGATTTGATCTGGCTGTTCACCCCTCCTATTCTGAAAATGTCGGCGGCGCTGTTGAATCCCTGCTCATGGGCATCCCTACGATTACAACCGATGTCGGCGGGTTTCCTGACCTGATCCGGCATAATCAGACCGGTCTCTTGGCCGAGCCAAGGAATCCCGTAGATCTTGCCGAAAAAATAGTTGCCTACCTGGATGATCCGGATATGGCATCAGCGCATTGTCAGCGGGGCACGGAACTGACCCGGTATCTGTTTGACGTCAAACGCACGGCAAAAGAGATCAAATTGATCTACCAGACCATCCTGGCACAATCGGTTAAATGAATGAATGGTTGGGCCTATCTAAAAGCCATGAGATGATAAGTGGCTTTGTCCTGAGGTGAGTTTTTGTTACGAGAACAGGCTGGCAATCAGGTAGGGTACGGCAGTTTCAACCCGCATGATTCTTTTGCCGGCTGTCCCGCACATAAATCCGATCCTTTCAAAGGTCTCCACCTCTCTATCAATAAATCCGCCTTCAGGACCCACAGCGAGAATGACATTCTCAGCAACCTGGGTCGGCAGTGATTGTCGGCCTTTTGGATGGGCCAGCAGGCACAGATGATTTTTTAAAAATGATGGAAGCTCGTCATTGACAAAACGGGAGAAGAAACGCTTCATGTGTATTTTGGGTAAAACCGTATCCTTGCTTTGCTCAAGTCCTTTAGTCATGTATTCACGGATGTGGTGATCCGCCAGCCAGGGGGTTTGCCAGTAACTTTTTTCAACCCGCCATGAATTAATCAGGAAAATTTCACCCACCCCAAGTTCCGTGGCAGTGGTAATAATCCGGCGCAGCATCTTCGGGCGCGGGAGGGCAATGATCAGGGAAAGGGGTAGTTTACGTGGTGGTTCATGTTCAAGCGTGACAGACAGCTCTACAAAAGAAGCAGTCAGCCGTGTCACGGTACCTACCCCCATATTGTGGTTGATCAAACCGCACTGCAGGGTATCTCCTTGTGTGATCCGGTTCACCTTGACCAGGTGATCCATGCGCCGGTCACTGATCCTGACGCGGTCATGTGAAATAAAGTCTTCCCTTGTCAATAAAACAAGATTCATAACCGGTTAGAAATTAACCACCTCATATGCCCTGATCATTTTCTTCATCTCGTGTTCCCAGTGCCGGCCGGATAGGTTTTGTGCCCACGCCACCATCATGTGCATGGCGCTGACCCCCGAAGATCTCAGGCGGCCCAGGCCCTGAATACAGGAAGGGCAGTTGGTCACAATAACCTTTTTGTCCGGGTTGACACCGGCAAGCTGCGACAGTAAAGAAGACTTTCTGTCCAGCATGGCATTTGAAATGCCCGGTCTTGACATGGACATGGTGCCGGCTTCTGAGCAGCAATGGGGAATATGGCAAATCGATTCGGATGTCTTGCCTGAGCGCAGCATCTCAATGGCTTTTCCATTCATTGAATCATGACAGGGGGCATGATAATAAAAGTTGCCGTCAAGGGAAAAAGCGGGGGTGTTCCGGTGTAAGAACGCAAACACATCCTCAATGCGGGTGGAAAAAATATTCTGGGCATTGAAATTCTTCAATGCCTCCATGCAGGTCCCGCAGCTGACAACACAGGCGTTGAACTCAAGGTCGCTGAACATATCCCTGATCTGGGAAAAAATTATGGCATTCTGGAGCATGAGACGCTGGTATTCGTCCGTCCTGGCATTCACCTTTGAAGGATATCCACAGCACAGGAAAGGCGGCGGGAGGACGACACGGGTCCGGTGTTTTAACAGGCCGTAGATACACGCCTTTGAAATGTCTGAAAACAGGCGCTCACTACCGCAGCCCGGAAAATACATGACTGTATATTCGGCGGCCTCCGCAGGTTCGAGAACCAGGGCCTGATTGTCCGCCACATGGGGCAGAATATCATAAAGATTATTCCTGGACAGATGGCTTACCGGGGATTTAAGGGTCTCAAACGGAAGTGCTCGTCCAAAGAGTTTACTGGCAAGGGGCTGCAGTAGGCTTGCCGGCTTGAACACCCCTTCACGAACCATCCGGTTAAGCCCCCTGTGCCGGGAGGAAAGATAGTTCAATGCAAGCTTGGTGGTGACCGGGGTATGTTTAAATTTTCGGTTGGCCAGAATCTCACGCTCGGAGACCGAAATCTCACCCGAATCAATTTTGACCGGGCATTTGAGCAGGCACTTGTGGCAGATGGTGCAGTGATCCGCAATCTGTTCAAGGCTCATCAAACTTTTAAACCCGGTGGATTGTGTCCGCTGGACAATATAGAGCAGTGCCTCGATCAGGGCGGCCACTGCAAGGTTCTTATTCCGGGGATGAAAAAACATATTCTTTGCCGGAAAGAAAACCGGGCACTGGGGTTTGCATCTCCCGCATCTGACACAGTTGGCAATATCTGACGCCAGATCTTCAAGCGCGCCGTGCTTTAATATGCTGGCTTCAAGCTTGAGAAGGTTGAAGGAGGGGGTGAACATCCGGTTCATGATGCCCGGATCTCTAAGTTTTTCAGGGTTCATGAGGCCCTTGGGGTCGATTTCTGACCGGTAGGTATTGAGTTCATCAAGGCGCAGCGGATCAAGGTGTTTGGCCTTGGTAACCCCAATCCCGTGTTCACCTGAAACCACACCGTTAAACTCCACTGCCTTGGCCATCACATCATCTGCAGTGGCCGCGGCCCGTGCCATCATCTCCCTGTCGTTGGACAGAACCGGAATATTCACATGAACATTGCCGTCTCCGGCATGCATGTGCGTCGCAATTACAATCAGGCGGGATTTTACGCGTTCGTATATCTGTTTGACCTGTTCAGATACCATCTGGTACCCCCGGAGGCTGTCCATGACCTGGTTGAAAAAATTCTTGGGATGAATCCAGGCTTCAACTGCGTCCCTGGAAGCTATCTCCAGTTTTTCCAGGGTGGTGAACGCAAGGTCTTTTGCCTGGCTGACTTTGCTTTCAAGCCACTGGGGATCATCCATTGGAATGGCCTGGTCAAGATACTGTACGATCTGTTTAATGATCGTTTCCTGGGTATACCGTTTTTCCATGATATTGTATTGGTCGACATATCTGGCAAAATCAGCTAAAGCCCGGATCGGGAGCACAATATCCTCATTCAGTTTAAAGGCGTTGGTATGGGAAGCGATGGCGCCCAGCCGCTTTCTGTCCTGCCAGTACCGCTTGGATTCAGATTCATCACAGGCAACGCTCAACCCGGTCTTTTCAAAACCGTCAAGAATCGTCTCGATCCGTTCAATCCCCTGTTGAAGGGAAGTGTGGTCGTTGGAGACCATATCTACCAGAAGCACTGCTTTCAAGCGGTTACCAACCAGGGTTTTGGTTTTATAGTCAATGGCTTTAATATATTCTTCATCAAAATGCTCAAGGGCCATCAAGGCAGGATCGGTCAATGAAAATGAATCAACCACATCTGCAATGACCTGGCTGGCTTCTGCCATGTCATCACCAAAAAATTCTATACAAAAGGTTTTCTTGTGCCTGAACTTGGGGTACAGCACAAAGGTGGCACCGGTAATTATTCCGTCACACCCTTCCTTCTGGATGCCGGGAAGGCCCATCAGTGACTTGTTGGTCACGTCCTTTCCCAGGCCGGGTTTACGGATGTCCGTCCCTTTAAGTTCGATCCTTTCTATGACATGGTCACTGTCATCACAAATCTCAAACACCACCTGATCCTGGGGAAGAATCTTTCGCAGGGGATGGTCCTGGCGTTTGACCCGTATCGATTTTCCGGATGGCATCACCATCTCGTAGGAGATCAGGTTATCAAGCGCAGTGCCGTAGAACACGGCTTTCTTACCGCCGGCATTTTCAGCAATGTTCCCGCCGATGGTGCATGCCCATGCACTGGTGGGGTCAGTGGCAAACACCCAACCCTGATCAGAGGCAAAATCCATGATATCCTGGGTAATGACACCGGCTTCCACATGGATCTTGGCACAGCCCTTTTCACCGGGCTGCCCCAATACTTTAATCGGGGATATCCGGTTGAGTTTTTCTGTATTGATCATGACACAGTACGGCGTTAACGGAACCGCCCCTCCGGTCAACCCGGTACCGGCCCCCCGTGGAATGATATTCAGTCCAAGGCGGTGAACCGCCTTGATCAGGTCCGGTACCTGGGACGCCTTGTCCGGACGTAACACGGCAACCGGTGGATACAGGCGCCAGTCTGTCGCATCAGTCGTGTGGGCAGTCAGGTTAAACGGATCAAAATAGATATTGTCCCGGCCGATAATCACACCCAGTGCTTGGCGGATCTTTTTTTGTTGAAGGGCGGCCTTTTGGATACGCTGATCCATTTGGTTCAGATAGGTCTTGCAACCTTCAATGAGATGAAGGACGTCCTCATGTCTGGCATTCTTTTGAATAATCGCCAGATCGTCGCGGAAAATATTGAACAGCTCCTGTTTCTGCCGGGTGCTTTCGATCAGTTCCTGCAGCAGAAAGGGGTTCCGCTCAAGGACAAACATGTCTCCGATGAACCGGTGAAGCAGCCTGGAAGATCTGCCGGTATCTTTTTGTTCCTCAAGACGGGACAGGGTATGGTAAAAATCCTGCCCAAGAATGTGGACAATGACCTGTTGATCATCAGCAGACGTATAGTTAAACGGGATCTTACGAAGGGTCTGCTGCATCACAACTCAAAGGTTCTCATGGATATAACCAGCTCATGGGCGCAGATCTCCTCTACGACTGAAGCCGGCACCGGTGTATCTGTGCGCAGGAAAATGATGTTTCGTTTGCCGTCATCTTCACGGCCCACCATCATACGAGCGATATTGATGTTATGTTTTCCCAGGGTGGTGCCGATGGAACCGATGGAGCCCGGTTTGTCTACATTGTGTATCAGCCCTAAGTGGCCTTCTGGAATGACTTCAAGCCTGAAATTGTTGATCCTGACAATTCTGGGGTCATCTTTTCCAAAGATGGTTCCCTCTACAAGATTCTCGCCATCCTCAGAAATCAGTGTCAACCGGATGAGATTGAGAAAGTTGCCGCTTTCCTGGCTGGTTGACTCGGATATCTTAATCCCCATCTCCTTGGCAAACGTAATGGCATTGACGGAATTGACCTCATATTCTGAGATGGGCATCAGGATACCTTTTATGGCGGCAATGGTCACGGGTGTCATATTCAGATCCGGGAAGTTCCCGGCATATTCAATGGTGACTTCCTTGATGCCGCCATTGGCCAGCTGAGACTGCATCACGCCCATCTTTTCTGCCAGAAAGAGCAGCGGTTTTAATTTTTGCAGAATCGTGCCGGTCACAGAAGGTACGTTCACAGCATTGATAATGGTGTCGTGTTTGAGATAGGCGATGATCTGATTGGCAGCAGCCACGGCCACATTGGTCTGGGCTTCCTGCGTGGATGCACCCAGGTGGGGGGTGGCAATCACCTGGTCCAGTTCAAGCAGGGGATGCTCTCCCGGAGGTTCCGTTTCAAATACGTCCAGTGCTGCGCCGGCCACCTTGCCGGAAGTAATGGCATCGTAGAGCGCTGTCTCATTAACAATGCCGCCGCGGGCACAGTTGATGACCATCACGCCATCTTTCATCTTTGAAAATGCCTGTGCATCCAGCAAGTCGATGGTCCCCTCCATTTTGGGGACGTGTATGGTGATATAATCGGCTCTGTCATACAGATTATCCAGGGTGACATACTCGAATCCTGCTTTTTCTATGACTTCAGAGGCAATATTGGGATCAAAAACAATGACGTTCATTTTAAGACCCTTGGCCAGATTGGCGGCAATGGAACCGATATTGCCAAAACCGATCACCCCGATGGTTTTCCCCTGGATTTCACGGCCCTGAAGTGATTTTTTTTCCCATTTCCCCTGCTTCAGGGTGGACGTCCCTTTCGGAATATTTCGGGTCAAAGCCATCATCATGGCGATGGCGTGCTCTGCAGTTGTCACGGTATTCCCGCCCGGGGTGTTCATGACAGCAATCCCGCGTTTGGTGGCTTCAGGGATATCCACGTTATCCAGCCCGATACCTGCACGTGCAATCACCTTGAGATTGACTGCTGCGTCAAGCAGTTCTTTGGTCACTTTTGTAGAGCTTCGGATGGCCAGGGCATCATATTCAGGAATGATCCGGATCAACTCCTCGGGAGCAAGACCTGTGTTGACATCCACATCAAGGCCATATTCATTTTCAAAAATCTCAATGCCGGCTTCCCCCATCTTGTCGCTGACGAGAACTCTCATCTAGTTATTCTCCTTTTCAAAGATGTCCATGAACTGAACCAGTGCCTGAATGCTTTCCATGGTTGCAGCATTATAGATGGATGCCCGGCAGCCCCCTACGGAACGGTGCCCTTTTAATCCCCCAAGCCCCTGGCTGGTCGCTTTTTCCACAAATGCTTTTTCCAGGTCTTCACTTGGCAGTCTGAAGGTCACATTCATGAGCGAACGGGAGTATTTTTCTGCTGTTGTTCTGTAAAAGCTGCTGGCATCGAGAAAATCGTAAAGCAGGTCAGCCTTTGAGATATTGTGGGCTTCAATCTGTGCAAGCCCGCCCATCTCCTCTTCAATCCACTTGAGCACCAGACAGATGGTATACACGCCAAAACAGGGCGGTGTATTGTACATGGAATTTTTAGCCGCATAGGTTGAGTATTTGAGCATGGAGGGGAGACTGTCATCCACTTTTTCCAGCATATCATCCCTGATGATCACCATGCAGGTGCCTGAAGGTCCCAGGTTTTTCTGGGCACCAGCGTAAATCATGCCGAATTTTTCCATATCAAGGGGTTTGGAAAAGATATCTGAAGACATATCCGCCAGGATGGGAACACCATGGGTGTCCGGGAACTCGTACCACTGGGTGCCCTTGATGGTATTGTTGGAGGTCAGATGCACGAACAAGGGGTTCTGGCTGAACTGGATATCCTTTGGAATGTATGAAAAATTTTTGTCTTCGGATGATGCCGCCACATGGATGGATTTGTTCTGAATCTGGGCCTCTTTGATCGCTTTTTGTGACCAGGTGCCCGTATTGATGTAATCTGCTGTCTCCCCATCCTTGAGAAAATTCATGGGGATCATGGCAAACTGGAGACTGGCACCGCCCTGGATAAACAACACATGATACCGTTCATCCAGGTTTAACAGCCGTCTGGCCCTTTCAACCGCCTCATTGATCACCTTGTCAAAATGTGAAGAGCGGTGACTGATCTCGGTAACCGACATGCCGGAGCCTTTGAAATTCAAAAAGGACTTCTGGATCTCTTCGAGTACAGGTAAAGGAAGCGCTGCAGGGCCGGCATTGAAATTGTGAATGCGTTGATCAGTCATAAATCACCTCATATGTTTATCGGGTTAATTGTATTCTCTGGTTTTATGGAATTGAACATCAGGCCAGTCTTCCATGGTGAATCCAAGCTGGTATTCACTGGTGGTCAGAAACACCAGCCAGTTTTCAGAATCCATGGCCAGACTGGATTCGTTTTTCTTTTTAAACGCTTTAAACACAGACTCATCGTGACAGGTGACCCAGCGGGCCACAGAAAAATTGACCCCCTCGTACACGGCATTGACATTGTACTCAGCCTTTAACCGGGCCATGGTCACATCAAACTGGAGCACACCGACCGCGCCGATAATATAGTCATTACCAAACATCGGCCGGAAGACCTGGATGGTCCCCTCTTCCGCCAACTGGATCAACCCCTTTTGAAGGGATTTTGCCTTCATGGGATCCTTGAGAACCACCCGCCTGAAATGTTCCGGGGCAAAATTGGGTATCCCCAGAAACTTGAGGGGCTCTTTCAGAGTGAATGTGTCGCCGATCTTGATGGTGCCGTGGTTATGGATGCCGATAATGTCACCGGGATAAGCCTCTTCCACATTATTTCTTTCCTGTGCCATGAAGATCGTGGCATTGGCAATCTTGATATCCTTGCCGATCCGGTGATGCCTGACCTTCATTCCTTTTTTGAATTTACCGGAACAGATCCTGAAAAATGCGATTCGGTCGCGGTGTTCGGGATCCATATTGGCCTGGATCTTGAAGGTAAAACCGGAAAAATTATTTTCAAAAGGTGACACATCACGGGAGGCTGTTTTGCGAACGCCCGGAGAGGGCGCAATCTCAACAAATGCATCAAGCATTTCCCTGACCCCAAAATTATTGATGGCGCTGCCAAAGAAAACCGGTGTCTGGCTGCCGTTGAGATAGTGCTCGATATCGAACGGATCAAGGGCACCATCCAGGAGCTCTACATCCTCCCTGAGCTGATCCGCCATGGTTTCGGTCAGCAACTCGTCCAGCCGCTGATCAGCAAGGTCGCTGATCACAACCCCGTCATTATCTTTGGGGGTATACCCGGGGGAAAAGATGCCCAGTTCCTTTTTCTCAAGGTTATACACCCCTTTAAACCGTTTTCCCATTCCAATGGGCCAGGTCAAGGGGATACACTCAATCTGCAGTTTATCTTCAATGTCCTGAAAGATCTCAAGCGGGTCAATGCCTTCCCGGTCCAGTTTATTGATGAAGGTGATGATGGGAGTGTTTCGCATTCTGCAGACCTCCATCAGCTTCTTGGTCTGGGGTTCGACCCCCTTGGCATTGTCAATGATCATCACGGCACAGTCCACTGCCGTGAGCACGCGGTAGGTATCCTCACTGAAATCCTTATGACCAGGCGTATCCAGCAGGTTGATTTCATAATCCTTGTAATTGAATTTCATCACAGAAGAAGATACAGAAATCCCCCTCTCCTGCTCGATGGTTAAAAAATCACTGGTGGCTGCACGATCCGCTTTTCGTGATTTAACCGCACCTGCCTGTTGAATGGCCCCGCCAAACAGCAGCAGTTTTTCCGTCAACGTGGTTTTCCCGGCATCCGGGTGACTGATGATGGCAAAAGTTCTGCGTTTTTGTATTTCGTGTTCAAGATGTTTGTCTATGGTGTCAACAGCCATGGCCAAGATAGGTCCTTTCAAAACAAAATAGGGTTAGAAAAATAGCAATAATCGAGCAATAATGCAATATCTAATCGAATATTAACATTGAATAAACCCTATAATTTCAATCAATTAAAATAATGAAATCGATTGAGGTTTTCCGCAATTAAAATATCGAAATAGAGATAAAAACCCAAATTTAAGGGAAAAATGCTGCATTATGCGATTGAGAAAGCATGGCGTGTGCTCTAACTAAAAAAGGGTTCCGGTGAGTATCCGGAACCCTTTGTGTTTTATGGAGGCGGCTTCCGGATTTGAACCGGAGAATAACGGCTTTGCAGGCCGTTGCCTTACCCCTTGGCCAAGCCGCCTTTAGAGTGGAGCGGGAAACGGGATTTGAACCCGCGACTTCGACCTTGGCAAGGTCGCACTCTACCACTGAGTTATTCCCGCTCTTTCAAAGAACCTGAATTTTATATACGTTTATGAGTAAAATGTCAACATTAAATTTGGAAACTATTTACCCACCTTCTTATTCCAGTCCGCCATGAATGCATCGATCCCTTTGTCGGTCATGTGGTGTGCGGCCAGGTTATTGAGCACCTTAAAGGGGATCGTGGCAATATGGGCACCGATCAGTGCAGAATTCAGTACATGAAGCGGATTTCGGATACTGGCCACGATAATCTCGGTCATGAATCCGTAGTTGTCAAAAATCTGGGCAATCTCCTCGATCAGATCCATGCCGTTTTCTGACAGGTCATCAAGCCTGCCGACAAACGGTGAGACAAATGTGGCACCGGCTTTTGCGGCCATCAGGGCCTGCAGTGCTGAGAAAACCAGTGTGACATTGGTCTTGATCCCCTCCTGTGTCAATGTCTTTACCGCCTTAAGACCCGGAACGGTCATAGGAATTTTAACTGCAATATTATCGGCAATCTTTGCCAGCTCTCTGGCTTCTTCGACCATACCCTCATACTCGAGGCTGATCACTTCCGCACTGACCGGACCCTTGACAATGCCGCAGATATTGGTAATGATCTCTTTAAACTCGCCCTCTTCCCTGGCAATCAGGGAGGGGTTGGTGGTGACGCCGTCTACCATGCCCATGTCATTGGCCTGCTTGATCTCGTCGATATTGGCCGTATCAATAAAAAATTTCAATGTTACATCTCCTTAATTTTTTAAATCAGAATTATTAAAAGGAATAATACCTTGATTCTCATTAATTTTAATTTCATCCAGCAGGGTGTTGCAGGTTTTATTCAATACCGGATGAAGGATGTGGGGATCTATATCACATAACGGCTGCAGCACAAACCCCCTTTCGTGCATTTTCGGATGAGGGATATCAAGCTCCTCGGACCTAAGGACAAGGGTGTCATATAATACAATATCCAGATCAATGACCCTGGGCCCGTACCTGAAGGGTTTTCCCTCGGTATCGATCCGTTTTTCAATGGATTTTAAATATCCCAGAAGATCGTCAGGAGCAAGTATCGTCCTGATTTTTACCACAGCATTAACAAACCAATCCTGGTCCGCGTAATCCCGGGGCTCTGTCCGGTAATAGGGAGATACTGTTATAATCCGGGTATGATCCTGTTTTTCAAGTTCTGCCAGGGCCTGATCAAGATTATCCGCTTTACTGCCCCGGTTGGACCCGATGCTCAGATATGCTGTGTATTGTTCAGGCATGAGCTACTCATATTTATTCTGCACAACCCTGGAGAACTCACTTTTAATGTCGGGTTCTCCAATGGCCTGGATTTTAAAATAGCAGGTATGTCCCGGAATGGGTTTGACAGCATATTGCCGGACATCCTGGTTCACACGATCCAGCCGTTCGAAAATGATGGGACATCCTTCACACCCTTCCTTATCAAGGCTGGCCCTGAAAATATCAAATCCTTGCAAACGAATGGGTTCAGGAACAGACGCCGGGTCATAATTCCAGCTCAACATTCCCTGCTCATTAATAATGGTCAGGTTGGCCGGCGCAGGCAATGTGACTGCCTTTGCAGATGGTACACTTGGCGGTCCCTTCTTGCCGCATCCGGCCATCCACATTACCAGCAAAAGGGATAGGCCCAGGATCAACGCTCTGTTTTGAATAGGTTTCATGGATTTAACTCCTTTTTTGCCTGTTGGACCGCCTGTTTCACATTTTCATATCCGGTCCCTCCGTAAGAGATCCGCCGGGTGATCATCTGCTCGATGGACAGATAATCAAAAACATCCGGTTCAATAAGATCACTGAATGTCTTGAACTGATCGATGGTCAGGTCGTCCAATTCCTTTCCAAGTCTCAGGGCATGGGCGACGGCTTTTCCGGCAACAGAGTGCGCCTGCCTGAACGGCATACCCCGGGTTGCCAGATAATCGGCAAGGTCGGTGGCATTCAAAAAACCGGTACGGCATGCATCGTACATCACTTCCCGGTGCACCATGATATTGGGCATCATCCGGGTATACACCTCGATACAGATTTTAAGGGTGTCCACCGTATCAAACAACGGTTCCTTGTCCTCCTGCATATCTTTGTTATAGGCCAGGGGAAGCGATTTCATCAGTGTGATGATGGAGATCAGGTTACCCACGACCCGCCCGGTCTTTCCCCGGACCAGTTCAGCCACATCAGGGTTTTTTTTCTGCGGCATGATACTGGACCCGGTGGTAAACGCATCTGATATGGTGATAAATCCGAACTCGGACGAGGACCACAGGATCAACTCTTCTGACAATCTGGACAGGTGGACCATGCAGATGGAGGCATGAGAGATGAACTCCATGATAAAATCACGGTCTGATACAGAATCAATACTGTTGTCAGACACCTTTGAAAAAGACAGAAGTTGACAGGTAAGTTCCC